>CAYGKH010000070.1:0-9053 GCA_964350345.1 uncultured Coriobacteriaceae bacterium
GACCAGGTGGCCAAGGGTCTCATCGAGGGCTCGGTGAGCGATGGGTCGACCGTGAGGGTGGACGTGGTGGATGACGGTATAGCGGTCACGTAGCGAGTACCTAGAGAGGTTTCAAGTGCTGCGCACCGCCGTTCGCCATGACGGGGGGCGCACGAGACGACGGAGGTGATGTGACCATGGCGATCATGCGTTGGGACCCGTTCGGAGAGATGCTGCGTATGCAGCGCGATATGGACCGCATCTTCTCACGGATGGGAAGCGGCGAGGGCAGAGGCGAGACATCGGCGGCTGTGGCCTGGATGCCCAAGATCGATGTGAAGGCCAAGGGCGACGACATCGTCGTGCGGGCCGAGCTACCGGGCATCGATCCGGATGCGGTCGACATCGAGGTGACCGACGGAGTGCTGACGATCAGGGGCGAGCGCACGGCGGAGGAGGAGCGCGAGGGCGAAGGCTGGCTCATCCGGGAGTCGAGCTACGGGACGTTCGAGCGCTCGATGGTCCTGCCCGAGGGAGTCGATGCTGGCGCCATCAGGGCCGACTACACAGACGGCATCCTCGAAGTGCACGTACCCAAGGCGCTCGAGGCCGCGAAGCCCAAGACGACCAGGATATCGATCGGCGAGGGCGCGAAGTAGTTCGAGCGAGATGGGGCACTAGCCCTCGTGGTGTGCAAGGGTCCTGCGGATGCGGGACCCTTGTGGTGTCGGATGGGGCGTTCCTCCATGACGGGTCTGGCGTGTACCTCCGCCCACCGAGCACGAGCCGCCGCTGACCGGATAGGTCGCGGTCATGGTGTGGTTCCCGTCGAGTTCCTCGGCCATACTGAATGGCTGATGCCGATGCGGCCCACGGGGGTGGCGACGCGCGGCACATGTGAACCGCACCAACAGACCCAACGGGAGGGACGACCGTTATGGGCCGGAACGCCAGGCTGTCGCGTGGCTGGATCGTCACGCTTGCAGGACTCGGTATCAACCTCGCGCTCGGCGTGCTCTACGCCTGGAGCGTCATCGCGAAGCAATTGACCGCCTCATGGGGTTGGTCATCGGGGCAGGCGAGCCTTCCATACGCGATCGCTGTCGGGGTGTTCGCGCTCTCCATGGTGTTCGCGGGCCGCGCACAGGACCGTTTCGGGCCGAGGGTGGTCGCCACGTTCGGCGGCATCTTCACCGGTGGCGGACTTATCGTCGCGAGCTTCTCCACTCCTGAACGGACGTGGCCGATCTTAGTCGGATTCGGTTTGCTTGCCGGGCTCGGCATCGGGCTCGGGTACGCTTCAGCGACGCCCGCTGCGGTCAAGTGGTTCCCTCCTCACCGCAAGGGTCTCATCACCGGAATCGTCGTCGCAGGATTCGGCCTGGCGAGTGTCTACATCGCGCCGCTGACGAGCGTGCTGCTCGCTTCTGTGGGAATCGCTGGCACCTTCCGGGTACTCGGTCTCGTGTTCGTGGTCGTCTGCGTCGGACTCGCCCAACTGCTCGCCAACCCGCCCGCAGGATACGTGCCCGCTGGCAGCCCTCCTGCACCTCGCGTGCAGGTCGCAGCGGCCGCAGGCCTCGCGACAGCGCCGATCGACGGTGAGCGGTCGCATCCGGTCCGCGACTACGACTGGACCGAGATGGTGCGCACCCGGCAGTTCGTGCTGCTGTGGTTCATGTACGTGTTCTCGGCGTTCGCGGGACTCATGATCATCGGTCACATGGCCAACATCGCGGCATCGCAGTTGAGCGGCATCGAACTGGGATTCGTCTTGGTTGCCGTGCTCGCGGTCGGGAATGCGGCCGGACGCGTCGTCGCGGGTATCGTCTCGGACCGTATCGGTGGTATCCGCACGATGCTCGTAGTGTTCGTTGCGCAGGCGGCGGTCATGGGAGCGCTCGCAGTCTCCTCCACGCCGCTCGCACTCGTGCCGGTCGCCGCAGCGGTGGGCTTCTGCTACGGCGCCAACCTCTCGCTCTTCCCGTCGACGACCGCAGGGTACTTCGGCACTGCGCACCTCGGCGTGAACTATGGGCTCGTATTCACTGCCTGGGGAGTGGGCGGTGTGTTCGGGTCACTGACTGCCGGTTCGATCGTGGACGCAACCGGCACCTACTCGGCTGCGTATGCGGTCGCCGCAGGACTGTGCATCTTCGCGGGAGCCCTCACGTTCGTCACTAAGCCACCGGCGCCCCGGACCGTCGCGGCGCCAGCGGAGTTGCGGCCTGCGACGGACGCCACGCGAGCAGCGTAAGGGCGGGTTACCGCTACTCCGCGAGCAGGGCGGCGACCTTCTCGCGCAGTTCGTTCTTGTCGAACGGCTTGACGAGGTAGTCAGCTGCGCCGATCGCGCTGGCGCGCTCAAGATCCGCAGCTGATGCGGCCGTCGTGAGCATCATGACTGGGCACGGGGGGCCAGAACCTCCGGCACCCATTCGCTCAAGGACCTCGAAACCACTCATTCCCGGCATCACCAGGTCGAGCAGTACGAGATCGGGCGCCTCGGACCCGATCTTCTCAAAGGCATCCACGCCGTCGACGGCCTCGACGATGTCGTAATCGTCCGGAGCGAGCGCAGCCTTCACCAGTGTGCGGATGAACCTATTGTCGTCTGCGATGAGTACTCGCTGAGCTCCCACGACGAATCCCGCCCCCTGAGGATCTGTCGACCTGTTCGAGCGATACTGTGCGTACAATCACCCTGGCAGGGTATCGGACGCTTCCTGTCGAATACTACCATGAGCGGCCCCGCACGCCGGGAGGTTCTATGGGGGACAAGACGCGCAAGGACCGATCCGAGTTTCATATTCGGGCTCTCATGGCGAACGCCTCTGAGGGTTTCATCGTCGTCGACCAGGATGCGCGCGTGCGCGTCCTCAACGAGACGGCCGAGGAACTCCTCGGCGTAGAACGTTCCGAGGCGGTGGGCACCGACATCGGTGGCATCGGATGTGCCGGGCTGGCCGAAGCCGTTCGCGCGCAGCTTGAGCAGACGCCTCCTCCCGGTACGTCGATCGTGGTCACTCCGGGGGAGCGCGTTCTCACCTGCAAGCTCGTGCCGTTCGAGCAGGGTGACGGTGCGGGGATGGCGGTCGTCCTGCGCGACGACACCGAACTCATCAAGCAGCAGGACCATGCCGAGGCGATCCTCGCCGGGGCAGGCGACGGCCTGATCGTCTTCACCCCGGACAGCCGCATCACGTACGTGAACCCCGCAGCCGTCGAACTTCTCGGCCCGAACATCCGTAGCTCGGTCGGAGAGTGTGTGCGCCTCGCAGACCTCCTCGGCGTGGAGATCCCGAACGTCGAGGGAGCGCGACCATGTTGGGAGATCCTCGGGTGTGGGCGCATCGAGTGCGCGCAGTTCCGCGACGAGACCGATCTTCGCTGTTGGCTCAGATGCGGGACTCCGGGCGAAGACGGCAAGCCACTCGTATTCCGCGACAAGCAGGAGCGGTGCGTCAGGTGCGAGGTCTTCCAGCAGAACGCGCCGCTCCTCGGCGAACTTGGGACAGCCGGCGTAGCCGAGGTGGCCATCACCGAGCCCGAGCATCGCGTTCTCGAGATACGAACGAACCCTGTTGTTGACCGGATGGGCCGCTATCTTGGGGGTGTCAGCACGCTGCACGATGTGACAGCGGCGCGTGAGATCGCAGTCATGAAGAACGAGTTCGTTTCGATGGTGAGCCACGAGCTCCGCACGCCTCTCACATCAATCAAGGGGTACGTGGACTTGATCGTCGATGGTGACGCGGGCGAGATCAACGACATCCAGCGCGAGTTCCTCCAGATCGTGCAGGAGAACTCTGACAGGCTCGTTTCGCTCATCAACGACCTGCTCGACATATCGCGCATCGAGTCGGGACGCGTGCACCTCAAGATCGAGCCGCTCGATGCGGGCGAGATCATCGAGAATGTCATGGATACCTTCGGAGCCGTGGCCGACACGCAAAAGGTGACGCTTAACAGCCACGTCGCCCGGGGACTTCCGAGCATGGCCGGTGATCGGGATCGGACCGGTCAGGTGCTGATGAACCTCGTGAGCAACGCGATCAAGTACTCACCCGGCGGAGGCTCGGTGACCATCGAGGCGAAACGGCAAGGGGGCGAGGTCGTCCTCTCGGTCACCGACACCGGCATCGGGATCAGCGACGAGGACCAGCGGCAGCTCTTCACCAAGTTCTTCCGCGTCGACTCCTCACTGACGCGCGAGATCGGCGGGACGGGACTCGGCCTGTCGATCTGCAAGAGCGTGGTTGAGCTCCAGGGTGGTCGCATCTGGGCGAAGAGTATGGCAGGCGAGGGGTCGACATTCTCGTTCACCGTCCCGGCGGCACCGGAGGAACTCGTTCGTACCCCTCCGGTGTCTGGTCCGGCCAAAGCAACGGGCACGGTCCTCGTGATCGACCACGACCCCGAGATCGCCGATCTCGTGGAGACCTACCTTCGCAAGCGTGGATACGATGTCGTCAAGGCCACCTCGGCGGTCGAGGCACGCAAGAGACTCGAGGAGATGACCCCGTGCCTGATCACCCTCGACGTCATGCTCGACGACGTCGACGGGTTCGAGCTCTTGCAGCAGTTCAAGGACGATCCCAGGACCGCCGAGGTCCCGATCGTGGTTCTTTCGATCGTCTGCGACGAAGGCAAGAGCCTGCGTCACGGGGCGGCGGACTATCTTGAGAAGCCGATCGATCAGAAGCGGCTGATGCGTATCATCGATGGGCTTGTCGGAATCAAAGAGTCGCCGCTGGCGGTGATCGCAGACGACGATAAGCACATAGTCGACGTTCTGACGCGCCTGCTGCGCAACAAGGGTTTCGCGGTAGCGCAAGCCTACAACGGCCGCGAGACGATGGCTGCGGTGGAGCGCAAGCTTCCCGACCTTATTCTGCTCGATCTCAAGATGCCGGTGATGGATGGCTATCAGGTCATCCAGGAGATCAAGACCCACGAGAGGACCAAGGACATCCCGATCGTGGTCATGACCGCTCACCGGATCGATCACAAACACATCGACCTACTCAATCTCACCGTCGGGCAGGTCGACAAACCGTTCTCCGCCGAGGATCTCGCGGTTCGGGTCGAGCAGATCCTCGACCAGGGGGTGAAGTGAGCGTGGCGCGGATCCTGGTCGTCGACGACGAGCCACACATCGTACGCCTCGTCTCCTTCTCGCTCGAAAAGCGAGGACACGAGGTACGTACCGCACCTGACGCCCTGAGTGGTCTGGCGGTCGTCGGAGAGTGGCGTCCCGACCTCATCCTGATGGACGTGATGATGCCGGTCATGACGGGAATCGAGGCTTTGGAGCAGTTGAAAGCCGCCGAGGAGACCTCTGACATCCCGGTCGTGATGTTGTCTGCGAAGAGTCAGCACTACGAGCAAGAGGAAGGCTTGCGCAGGGGTGCGGAGAAGTACATCTGCAAGCCGTTCACGCCGAGTGCGTTAGCGGATGAGATATGTGACGTCTTGGATGAATCGGACTCGTAAGGGGTGAGGTAGTGACGAAGAAGATCCTCGCGGTCGATGATGAGCCATCGATCGTCCGGCTCGTGAGCGCGGCGCTGACGGCGCGGGGCTACACGGTCGTGACGGCGTTCGATGGGCAGGAGGCTCTTGAGAAGGTCGCGTCGGATAAGCCCGACCTCATCGTGTGCGACATCATGATGCCCAAGATGGACGGCCGGGAGGTCGGCCGGAGGCTTGCCGCCGACCCGAAGACGAAGCACATCCCGCTGATCTTCCTGTCGGCCATCGGCGATATGGATAACCAGCTCGACACCTTGCAGGAGGGCGGTCAGGAGTACCTCACCAAGCCGTTCAATCCAGGCGAGCTCACTGCATACGTGGAAGCGATGCTCGACCCGAACCGCAAAGACGAGGTCGCCAGGTTGCGCCACCAGCATGTCGGTAAGTTGCGCGCGATGACTGACATCATGCGCCGCCGCCGGGATTAGCTGACACGGCCCAGCCGTCCTGCTTCGACCCTGTGTCCACGGGTATATCCTCGGTGTCTCGATGATGCCCAGCCGTGATGCCGGAAAGGCACGTGTGATGGGTGGGGCTTCTGCCGCGCTTCTCGGCGGCGGGTCAGCTCATCGACCGGAGGTGACCTGCGGTGCACGAGATTACCACGCCCGGCGGCGCGCCGATCAAGGTCTGGGGTCCCGACCCCGACGAGGGCTCGCTCGCCCAGGCTCGTAACCTTGCCCTTCTGCCGTTCGCGTTCTCGCATATCGCCCTCATGCCCGACGCGCACGTCGGCTACGGCATGCCGATAGGAGGCGTGCTGGCATCACTCGGCCAGGTGATTCCGCATGCGGTCGGGCTCGACATCGGATGCGGGGTCCGTGCGTGGCGCACGAACATCGCTGCCCAAGAGTTCTCGCGTGTCCGCGACCGCATCCTGAACGACGTGCAGCGCTCGGTGCCGACATCCTTCGAGTGGCATCGGACGAGCCAGGCCGATCGGACGACACTCTTCGAAGACGTACCCGACGTCACACCGCTTCGCGCCGAGATCGACAAGGCCACACGGCAGGTCGGCACGCTGGGTGGCGGCAACCACTTCATCGAGGCGCAGGTGGACCCAGGTGACATCGTGTGGATGATGGTGCACTCGGGGAGCCGTAACCTCGGCAAGCAGATGGCCGAGCACTACGACGCGATCGCGAAGGCCGATAATCGTCGCAGCAGCTCCCCGGTACCGCCGGAGTGGGGACTCGCGCACCTGGCGGCTGATTCAACAGCGGGTACTGAGTACCTGGTGGTCATGGAGTTCTGCATGCGTTTCGCGCGAGAGAATCGCAGGCTGATGGCCGAGGAGGTGCGGCGTGCGATACGCCGCCACTTCCCCGATGCGGTACCCGGAGAGGACACCGACGTGCACCATAACTATGCGGCCACGGAGAAGCACTTCGACGAGCAGGTCGTCGTGCATCGTAAGGGTGCCGTACGCGCGGTGGGCACCGTGCTCGTCCCCGGTTCGATGGGCACCGCGTCGTATGTGTGTCGCGGGCTCGGCAACCCCGAGTCGTTCGCATCGTGCAGTCACGGCGCGGGTCGCGCGATGGGCAGGAAGGCGGCGATGCGAGCCTTTCCACGTGCCCAGGTAGTGCAGGAGCTCGAAGAGGTGGGCGTGCGCGTCTTCAAGGCGAAGAAGCACGATCTGGCCGCGGAGGCCCCGCGTGCCTACAAAGACATCGAGGACGTCATGCGTCACCAGCGTGACCTCGTCGAGCCGCTCGTGCGTCTCACGCCGATCGGGGTCGTCAAAGGCTGAGGACCTGCCTACTAGTCGAGCAGCCGCCGCTCTCCCTCGAGCTCGCGTACGTGCGTCGCGTCCTGTACGACCTCGAGGCAGCCACGGTATGCGCCGCCCTTGTTCCGCATCGCAAAATAGCGGATGTGGATGAACCGCTCACCGAACTCGATCCAAAACTCGGCGACGTCCTTCGTTCCCGTTTTGAACTCCTCGAGGATGCGTTC
Source organism: uncultured Coriobacteriaceae bacterium (assembly GCA_964350345.1). GTDB lineage: Bacteria > Actinomycetota > Coriobacteriia > Anaerosomatales > SLCP01 > JAUVXE01. Next base: position 7,474 of record CAYGKH010000070.1, read on the forward strand.
GACGGCGGCCACGCTCTTGGGGGGATGGCAGTTTCGTACCTCGCGGCCGATAGCGGCCGGGCTGCGCGGGAAAACCCGGTCGCCCTCGGAGTAGAAGCGTACACGGTCGTGCTCGTCGACGTAGCTCACGTCGAAAGGCAGTGCTCGCACCATGAGGTCGATCTGTTCGAGCGTGAGTGCGCCGGTCGTGAGGGGGAGAGTGGTAGCGGGATGTGCCGCTCCGGCGGGGGCGTACGCCGCGCCTTCTCCGAACCCGGCCGCAGGCGGTTCGATCCATGCGAACCCGATCTCTGCCTCTCCGGCAGCCATCATCTCCCACTCGGCGTCGGTGAGGGCCCCGAGCGCGGTCGGCAGAAGGATCTTCTCCTCCTTGTAAATCATGTCTTCGACCATGCCGAGGCTCTCCGGCAGCGAAGCCAGGAGCGCTGCAGTGTCACCAGCACTGGCGCGATCGAGATCGATCCTGATGCGAGCGCGGATGTCGTCGTCGAGCGCCCACATGACCTTGGTCGGCCCTTCGATTCCGTGGGCTTCCAGCAGGGGAAAGAGCTGATTCTCCTTGCGGGTGTAGTGAGTCGTGATGCCATCGAGGAGACGCTCAAGACCGACGGTCAGGGCGCTGTGCAGGGAGGGGGCGTCCTCGGCGGCCAATACTTCGGCCTCCTGAAGGGAGCAGCGAAGTTGAGCGACGATCTCGGCGGCGACCGCATTCTCGCGCCGGTAGCTGTCGACGGGATGACCCGGCGGGACATCGAGCGCATCGTCGGCCTGGCTTGCCTCGAGGGTCTCGCGGAAGACGCTCACGTGCACGTCGCAGAGGCGCTGGACTTCTTCGACCGCCATTCCCTCGGAGATAAGCGCCTGCTCCATGGCGGCGATCTCGGTGGCATCGATCTCGGAGGTCAGCGCGTCGAACTCGGCCTTCACGTCGTCAACGGCCGCGCCGTCGTGCAACCGGCGGATGATGGACTTGAGGGCTTCCTGGCGGCGTCCACGGGTGGCAGAATCGGCTGCGGGTGCGGGTGCACCGGCCGTGACCCCGGCGGCTGCAGGGGTCCCCTCGGCGTGGATCGTGCGGAGCGCCACTTCTTTGTTGATCGAATCGATGAGCTCATCGACGTCCATGTCGCCCATCTCGGCGACCGCGGTAAGGGACGCGACACGGGCGACTGTGTTTCGCAGCACGGGGTTGGATAGCTTGGCGAACTCCGGTCGAAGCGAGGCGAGGTGATCGAGGAGGAACGGATAGGTCTCGATGAGATCGTGGACCTTGGTGTCACGTGTGATCTGCATGGTGCTCCTCTCGGGGTGCGCGGAGATCCGGGCGATGATCGTTAGTCGCCGCTATATGGGTGTGTACCCCATGTTCAGAGGAGAGCTGCTTGATGGGCGTCAAATCCTGAGAGAAACAGTAGGAATTCGCCCGATGCCGTATGCGGGGTTACGTACGCTCACGGCCGGCTCTCCTCGGCACAGATCGTGCGGCCTCTTCACGAGGGCTCCTCACGGGAGGATCGAGCGCGGGCTTTCGGGGTATTTCGAGTCTAACAGGGGAGTTACCGCACCTGCTTGGTGCGGTC
>CAYGKH010000071.1:0-8891 GCA_964350345.1 uncultured Coriobacteriaceae bacterium
CAGCCTGCACGGTGTCCCTCAGTGACGTCTGGCGGTCGCTCAGCTCCTCGACGCGCCCCTCCAGCTCCTCGATGCGTATGTCGACCTTGTCTGCCGCATCCTTCGTCCGCATCTCAGTCGTCAGGGCCTCTAGGCGCACTTTCCAGAGGCGCCCATCCCTTTCCAGGATGTTGGCCCGCCCTTCGCTGGTGAGCTTCCTGTTGAGCCTTGTGAGCCTGTCCCGCATTGTCCGCTCGGGGACCTTCGCTCGCTCCGCAGCCTCTGGGATCCCGATCATGGTGTCGATGTCGATGGTCATCGCATCACGCGGCCCCTTCCGCCCAACTCCGGGCGTTCCGAACGCTGATTTCTGCCCAGGACTTCATAGCGCTTTCGACCTCGCGCTCCGCCTCGGCACGGAGAGTGTCCCTTCGCCTGACGGCGTCTCGACCAAGGGACTGGCTTGCCCTGGCAAGCTCGACGCGCCAGTTGTCTCCATGCTTGTCGTGCACCCGTAGGGCCACAACCCCTGACAGGACATCGAACGCAGCAGCTACCCCGGGGTCCCACTGCCTTGAGTCGTGGCGAGCCCACAGTACGGTTTGAGGCCTCTGTTCCATCCGCCGCCAAACCCCCTGACACCGCCTCCACCGCCGGACATGCCCGGTGTCCCTCGACCCGAATCCGAGCTGCTCGTCGGAGTACGGCATCGGCGGTTCGCCGTTCGAAGCTGGAGCTCCGAACTTCAGTAGGTCAATCATCTGCCCGCTTGTGCCACGCTCCCCCAACGCGGCCGCAGAGCAGCAGATGAACCATCTGACGTCGGAACGGTGGTCGTGGATCAAGATGGCTTCCTTGTGTCGTGGTTCCGGTTGTCGCGCACGAATGCGCGCGTTGCCTCGAGCTGGATTCTGGCCGTCTCAAGCTCTAGTTCAGCCTTCTCCGTCTTCGCGCGCTGCTCACGCAGTATCAGCTCGGAAAGCTGCTCCTGAACCCGAATCAGATTCCGCTCCATGCCTTCAGCTCCTGCCGAAACTCGGTTTCGGCTATGTTGTCACGAATTCAATGAACACGCTCGCCTCGATCTCTGCTCCCACCACGTATATCTCGGCGTCGGGGAACGACACGCTTTCGGTGCAGTCACTCGGACCCCAGTAGAACGACCCCTCGACTCGGTCGGTAGCGAAGAACACCCGATAGGCGTCCTGGAATGGCTCCGTTGGGTCGAGACCCTCCGAAGGCACCGTCTGGACCGCGTACTTTGGACGCGCCGCCCCTCGGTACGTGTCCTCGGCGTATGGGGTGTCGCACGACATTCCAGAGAAGTAGAGCTCCGAGACGGTGGCCTGGTAGATGGGGATGCACCGCAGGGCGCCGTCGGCGTGCCGCTTGGGTTCACAGAAGGCGTCCAGCCCAGTGTCCCAGTAGACGTTGCTCGAGTACGTGGACCCGTCACTGCCAGCCAGCGTCACGACCTCCAGCCTGTCGCCGGACGAAGACGCTCCGGTCCCGGGCTCCCCGTTGGCTCCATCGGTCCCATCCTCGCCAGCGGGGCCGCGGCTGCCGTCGATACCATCTGCCCCATTGGTTCCATCAGCCCCGTCTGAGCCGTCCAGGATGGCTGCCACCGTGCCGTCGTCGCACCTGACCACGGACCCATCATCCGTGTCCTCGACGCTGCAGCTGGCGCCGTCAACACCTGGCGCTCCCTGCTCGCCCACGGTCCCAGGGTTCCCGTCATCACCATTGGACCCAGCGGGCAGGTCAACCCGCGTGCCGTCGTCGCAGACGATTCGATCACCGTCCACGATCGTGCACGAGTCGTCGGTTTGGGCGGCGCATGCCGCGGTGAGAAAACAGACTGCAGAGATCAACAATGCTCGTTTCATGCTCCCATCCTGTCTTAGCCGCCTTGAGCGACGGAACTGAACACCAGTTCACCTTGCGTGTTGCGCTCGCCCATCAGACCATGGATCCGCAGCCCGGGTTTTCCGGCGTGGCGACACGCGGGCCCATTGGAGCAATCTCGCGAGAGTTGCAACAATAGCCCGGGCTGCGCTTTGCATCTTGAGCGCGCGCACTCACAGCCCAAGCGATCCCATTCGATCGCTGTAGTATCTGCGCTCCCACTCACCACGGCCGAACCCGGTTCCGCGCTCGCCGCCGAGTGAGGCCACCCTGATTCGAGTAGGGTCAAGCACTCCGTCCATCAGGAATGCATACGCCGGATGAATGGGAAGGTCACGCGATATCAGGTACGCGAAGACGTCCAGACCATCCCATCTGGCTATTGGGGCGCACGTGTTTGGGGTCGATAGCCCATACGTCTTGAGTCGCTTCATCCGAGCCGAGCTCTCATCGCCTCGAATTCCGGATATGTGTCGATTGCCGTGTTTCTTGGCTACCTCTATGAACCCTTTGCTCAGGATCCCTTTCTCGTGGATGCCTTGGCACTCGTGATGCTGCACGTTCTCGTCGTACACAGCGGATGGCCACATCGCCAGGAAACGATCCCGGACCAACACGCAATCAGGATTGGAGAAAGGCTCAACCCTGACCCACACGATCGGGACCGTTGGGGCCACTCTTTGAACTAGGTCCGCTACGCAAACGGAATCCTTTCCCCAGCTGACCCCAGCATAGCATCGTGGAGTTCCCGAGAACTTCTCCAGCTCAATCGTTGATTGGCAAACACGGCGCTCGAATCCACGTTCTTTGGCCCGGATCAGCGCCGCTCTCTCGAGCACTTTCCAGGACTCGAAATCGGCCGCACTGTGCCGATCGCACATCAATAGAGTCATTGGGTTGTCGGCGTGAAGCACCGCTCCTCCCTGGTCTGGTCCCAGTACGGTGGCGACAGCACCCCGAACCCAACGCGAGAACCCGCAACCCCTGGCCAATCAAGCGGTAGATTCCTGGTGGGCTTCCCGTCTAGAACGACGGGGAATCCGTCTCCCCATGGTTCGCACTCTTCAACGCGCCACCGCATCACCCTGCCGAGTCCGACTCCTCGCCTTGCCCCCAGGTGCGTGATGGTAGCAAGCAGATCGCGCACACCGTCTGGATCACCGATGGCCCACCACTCCAACTCGTCTCGCTCGTAGTACGTGATCGATCGCGGGATGCGGTATCCCTTGTTTGCTCCGAGGCTGATGTTGATTACCCTTGTCGCCTGCGGATCGCACAGCGCTTGCATCTCGGCGATCGCCGGGCGCCTGTTGGTGTACTGGAGTTCACGCGCTACCGGCTTCCCGTGGCTCACTGATGCCAGGTAGAAACGTCCACCAGGCTCCCTCGCGATCGGGATCTCGATATCCCCTGAGCATGTCGACGCATCCACGGACAACCTTCCCTGGCGCAGGCAAGTCTGGTGGATCAGCAGAGAATCAAGAGCGATGGCCCCGCGGCGCGTGAACGTCCCGGAGCCAATCTCAGCCACCACGTGGATCGGTGTCATGCGTTGACAATCCTGAGCCACTCGCGAATCTGCTCCTTGTGCTTCGCGACATGCTCAACGAAGAGCGATCCAGTGGTCTTCCCAAGCGCCACGCAGTCACTCACGGTGTCCGAAGGCCTTCGGACGTCTACGTTCCACGCTCGAATGGAGCGCATCCGCCCGTGCGATGTTCCCTTCTTCCCACCGACAACGCAGTTCGCCAGGAACGCGGCAACCATCACGTCGAAGGAGTCTTCCTCGAGCGCGTCAAGGCAGTTGCACGTCGCCTGCCAGAAGAACAGCGATCCTTGGGCCAGTGTCTCGAAGTTGCGTGGCATCATGGTAGATTTGCTGTCGGATTTCTCCACCGCGTCATCCGCAGCATGAGCTCTCTCGCCAGCCCCGAGCCTGCGCATCACATCAACATGCGCTTCCGGAAGAAGTAGACCTCGCTTCGAAGGGTCGAGCAGCGGATCCATTCGCACGCGCGTCACCTCGTCCATGTGCTCCCGGAAGCTCTTGATGGTCACCCGTTCAGCGGTAAGCCACTCTTTGGCGTGGTCAGGAATGAAACGCTCGGTTTCTGAGCAAATCAATGTTGCTTCATCAACGAACAGTCGTCCAGGAACTGACCTGTTGTCGACGCATCCACCGAGAAGCCCAAGCGGAGGGCACAGGGTACACATCTCCGTGAACCTTGCCAGGTCCACCTTGCTGGCGTCGCCCTTGCCAGTCATCATACCACCAGAGAACAGGAGACGGGTTGCTGCTTCTCCTAGCGCCTTCTCATCCAGCAACCCAGCGGCGTCCAGGTACGCGATGGCCGAAGCGTCGCGCATTCCGTGTCGCATTGTGTCGCCAGTCACGAACGGGACGTCCTCGAAGTTTCCCTTTCCGTCGTGAACCTTGCGTCGCATGAACAGGGACACATTCCCAAGTGTCCCACTGTGGTGGGCGATAGGCTGCATAGCCTCTAGAATGAACGAATACCGCTTTGTTTTCACTTTGATGCCTCCGTATCTTCCGAACCCAGCCACTTGTCCCGCGCCGACTCGATGTCTTTGCGGCCCGGGATCGCCGCGTTTTTCTCACGCGCTTCCTTACGAGCTTCCGAAGAGAGACGAGCAAGTCCCAATAGAACAGCATGCTCAGTATCAACCATCCGCATGAGCTCTCGATCGCAACCAGCATCGTCGCAGAACTGAACTAGATCAGTCACCGAATGAGAACCCGAGCTGTGCAGGCTTGCCACCATCATTCCGCGCTGCAACCTTGTCGCCCACTCGCCCGCCGTCCCGCTTTGCCTGGCCGCGCTTCTCGCTCTGGTCTCCAGCATCTCCCAATGCTTCAGCGGGTTCGCGGCGCTGCTTGCTAGGTGCGCCGCTCTGACTGCGAGTAGCACCTCTACCGCCAGCGTTTCCAGCTGGCTTCGCTTCTCTTGTTCCACGATTTGCCTCCTTGCGCGGCCTTGCCGCTGCTTTGGCCGCCTTCGCGGCAACGTCCTTCGATTTCCTAGCTTCCTTCTCCTGCTCAAGGCGAGCTGCCACATCCTCCTCGTCGCGCTGAGCGAGCCAAATCGCCAGTGTGAACCACGACCCACCGCGCTCGCCCGAGCGCTCCCGCTCGAACTCCATCACGCGCCTGGCGCACCGTGACATCGCCCCCCAGGTATACTCACCGGTTTCGATCGCGTCCTTGGTAGCTCCGGCCGTCAACAGTTCTGTCATCTCACCAATGAGCGAGGTGTTGTCCGGGATCTGAATGGCCAGTTCATCGAATAGAGCGAGCCCGGATCGGCCAGCGCCATTCAATGGCGTGAACGGTATCACGTGTTTCTGCCCTGAGTCGGCAAGTGCAGCGAACCATGGTCCACGGTGGCCGCGCTCGATGAACTTTCGGATCAGCGGCTTCTGCCCCTTCGATGCGTTCACGTAGTCTGCGCACTGTTCCCCCGAGTCTCCGAATGCGTCGCTATCGTTCCACCCGTCTTCCCAGAGGTGTGAATAGTTCCTGAAGTTTCCGCCGAACTTCTTCCCGTCCTTCGCTGGGCGACCAAGCACCGGAGATATACGTGACATGGTGTAGATGCATGCCTCGCAGACGTGAGTCGCGAGAGGGTTTCTTGCTCGATTCTGGTCGGTGTAACTGGACTTTAGCCACCCCTGAACGGTCTGACCGCGAACCACGTCACCGCAGCAGACGAAGCACCTTCCGTCACCTTCTGAGCACTCCGGAGCCGCTGGGGATCCATGGAGTTTCCAAACCAGCTGAGGCGGCGTAACCAATGCGGTCATACCTCCGTCACCTTGATTCTCCCGAACCCAAACGACGTGGTCCCTCCGAAGCCGATCCGCGCAGCGACCTCGAGTAGCCAGTGCGCTGGCGCGTTGCAGTCAACGATGACGTACCCGACCCACCCGCGCATGTTTCCGAGGCTCCCATCACGACCCGCGAGACTTAGCGTGGATGGGAGCGTATCCCTTTCTACCAGCTCCAACCTGACAGTGGATTCGTCCACGAGCAGCCCGATCCTCTTTGGAATCATCATGGTCAACGTGCTGAGCAAGTTGCCACTTGTCGGGGCCGTATAGAGTCGGTACTGGCCACCTTCGCCAGTGGTGCACCTGACACACACCGGAGTGATCGCGTCGATGCGTAGCTTCCGGTGCCCTCGCTTCGAAACCTTCGGTGCCAGGATCCTGTGCAGGCTCCCGAAGCGAAGAGTTTGCTCGCCGCTTCCGAGTCGAACCTGGTGCGCCGTCCCCGCCAGTGACCTAGCGACACCCTCGTCCCGGATGAATGTCCCCCACCTGCACCCGGTGTGCCATGGAACAAGCACGAAGTTTGGGACATTCCTGTCGTGCTCACCGGTAAGCGAAGTCACAACCCCATGTAGGGCGCTCAGTTGCTGGTGACGGAATGTGATGTGTGAATCAAAGGCGATCGGAACCCCTCCACCTGGTAGGTACTCCTCGAATGGCGGGGCACCCAGTAGCCACGGGCTCGCGGCCTCGACTCCGCGATTCGCCGCTGCCCACCTAGCGCACCGGGCTCGGTTGTTCGCGATTTGCGCCGGGTCGCGGGCGCGATGCCACCGTTCCTTGCACGCCTCCGAGCAGAATCGGTGATACCGAGTGCGCTTCGTGAACGCAATACCGCACTCGGAGCACTGCGCCTCCGACTCGACGAACCCGAATTCTGCTGCCTCCGCTCCCATGCCACCCTCCTACCTGAGCAAACCAAGCACCCGTCGCATCGTGCGCACCCTACCAGCGTATCGCCCATCCGAGCACGCCACGATGCCCCCGTGTTGTGCGAGGAACCCCGACCGCTCGTCACCCTTGCACCGTGCGAGTCCGTAGCTCCACTGTCGTAGCGCGCACTTTGCGCCAGCAGCATAGCGCTCCTCCAGGGTTTGGGCGTCGTGCGCCTCACGGCAATGGGCCTGCCATGGGCCGGTAGCGCGTCCCTGGTCACACTGGGCGCCGACTGGTCCGTCCTGGCAGCGCTCCTCGAGTACGTACCGAGCGAGCTTCGTCTCGTGCCACGCCTGCGCGACCAGGAATGCCCGTTCCCTCGTGTAGCTGGTGGACTCGACGATGGCGGCCGCGACAGGCTCGACCAGCTGGGTTCTCGCTTCGAAGGACTCCGCGGCGTCTCCCGAGTACGGCGACAGTGACAGCAGAGCCGCCAGAATCTGCTCAACGGCGCCCACAGCGCACCTCCGTGTCGAAGTGGAGCCAGAGCGCGGTTGCGACTCCGATCACGGCGATGAGCGTTGCGGCGATTTCGGTTAGGTTCATGGTTCGTCCAGTTCGATGACGGCGTTCTGAGTAGCGTCGAGCTCGAGCAAGAACACCGCGTTGGTGAGAAGATGTGCCATGTGCGGTAGCCCTGAATCTGGGTCCGTCAGCTCGCCCTTGCGCCAGGCCGCCAGGTGCCGCATCAGGGCCGCCGTGTACCGAGCGCGGCCTTCAGGAACCAGCCTCCAGCTATCTTCCCCGAAGCGCTCGGCGCCATGTGTCAGCGCCGCGGCAAGCGCCTCCTCGGCAAGAACCGGGATGAGGTCGTACCGTAGCTTCCCTGAGTCCGCCTTGTGGTCTTGGTCGCTGAAGCCACTCACAGCAACACCAACCCTTCCTCGTGCGCCCATAGGCTGGTCAGATCGTCCTGACCGCGGTTAGTCTCTGATGGCCCAGGCATCTGGCACCTGACGCGCAACAGCCACCCGCGTGCAGCACGATCAACCCCGTCGATCGTCCAGACCGTGCGGGCCTTGTCCTGGCACCGGCTGCAACCTGGACGCACCAGGCGAACTTCTTCATTCGTCACGTTGCGAGTTCTTTCTCGATTTCTCGGCAAAATGAATGCCTACCGATTAGCTCATCCGAGTCACGGAACGGCAACCGACCGAATATTTTGCACAATGGTGGTTTCCTCCACCGCGAGTCATAGGAGAGTTCAGGACATGCATCAGAACACTCTCCGCCAGAGCACACGATCCTCACTCGTCGCGCTGGGATCGTGTACTCGAACTCACGCCGGTCGGTCACCCTCGAGCCCGCTTCTGCTGGCGCCGCTTCGGGGTGCGCTTCTTCGCCGCTGGCGGCTTAGGCACCCCAAGTTTGATTTCCGCTCCAGGTGACCCAAACCCGCCTGGGCCGCCTCCGGTCAGCGGAACCTTCTCGACCATGTTGACGGATGTGTCTGCGACGAGGTTTTCAACCGTGTCAGCTTCCGGATCGAGAGCGAGCTTGGCACACCTCAAACTTGTGATTTCGTTTCCAATCATCGCCAGAGCGATCTCCATGTCACGCTTACGCGATTCCAATTCAGCGCACCTAGCGCGAATCGAAGCCTGAATCTCTTGGGTTCCGTTGTCCATCTCGTCTCCTTGAGTGGCCAATGGCCGCCTCGTTGCCGCATACTGACACACCTAGGCGTCCGGCACTAGTGTTTATCGCCCAGTTGAGCCGAATCCGCCGTCTCCCCTCGTCGTGTCCGACAGCACGTCTACCTCCATGACATCAGCCAGCACCACCGGAGCGATCACGAGCTGGGCGATTCGGTCGCCGTGGTTGATGATGTGGTACCGATTTCCATGGTTCACCAGGATCACCCCGACCTCGCCCCGGTAGTCCGAGTCGATGGTTCCTGGAGCATTAAGCACCGTGATCCCGTGTTTCAGCGCGAGACCAGACCGAGGCCGAATCTGACCCTCGAAGCCGTCGGGTATCTCGACCGCGATACCTGTCAGCACCAAGATGTGATGACCTGGACTTAGGTAGTACACCGGGGAGTCGTTATCCTCGGTTTTGTTCAACCACGCGAACAGGTCGAGCCCTGCCGCTTGGTCGCTTCCTCGTGTCGGGAGTATTGCGTCCGGGTGCAGCTTCTTGACCTTCAACTTCAGGTCACTCATGTATTCCTCCAAGGATTCTCCAGCATTCTTGCAGCAGTTTCTTGCACTCATCGA
>CAYGKH010000072.1:0-8827 GCA_964350345.1 uncultured Coriobacteriaceae bacterium
ATCGCGCACCGTCCGCAAATCACGATGGACGACGGTGCCGACGTGGTCGGCCGCATCCACGCCGACTTTCCCGAGGCGCTCGCCGACATCATCGGCGGGACCGAGGAGACCACCACCGGCGTCATCCGCCTGAAAGCCATGGCCGCCGACGGTGCGCTCAAGTACCCGATCGTATCGGTCAACGATGCTGACACCAAGCACCTCTTCGACAACCGCTACGGCACCGGCCAGTCGACCATCGACGGCATCATCCGTGCGACCAACCGGCTCATCGCCGGGCGCACCGTGGTCGTCTCCGGCTACGGCTGGTGCGGTCGCGGTGTCGCGATGCGCGCGAGTGGCCTCGGCGGCAACGTCATCGTCTGCGAGGTCGACCCGCTGCGTGCGCTTGAGGCCGTCATGGACGGCTACCGCGTGATGTCGGCCGTCGATGCGGCTGCCGAGTGCGACATCTGGGTCACCGTAACCGGTGACATCAACGTCATCGATTCTCCGATGTTCGAGGCCCTCAAAGACGGCGCGATCATCTGCAACTCGGGTCACTTCAACGTCGAGATCAACATCGCACGCCTGCGCGAGACGGCGACCGCGGTCCGCGAGGTGCGTCCGCTCGTCGAGGAGTTCACCATGCCCGACGGCCGCCTCATCTACCTGCTCGCCGACGGCCGCCTCGTGAACCTCGCCTGCGCCGAGGGTCATCCTGCCTCCGTCATGGATATGTCCTTCGCCAACCAGGCGCTCTCGGCCGAGTACATGGCCGCCAACCACGCCTCCTTAAAGCCCGGTGTCTATCCGGTACCGCGCGACATCGACGAGGCGATCGCCGCACTGAAGCTCGCCACCATGGGGGTGGAGATCGACACACTGACCGAGGAGCAGAAGCGCTACCTCGCGTCCTGGCAGGAGGGTACGGTCTAGTATGGCTTCCGGAATCGATAACATCCCGCGCACTATCTGGTGGGAGGACGGCAAGGTCATGCTTGTCGACCAAAGCCGGCTTCCTCTCGTGGGCGACATCCTCGTCTGCAACAGCTACGAGGGTGTGTGTCTTGCCATCAAGTCCATGGCGGTTCGCGGAGCGCCCGCACTCGGTGTGGCCGCTGCTCTCGGTATCGCGGTGTGGGTCGCCGAGGAGACCTGGGACATCTACGACCACCGCGAGTTTCTCCGCGCGCTTGATCTCGTCGCGCACGACATTATCTCGACGAGGCCGACGGCTGCCAATCTCTTCTGGGGAGCCGAGCGCATCCGCCGCGTGGCGCATGAGAACCGGGAGCTTCCCCTCGAGGAGTTGCGCGAGCTCATTATCCGCGAGGCGCTCTCGATGCAGGAGGAGGACGAGGAGCGCAACCGCGCCATCGGAACCAACGGGGCCGAGCTCCTCTCCGAGGGCTCGCGGGTGCTCACGCACTGCAACGCGGGTTCCCTTGCGACCGCCTACTTCGGCACGGCGCTCGGCATCATCTTCACAGCGTACGATCAGGGCAAGATCGAGCGTGTGTGGATGGACGAGACCCGCCCGTTGCTGCAGGGATCGCGCCTGACGGCGTGGGAACTCAGGGTCGCAGGAATCCCGTCGACCCTGATCACCGACAGCATGGCCGCGAGCGTTATGCGTTCCGGCCAGGTCGATGCCGTCATCGTCGGTGCGGACCGCATCGCCGCCAACGGTGATGTCGCCAACAAGATCGGCACCTACGGGCTAGCCGTGCTCGCGAAGGCGCACGACATCCCGTTCTATGTCGCGGCTCCGACCTCCACGATCGACCTGACGATCGCCAGCGGCGATGAGATCGAGATCGAGGAGCGTGATGAGCGCGAGGTCACCGGATTCACCGTCTCAGGTATGCTCGAGCCAGACTCCGAGAGTGCGACGAAGGCGTTCGACAAGCTGACCGAGGAGGGCTCCTACACGATGCCCCTCCTCCGAGGACATCAGATGCAGTTGGTGCGCAAGGGCGGTGCCTACCAGTTCGACGCATGGTTCAGCGTGGCCCCCCCCGATGTCGAGGTCTTCAACCCGGCCTTCGACGTCACGCCGGCCGAGTACGTGACCGCCATCATCACCGAGCGCGGGGTCGCGCGCGCCGATTATGCTGAGTCCCTCGCGGCGACCTGTTCCGGGGCGGGAGGGCTCGACGAGATCCGCAAAGGCTAGGCAGGTGTAGCCGATGGACGTCGCCGAACTTTCAGGGATCGTCCTGACCCTGCTAGGGCTCGTCGGGATCGGCTGGTTGTTGCGGGTCTTCGGCGTTCTGGCTGCCGAGGATGCCCGTCCTATGCACGCCGTGATCATCTACGCGGGCCTGCCGGCTCTCATCTTCCAGGCGGTCCACGGTGCCGAGCTCTCTCCTGAGCTTGGCCTTGTCGCTGCAGTGGCGTGGGTGGTGTTCGCGCTCACGGCCGCGCTCGCATGGGGGACTGCTCGCATCCTGCGTCTCCCGCCCCGGGTCGCAGGCGGGTTCATCCTTGCAGCCTCTCTCGGTAACACCGGCTACATCGGCTATCCCGTCTCGCAGGCGCTCCTCGGAGACGAGGCACTCGTCCGTGCGATCTTCTACGACGTATTCGGTACGGTCGGAGCGCTGCTATTGGTCGGAATCGCTGTAGCTCAGCACTACGGGAGCCCAGGGGGCCGGGGCGCGCCCCGCGTCAATCGGGCGCGCGAAGCGATCAGATTCCCAGGGGTGATAGCGTTGGCGGTTGCGCTGGTCCTGCGACCGCTGCCGATTCCGGGAATCGTCAGTTCCGGTTTAGATTCGCTCGCTATGCTGGTCGTGCCGCTGATCATGCTCTCTGTGGGGCTGACGCTGCGGGTGCGGAGCATAGGTCGCTATCCCGCCGCTCTCGGATCACTTGGTGTGATACGCCTCCTTGTGGCACCGCTCCTCGCCGTGGGCGCGGGTACCATGTTGCTCGATGACCCGGCGACAATCCGCCTCGTTGCGCTGCAGGCTGGGATGCCGGCGATGATGCTTTCGATCGTGATCGGCGCACGCTTCGGTCTTGATGTGGAGTTCCTGACAGCGGCGGTCGTGCTCACCACCGCCGCAGCGATCGTGAGCATCCCGCTCGTGCAGGTTCTCATCGGGTGAGGTTCCGCCCCTCATCTCGTGCGGCCGGGGGAGGGCGATGTGGACCTGTTCGCAAGTCTGCTCGAGGTGCTCGTGCCTACCCGGTGCGCCGGATGCGATCTGCCCGGTCAGCTGCTATGCGACGAGTGCGCACGCACGCTTCCCTACGCCGACCCCGCGTGGGCGTGTCCGCGCTGTGGTGCACCCTTCGGCTATATCACCTGTACGGAGTGCTGGAATCGCGAGACCGCATTCACCCGGGGGATATGCGTCGGATCGCTCGAACCGCCGCTCTCGCGCTGTGTGACGCTCTTTAAAGACGCCGGTGAACGGCGGTTGGGCGACATCCTCGGGTCGCTGGTTGCGACAGCGGCGGGGGAGTGGAGCGGCTGGGCGCAAGTCGTAGTTCCGGTCCCGGCTTCGGCCGAAGCGGTCCGGCGCAGAGGTTTCGACCACACCGCTCTCCTGGCGAGCGGGGTCGCCAGGCGCCTCGAGGTGCCCCTGCTGACACCCCTTGCCTGCGCCGGAGGGCGTGACCAGCGCACACTCGGCCGGATTGATCGCGCGCGCAACGTGAGCGATACGTTCGTTCCGCGACCCGGCGTCGTCCTTCCGCCGCGGGTACTGTGTATCGACGACGTGATGACCACGGGTTCGACGCTCGACGCCGCAGCCGCCGCACTCCTTTCGGCGGGCGCCGAGGAGGTACGGGTCGGAGCCGTCGCCCGGGCATGGTAGAATACGCCCTGCTTTCACCCGGGTCTGTGGTTGCGGGTGCGCAAGCACCTCAGTCCAAGGTAGGCGCGGCCGAAAGGATCCACGTAAGCCGGGGGTGTACACCCTCGCGCGAGCATGGCGCGCCTTAGGGGTAAGTCGTACCGTCCGACCTGCTGCCCAGAGTGCAGCGGGCGGACGAGAGGGCCGGTAGTGAGATAGTATCAAGCGGAAGCCCCGGTACGCGAGTGTGGGGTCAAAGACCAGGTCAGCCGGGTGAAAGCATCGCATTCAACACGAGGAGGAACCGGATGGGCTCACTTAGGATCGGAATCGTCGCGCTGATCGTTGCCGTGTCGCTGGCCGCGATCGGATGTTCCCCTGCCGAGGAGACCGGACCTGCGCTCGAGCCCAAGATCGCACCTCCCGTTATCGCCGAGGAGGGTGTGTTGCGTGTCGGTGTCGACCTTGACCATCCGCCGTACGCAGGCACCGACCGGGGACGTGAGGCAGGTATCGACGTCGATGTCGCCTCGGCACTCGCAACCGAGCTCGGTCTCGAACTCGAGCTCGTCGGCGTGGGCGCTGATTCGGTCGCCGACGCGCTCATCGCCGGGGATGTCGACGTCGTGATGTCGGTGCCGTTCACGGAGGACTCCGTGCTCGAGGTCTCCTCGGCCGGTTGGTATACGGCGAGCGGTCCGGCACTCTTCTCCTCCGAGGAAGACACGGATACTGCACGCGTCAGCGGGGCACGGGGTACCGCCGTGCAGGAGGGGTCGGTCGCCTACTGGGACCTCGTCTACGACTTGGGCGAGAGCGAGCTCTACGTGACGACTACTCTGCGCGAAGCCTTCGAGGCACTCGAGGCCGGCGAGGTTGAGACGGTCGCGGGAGACGCGCTGACGGGGGCGTATATCTTGAGAGACTTCCCGGGCATCGGTTTCGCCGGGCAGCTCGGACCTGCCACGCCTATCGGGGCAGTGGTGGCGACTGATGCGCCTGACCTCGAGGCGGCGATCCGTTCGGCGCTCGACACGCTGGCGGCATCCGGGGTGCTGGATATCATTCGCACGAAGTGGGCCGACGACCTCCCGGAACTCGAGACCGCAGAACAGTAAGATACGGCGACTGCGCCGACCGCCGACTCCATTGCGGGCGCTGTTTGCCAGGCATTCCTGTCGGAGATGGATACGGGTCATCGTAAAATGCATACTGTGCTCCGATTACCACAACATCGCGCGTTTGGTGTATCGTTATCCCTCGGTACTGGGTGTAACCGCATGCTGGAGTGGCATGCGTGCAAAGAGGTATTCGACGTACGAGGGAGGAACGATGCACAACGCAAAGAAGCTGCTCTTGCTGGCACTGACGCTCGTGTTGGCGCTCGGTGTCATGGGGCTGGCAGGCTGCGGCACGGGTGACGCCGATGAGCCCGTCGTCGAGCCCATCGACGAGGAGTACGACTTCACTCTGATCCAGGATGGTCGACTGATCGTAGGGTCGGATACCGCATATCCGCCCTTCGAGTTCATCGAAGATGGCGAGGTCATGGGCTTCGACGTTGATCTCGTAGGGGCAATCGCAGAGCGCCTCGGCCTGGAGTTCGAGTTCAGAACCTTCAACTTCGATGCGTTGATCGTCGGCCTTCAGGGTGGCACCGAGTTCGACATGATCGCCTCGGCTATGACCATCACCGAGGAGCGTGCTCAGCAGGTCGACTTCTCCGACCCCTACATCGATTCTAACCAGTCGTTGACGGTTCGTGAGGACAGCGACATCGAGACTCTCGCCGACCTTGCTGGCGGCCGTATCGGCGTCCAGTCCGGAACAACCGGTGAAGAGTACTCGCGCAACAACCTGCCCGAGGGTGCGACGGTCGTCCCGTTCGAGAACATCCTTCAGGCGATGCAGGCTCTCCAGGCCGGCGAAGTCGACGGCGTGGTCAATGACCTGCCGATCTCCGCGGACATCGTGCTGGACGAGACCCGTCAGCTGAAGATCGTCGAAGAGCTCCGGACCGACGAGCAGTACGGGTTCGCGTTCAACAAGGAGAATCCCGGCCTGCGTGACGCCGTCAACGCCGCTCTCGCGGAGATCAAGGCCGACGGTACCTACGACGACATCTACCGCAAGTGGTTCGGTGAGACTCCGTAGGACCAGGAGCCGACACGCACGTTGAGTTTATGACATGATACGGGGCGGAATCCTTCGGGGCTCCGCCCCGTATCTCTGTATATCGCACTGACGACACTGTCCCAGAACGAAGGAAGCCGACAGCATGTTCGAGGACGGTAATACTCGCACCACCCGCTGGATAATGTTCGCTGTTGCCGCACTCGTGCTTGCGCTCTCCGTGCCGCTCTCTGCAACCGCCGTAGTGCCCGCCGAGGCCGACGTCACCTACATCCCGGTGACGGGGACCCTCGACCAGGTCACGGTTGAGTTTACGGTCCCTCCGGGGAGCGTCGAGCCGCCCGCAGTGCTCATCTTCGAGTTTCCGCCGGAGATGCGTGCCGGTAGCCTGCGAGGCACCGACGTCCGCATCACAAGCGACATCCGCTCGCCCGCAGTCGCGTCCGCCGACGACCGCGTGACGCTCACGATGAACCCAGCACCCCCGCCGGGCGCCCTACTCCATATCCGGATCAGCGGTCTCACTACCCCTGAGGAGGAGGGCGACTACCCCGTTGCCGTCCGTTTTGGGACACAGGGTGCCGAGGAACCGGTCGGAGAGTTCACCATCGAGGTCCCGCGGCCAAATTCCATACAGGCTCTCTTGCGAAGCATGGAGACCGTATCGTTCCTGAGGCAGTTCTTCTCCCCGAGCATCATCTGGGGTGCTTTGCCGTTTCTGTGGCGCGGTTTCCAGGTGGCGGTACTGATCCTTGCGGTCTCCTACTCGGTCGGCATACCGCTCGGGCTGATGTTGGCATTCATGAAGATGGCCAGGTTCCCGTTGCTGAGGTGGCCGGCGACCGCCCTCATCGATGTCGTTCGTGGCACACCACTGCTGGTACAGCTTCTGCTCGTCTATTTCGGCATCCCCTTCGTACCCGGATGGCGCGAACTCATGGACTTCCTCGGTCCGATTGTGAGTTGGCAACTCTACGCGATCGATGGGACCCAGTTCCTTCGGGCGATCATCGTGCTGTCGATGAACTCCTCGGCGTACATGGCCGAGATCTTCCGCGCTGGGATCCAGTCGATCCACAAAGGTCAGCTTGAGGCCGCCCGCTCCCTGGGCATGACGTGGCCGAAGTCGATGGCGTTTGTCATCATTCCGCAGACGGTTCGCCGTATCCTTCCGACGATGATGAGCGAGTTCATTCTGCTATTCAAAGACACGTCGATCCTTTTTGCGGTGGGAATCTTCGAGTTAACGCTGCAGGCACGGACGATTCAGGCCGCAAAGTTCAACATGTCACCCTATATCGCTGCTGCCGGCTTCTATCTCATGCTCACCATCCCGCTCGGGAGGTTCGTGGCCAACCTCGAGCAGCGCTTGTCGGTCGCCGAGACAGGCCGCTCACCGGAGACCAAGAAGCGCGGCAAGCGCAAGGGTGGGACAGGAATGGGACTCGGTCGCGGTGCAGCGGCCCCAACCGTCTCTGGTGAGGTGAGGGATCGATGACGAACGCCGAGTACATGGTCCGGATCGAGGACCTGCGCAAGAGTTTCGGCGACCTTGATGTCCTCAAGGGAGTCGATCTGGACGTGCGGCAGGGAGAGGTCGTCGTCATCCTCGGGCCTTCGGGTTCGGGCAAGTCGACGCTTCTGCGCTGCGTCAATCGCCTTGAGGAGTCGACCGGCGGTCGCGTGTTCATCGAAGACATCGAGGTCACCGATCGCAAGACGGATATCAACCGTGTACGCGAGCGTGTCGGCATGGTGTTCCAGTCGTTCAACCTCTTCCCGCACCTGACCGCGAAGGGCAACGTCATGCTCGCCCAGCGCAAGGTCCTGAAGCGTTCGAAGGAGGAGGCTGACCGCATCGCGCGTGAGCGACTCGAGCGGGTGGGGCTTTCGGACAAGGTGGACGCCTACCCGATCCAACTCTCCGGCGGCCAGCAGCAGCGTGTCGCGATCGCCCGCGCGCTCGCGATGGATCCGCACGTGATGCTGTTCGATGAGGTCACCTCGGCGCTCGATCCCGAACTCGTCCGAGAGGTACTCGAGGTCATGAAGTCGCTTGCCCAGGCGGGCATGACGATGATGGTCGTGACTCACGAAATGGGCTTCGCCCGCGACGTGGCAGACCGGGTGATCTTCATGGACGAGGGTGTCATCGTCGAGCAAGGTACTCCCGAAGAAGTGTTCGACAACCCGCAAAGCGAGCGGACCCAGGACTTCCTCGGCCATATCAGGTAATCGGTCACATGATACCCAGAGCTGTCGCGCCGCTGAGCGCGCTGCGTGGGTATCTTCATATGTACAGGCACAAGCCTACAAGGAGGTCCCCCGATGAAGATGATTATCAAAGGCCGTCGCATGACGCTCACCGATCCGATCCGCGACTACGCGGACGAGAAGGTCGGTCGGGTCAGCAAGATCCTCGATGGCGAACACATGACCACCGAGGTCGAGTTGTACGTCGAGAAGAACCCGTCGATCGAGAACAATCAGGTGGCCGAGGTCACGGTGTGGACGAAGGGACCGGTCATTCGCGCCAAGGAAGCCGCGCCTGACATGTATGCAGCGATCGATCTTGTCTCCGAGAAGCTCGAGCGGCAGTTCCGCAAGTACAAAGGCAAGATGCTCGACCGTCACTCGTCCAAGGCACCGATGCCTCCGGTCGCAGATCTGTCTTCGCTCGATCTCGAGCCCGAAGCAGAGCCTGCGATCGTCAAGACGAAGTCCCCCGAACTCAAGCCGATGACCCCCGAGGAGGCAATCCTTCAGCTAGAACTGCTGGGCCATGATTTCTTCGTGTTCACGTCCGCCGAGACCGACGGGGTGAGCGTGCTCTACCGTCGGCATGACGGTGACTATGGCCTGATCGAGCCGCAGCTTCGCTGAACCGGTTCGAGAACTCAGCG
>CAYGKH010000073.1:0-8781 GCA_964350345.1 uncultured Coriobacteriaceae bacterium
GGGCAGGGTGCCCAGGATCCCCGCTGAGCGGGCAAATCAATAGCCCGGGTGCTTGCGGGGGGGAGTGTATATAGGTTATTAGTGGTGGGTAAGCACCACTTTACCTATCCCAGCCCACGGGTCCGCCTGTTGCCACCACATGGGGCCACCACCCGTCTCTCCTCCGCTCATCCCTTGCCCGGGGCGGGCTACTAGGGGGGTCGTGGGCAAGGGCTCTCTCGGGGCCTGCCCTCTATCCGGTAGCGCTCGGGGATGCCGTGGCGAGGGGGCGGTTTTCCAGCACGGCTTCGCTGCCGGAGAAGACCGACACGTACTTCACGCCTTCGCCTCCCTGTACTTCCGCCCATCTGGGCGAACCTTGGTCTTGAAGGTTGCGCACCACTGCTCCCACGTCATGGCCTTGAACGCGACCTTGTTGTTGACCCACCGTGCCAGGCGCCGCTGATACGGGTCGCTCCGGTCGAACGGCATCACGAACGAGTCCGCGCCGAGATCCCTAAGGGTTGCGATGCGCTCCATGTTTTCGGTGTGCGTCGTGTTGAAGCCGACGAGGACATAGAACGTGAGCCGTGAGGCTGGGATACCGGCGCGGCCAAACGTCGAGATGGCGGCGCGGACGGCCGCCTCGTCCGCTACGCTGTCGAAGGCGAGGTGGATATGGCGCGAAAGCTTGGTACCCGCGAGGACCTCGGCGTGCTCGTCAGTGAGAAGCCGCGCGTCCAGGCCCTGGGTGAAGTTGAGCCGTACGCCCGCCGCCGTGGCGTCCTCGCAAAGCCGCCGGAAATGCTGGATCGGCGCGGCCGTCACGTTGCCGTCGAGCAGAATGAGCTCGTCCCGGCCGCTCGTCAGGTCTCCGAACTCGGCGGTGACGCGAAACGGCCCTTCCTTTCTCGGCACAACGCAGAACGGGCAGCGCCGCACGCAGCCGCGCGTCGAATAGCCGACGTCATGCTGCCAGTTCGGCCACAGCGACCAGTCGGGCCTCACCGCTTCAACCTCCGGCGGCAAGACGACCGACAGATCGTAGCCGCTCCCGCCGCGTATCGCGCCTTCGGGCAGATACGGGTTGTCCGGCGTGTCTCTGAAGACCTTTGCCGCGTAGACGACGGAATAAAGCTCGTTCTTGAGCGGACTGTAGAGTTCAACCAGGTCGCCGCGACGGAGATGCCATGCCGTGAGCTTCGCCAGCGCCAGGTTAGGCCACTTACCGTCGACCTGCGCGATTGCTACAGGCCGGGACGCCTGCTGCATCCCGCGTTCCCGGGCGGGGCGGTGACCCCAAACCGGCAGAGCCTTCACGCCTTCGCTTCCCTGTACTTCCGCTTGCGCGCGAGGATGCGGGCGCGGAACGCCGGGTCGTTTGCGTAGCGCTCACGCATGCGCCGCGCCTTCACGCCGCCCTCGTCGAGCTTGCGCCTCCGCTCCGCCTCACGAGCGCACTCCCGGCAGAGCCGCTTGATGCCGTCCGCCTCGCGGCGGTCGCTCACGAAGTGCTCGCTGTTGGCGGGCTTCTCGGCGCTGCAGCGCCTGCACCGCAGCAGGCCGAAGATGAGGCCGTCGAGGTCGAAGTCGTCGAACGTGGGGACCGGCTCGCCGCGGCGCTCGCCGAGCCTCACGGCTTACGCTTCTTCCAGTGGGAGGGTTTGAAGTAGCAGTTGAAGTGTGGCTCGATTTCGCCCTCCGGAGCACCCTCTGAGCACGACTCCTCGTAGTGGCTCCAGTCGTGGGCGCGGTACTCGTGGTGGGCGCAGTTCGCGCACACGCTCAGGCGCTCCACCTCGGCCTCCAGCTCCGCGATAGCGGCGTCCGCAGAGAGGGCGAGCCCCTGCTTTGTGCCGTAGTTCTGGGCGGCTCCTGCGTGCCGGACGTATTGCCGGTAATCCTCAACGGCGCTCACGGTTCACGCTCCTTCCAGAGAAAGAATGTGTTGGGCCGGCCTCTACGGTTGGCGGCAGGGTCCATTCGCTCACGGCTTCGTCCTTTCTGCCGGGAACCCCTTGGTCGGCCCCACGCAATAGACGACAAGCGGGGACTTCGGGCACTCCTCTATCGGGCACGCGCCCTCGATGTCCACGTGCGGGCACTCCCGGCAGTAATGGACGTAGCCGGGGTGGCACCAGGACGGGGAAGGTTCGCCGCAGTCCATCAAGTCTTCGAGAGAGCAGCCGCATCCGTCGCCACACAGGCCGGAGAAGCCGTCGGCCTGCAACTTCTCTACAACGTACTGCGCAAGGCTCGCGCGGCGGGGCGGGTCGGCCTTGCTCGGGTAGGATCCGTTCATGTCTACCATCACGTCAAGCCCTCGACCGTGGCGCTGAGCTCGTCGCGCAGCCGCTCGGCCTGGGCTTGCGTCAGGTCGAGGCACTGGCCGCTCGGCAGGGTCAGACGGTAGATGAGCACAACGAGCGGCGCGGGCGTGCTGCCGTCCACCACCGCCCGTCCGTACTTCTCGGCGAACGCGGTCGGCGTCATGGCTTGTCCGGTTGTTGGGTCGATCGGCATGGCTATCCTTTCACTCCGGTGTCGAACGGATCGTAGTCTGCGCCGCTCACGGCCGGTAGCTGCTTCCAGCGGGACGGGACGTACGCGCAGTTGCTCCACGGCTGCAGGCTTGGCGAGCCCTTCTCGTCGCGGGCGAGGCACAGCGGATACAGCTCCGTCCAGTCGGCGTTCCCGCAGTTCCCACACACGCTCAGGCGATCCACCTCGGCTAGCAACGCACGGTAAATATCGTCAATACCGCTCACGGCTCACGCTTCTTCAGCTCGATGAACGCCTCGGCCAGCGTCGTCACCACGCGCTCCTCGTGCTTGCGCCGCTTGCACTCCATCTCGGCAAGGACGCAGTGCAGCAGCTCGTGGACGACGTGCGTCTCCAAGTCGTCGTCGTTCTTGCAGGTGTCGGTGTAGAACTCGATGACGGCGAAGCGGTACTCCCAGTGGCGTTCGAGGACGCAGGCCCGCGCCATGTCGCCGCGCGAGCCCTCGAAGGAGACGTGGAGGGTCCAGTCGCCGAGGCCGAGCTTCTTCTTCCACTCCGCGGTGAGCCGGGTTATGCGCTTCTCCAGCTTCGTCACACGTCACCGCTCGACAGGTAGGCGCGGGCGTCGGCCAGCTCCTGGATGATGTTGCGCAGGCGCATCTGCGTCTCCCAGCCGTACATGGTGCTGCCGAAGCGCTTGTAGTTCTCACACAGGCGGGCGAAGCCCTCGGTCTCGATGTCGTCCCAGTGGTGCTCAATGAAGCGGGTGAACGCCTCCAGCGAGTCTCCCTTGCCCCACCCCCAGTAGCTGTTCGCCTGCACCGCGAGGGGGATGTGGACCTTGCCGCCCTCGCGGTGGAGCGAACAGTCGAACTCGCAGCCCTTCTCGCCGATCGGCACCACGTAGCGCTCGCGCTCGTCGTAGGTCATCCGGTCCTCCGTTTCTCGTAGCAGCGTTCGCAGAGCGTCTTCACCCAGCCGCCGAGCCGCAGCTCGCCGTACTTGCCGCAACCCTCGCAGATGCACGCCGAACGGGACTCCGCGTTTTCGATGAGCGCCCAGACGATGGAGGAGGGGAAGTCTTCATCGAGGACGTTGGCCGTCGCGTCGTAGCGCAGCGTGCCGAACTTCTCCTTGGAGCCGGTGTAGGTGATGCTCACAGACCCGCTGAGGGTCAGCCACTCAAGCTGGGCGGAAAGGTCGTCGACGATGCTATACCAGCCGTCTCCGGTGCCGATATAGGCGTGGCGCCGGTAAAGGTTCGGGTAGTTCTTGGCCAGCTCGGCCTCAAGCTCCTCCTTCACGTCAGCCTCCACTTCATGCGGGCGTTGTTCGGCCCGTACAGGTTAGCCAGCGCCCGCAGGGCGGCGTACTCGGGCGACGACGCGGGGGATTCGTCGTCGGGCTGCGACTCCCTTATCTCCTGCTCGATGCTCCAGAAGTCGGCCCCCAGCCAGCCCCCATCCAGCGGCACTGCGTCGCCCTCGACGCAGTGCCGCCAGAAGGAGTAGCGGGGCGAGCCCGACACCTCGGCCCAGTCCCACCACTCCCCGTTCATGCCGATGCGGTACTGGATGACTATCTGCATGTCTATGCCCACGCGCCCTCCTTACAGTTTCAGCAGCAGGTTGAGCCGCATGCCCGAACAGTCGTCGAGCGGCGCGTCGGCGCGCACGGTGCCGATGGCCTCTCCGTGGACGGTCACGCCCTCTTTCTTCTCGATCGTCACGGGGTCGCCGTGGTAGGCGAGCCACGCCTGGCACGGCCCCCACTCGTTCGCCACGTACTCGGGCACGTCGTCGGCGAGGCGCGAGTAGCCGACGCAGATCCTCCAGCCGTCGGTGACGCCGCAAAAGCGGTTCCGCTGCCTGAAGGCGAGCATGTCGTCCTCGAAGAAGCAGACGGCATGCCACGCCGGGCCGCCGTCCTCGACTTCTTGCGCGAACCGGCGCAGCTTCCCGCAGTCGAGCAGAGCCTTCAGCAGCTCGGCGGTGCCGGTCCCGGCGTTGTCGTGGATCACCATCAGCGGTCCTCCTGCATTGATTTCACCGTCACGCCCTCCCGGCTGTGCGTCAGCTCGAACGTCGGGGGGCCTATCGGCACGGGCGGGTACCCGTGCTCCTCTCCATACGCCTCGGTGCCCATCTGGTAGGTGCGGAGAAAGCTACCGGTGTGCGCCCCGTAGGAGTTGTAGGCGACCAGCCGGAGGAAGCGCCGGTCGGTGTCGAGCTTGGTCTTCTTCTTCACCACGTTGTCGTGGGAGTGGCCCTGAAGGTAGATGCGGCAGCCGTCTATCCAGCCCATGAGGTGGTCAAGCTGGTTGACCTTGGCCCCGCTGAGCCGCCCCGCCTGCCAGCCGTGGGAGTGGAAGATGCGCACCGCCGCGCGGTGCTCCGTCTCGTCCTCGAAGACGACCCGCGTTATCGCCGCCCAGCCGGTGTAGAGGCTGCCGGGAGCGCCGCACTCCTGAAGGATGCGCTGCACGAGGCTGGTGTGGTGCTCGCGCTCGAACGTGCCCTCGTGGTTGCCCTTCCCCATGCCCCAGCACTGCGGCATGATGGGGCGCAGGATGGTCGATACCTTCTCCACGTAAACGTCGCCGATACGGTCGAGGTTCGCCATGTTGACGATGCTCTCGTCGATGCCGCCCGCCGCCCAGCGCTTGTCCTTCGGGGTTATCCACTCGACGTAATCGCCCATGCCTATCCAGCGCGCCGACGGGTCGGCCCTTATCTCGTCCACCAGAGCGAACAGCGCACCCTTGTCGCAGTTGGCGCTGCCGAGATGGATGTCGCCCAAGGGGTAGAGGGTGATGGATTCGCCGGTCCTGAGCTGTTCCTTCACGGTGTTGAGTCGCAAAAGCCCCCTCCTCTATACCAGCCATGCCTTACCTGTGCTACTATACACGAAACGACTTTAGGAGGCAAACCACATGGCCGCGCATCTCTGGCAGCGGGTGAAAGAAAAGGTCGATAAGGTGGCCGAAGCGGTCGCCCTCATGGAGCGCGGGGAGTTCGATTTTCCCGACGGACGCAAGCACTTCTGCGAGGAAGGCGGCAAGCAGGCGCCGCGCGTCATCAAGTCCGCCGCCCTCATCTACGGCGGCTACTCGCCCAAGGCCAACGCCGTGCGCATGCGTATCTGGGGTCCGGACGGGCAGTGGCACGAATACTACACGGAGCGGCTGGGGTGGCACCGGCAGCGGCTGGAGGGCGGCTACCGGCAGGCGCTCGCCGAACTGACGGACGGCGGCAGCGCCCTGCAGCACCTCTCCAAGCTCGCCTACGAAGCGCTCGTCTTCAAGCTCGCCGACACCGAGAAGGCGGCGAAGTCGTTCTCCGTGAAAGATCTGACCGCGCTCTACGTCAACACGACCAAGCTGGAGGCGTCCATCAAGGGCGACACGCAGACCCGCCGCGAGCAGCCGCGCCTGCCCGACGTGAACGTGGTGGCGGTGATGAATCTGCCTTCCGACGTGAGAGAGCGCATAGAGGCGGAGCGCGCCGTCATCGAGGGCGAACTTGCTGAGTGAGGCCGACCGGCTGCTGCTCAGCCGGAACGCCGTCGCCTTCGTCAGCTACTACTCGGGCTTCCGTCTCAAGGACTTCCACTGCCGCACGCTTGAGATAGCCGACACCTACCCGCGCTCGGTCATCCTCTACTTCGCGACCGGCGGGAAGGCGCTGGCACTCGATACCCCGGTCAAGACCACCGGCGGGTGGAAGACGATGGCTTCCCTGCGGGTCGGCGACTCGGTGTTCGGCCCCAACGGCCACCCCACCCCCGTGGTGGCGAAAAGCCCGGTCTGGCGCGACCGCCCCTGCTGGGACATCGGCGGGATAGTCGCCGACGAGAATCACGAGTGGCTGGCGCGCACGGAAGACTACTGGGGGGAACAGGTCGTCACCACCGCGAACCTGCACACGAAGCGCGGCAGACGCGCCGCGATACGCCTCGCCGAGCCGCTGCGCTACGACGCGGCGGACCTCCCTCTGCACCCGTGGCTCCTCGGGTTCTGGCTGGGCGACGGCCACTCGGGCAGCGGACGCATCACCGTGGGAGACGAGGATTGGGCGTTCGTCTCCGGCAAGATACGCGGACTGGGCTACGAGGTCCGTGAGCGGAATCCCGGCAAGGCAGCGACCGTGTCCGGCATCGTCGGTCGCCTCCGCGCGCTCGGCGTCCTCCGCAACAAGCACATCCCCGCCGCCTACATGACCGCTGATGTGGAGCAGCGCAGGCAGCTTCTTCAGGGCCTTATCGACTCCGACGGCCACGTGGACCCCGGCCTGTCCAGCAGCCCGCACCCCGGAAGGGTCGAATACTGCTCTACCAGCCGCGTCCTCGCGGACGGCGTTCTTGAGCTGGTCCGCTCGCTGGGCATGAGGGCCGAGATGCACGGTGGGTCAGCGCGCCTCTACGGACGCTACATCTCCGAGAAGTACCGGGTGTACTTCTACGGTGAGGGGGTCGCCAGCATTCCCCGGAAGGCCGCCCACCTGCGCGGCGGCAGGCGCCGGAGGCACTACGTAAGGCCCGTCCCGGTGCGCCCCCGCGACACGCAGTGCATCCAGGTGGCGGGGGGCATGTTCCTCGCCGGTGAGCGGCTTATACCGACGCGGAACAGCTCCCTGCTCAGCCTCTGGTATCCGGTCTTCAAGATAGCCCAGAACCGCAACGTCCGCATCATCATCGGGTTCAAGAACGACGAGGAGAAGAAGACCTACGCCCGCGCCATCCGGCACATCCTCTCGTCCAACGTGCGCCTGCGCGAGGACTTCGGCCGCTTCCAGCCGCGCGGCAAGGACGCGGTCTGGTCGAACGACTCGATTGAGGTGGAGGGGCGGGAGATATCCGAGCCGCAGCCGACCATCCTCTTCGTCAGCTCGAACAGCATCGACCAGGCGCTCGGACGGCGCTGCGACCTCTTCATCATGGACGACATCGTGACCCCGACCACGGTGAGTACGCAGGCCCAGCGCGACAAGCAGGCCACGCTGTTCAACGAGGGCGTGGAGACGAGCCCGCAGTACATCTGGGACCGCGACCCGGACAGCGGACGCCTGCTCGTGCCGGATGGCATCACCTGGCCGCACGACATCGCCTACGAGAAGGGCATCATCACGGGGACGGTCTTCCACCCCGACGACCTCTTCCACCGCAAGGTGGGGAACGTCGGCCAGATGGAGTCGGGCAAGCTCTACACGAAGGTCCACGACCCGAAGTACGTGGCCATCCGCTTCGACATCTGGCGCGACGAGGCGAAGCGCGAGCCGATGTGGCCGGAGCGCTGGACGGCGGAGAAGATAGACCTCGAACGCAAGAGCAAGGGCGACATCTCGTTCAACCGGCGCTACCGCAACATCGCCGTCGACGAGGGCAGCATGGTCTTCCGCCGGCCGTGGATCTACGGCGGCGAGGACGGACCCGTCACCTACGCGGGCTGCCTCGACCGCACCCGCTCCTTCGGCGACTTGCCCAACGACCCCTACACCGTCATGGGCGTCGACCCCAGCACCGGGAGGAAGGGCCGGGGAACGACCTTCTCGGCCTTCGTCATCGCCGCCGTCACGCGCAACGAGCACCCGCGCAAGCTCTACATCGTCGACCTCCTGCACAAGCAGATGGGCTTCGACGACATCATCTCCTACGCCACCACCGGCGACGAAGCGCGCGGCATCCCCGGATTCTTCAGCCTCTACAAGTTCAACGAGGGGCGCATCGAGGCAAACTCCGCGCAGCGCTACCTGATCGACAACGACCGCATGCGCGCCGCCGCCTTCCACGGCTGCCGCGTCCTGCCGCACGAGACGCAGGTCGGCAACCGCAACGACCCGATCAGCGGCGTCTCCTCGATGCAGCGCATGTTCATGGACTCACAGGTGTCCATCCCCTACCGCAACCCGTCCGACCGTGAGAAGGCGGCGGAGTTCATCGACCAGCTTCTCGCCTTCCCCGAAGGTCTTTACGACTACGCCATGGCGCTGTGGTTCTGCGTCATCGCCGTGCGGGCGCTCGGCGGACGTTACAAGGCGAGTGGACCACTGCGAGGCGACGTCATCCGCAGTTCGCGCTCTTTCCACTGACTACACGCTCTTAAGTTCTTAAGCTCTTTCTCTTGCTCTTAAGTTCTTAAGCTCTTTCTCTTGCTTATATATATCTGTAAGAGCAATAAGAGCACTATTACCACTTATTACCACTTATTGCCCTTACCGGGGGAATAAAGGAAAGGGTGACAAAGGAAACGGGGGGGATAAAGGAAAGGGAGGAGAGCGCGAGAGGGGGGGAACCCACCAAGGG
>CAYGKH010000074.1:0-8607 GCA_964350345.1 uncultured Coriobacteriaceae bacterium
ACATCGAGCACGAGTCGTCGCACCCCCTCCTCGCCCTCACCCGGAGCGAGCATGCGGACCACAGACGCGTTGTCCGACCCGCCGCCTTTGAGCATCACGTTGACGGTGACGCCGGTTCCCTCCCGAAACGAGATGTCGACGAAGGCAGGGGTGTTGTCCTCGGTGTTCGCGCGGTCGAGGAGTGCGTCCCGTGCGATGCTCGCCCGCAGACGCGCCGTGGAGTACGCCTCGGCCACCGCCGCGTCCACCGCTGCCTGCACATCCCCGCTCAGGCACTCATGCACACCGACCTCGAGGAGCACCCACACGTAGCCTGTGTCCTGGCACAGCGGCACCGAATCCGCCTCGGCGATCCGCGCATTGTCGAGTAGTTGACCGAGGACGGCCCGACCGCGCTCCGAGCGCTCCGAAGTCGCGGCCACCTTGAGTACGGCCAGCACATCGGGACGCAAGCGTGTCGCGGCGCGCACGATCGCCTCTCTGACAGCGTCCGCGATGGCCTGTGACGTCACCATGGCGCCCGCCTCAGATCTCGAGACCTGCAACGGCCTCGCTGACCGTCGCGGCAGACTCCCGGACGGCAGCGAGCTCGGTCGCGTCGAGCGGGAGCTCGACGATCTCGCGCACGCCGTCGCGACCGAGGGACGCAGGCACGGAGAGATAGACGTCGGAGAGGCCGTACTGCCCGGAGAGCATGACGCAACTCGGCAACACGCGCCCGGTGTCGCCGAGGATCGCTTCGACCATAGCCGCGACACTCGCCGCCGGAGCGTAAAACGCGCTGCCCGTCTTGAGAAGCGCGACGACCTCGGCTCCGCCGAATATCGTGCGCTGGACGAGTGCTTCGACGCGGTCGGCGGGGAGCAGTTCGGTGAGCGGGGCACCCGCGACGGTCGAGAAGCGCGGCAGCGGCACCATCGCGTCGCCGTGCGCTCCCACGACGAGCGCCTCGATCTCGCCGATCGCCGCCCCCGTCTCCTCGGCGATGGCGTACGCGAAGCGCGCGGAGTCGAGAACGCCTCCCATGCCGAAGATACGCGCGTGCGGCAGTCCGGAGGTCTTCCAGCCGAGGTAGGTCATCACGTCGAGCGGATTTGTCACGCACAGCACGATCGCATCTGGCGACGCTTCGACCGCCGCGCCGATGACCGACCGCACGATCGATCCGTTGGCCGCGAGCAGGTCATCGCGGGTCATCCCCGGTTTGCGCGGGAGGCCGGCGGTGACCACCACGATGTCGGACCCCGCGGTATCGGCGTAGTCGTTGGTTCCCGAGACAACCCGCCCGAAACGCTCGACAGAACGACTGTGCATCATATCGAGGGCCTTACCTTGCGGGAGCCCCTCGGCCACATCGACCATCACTACGTCGGCGACACCCTTGTTGAGCAGCAGGAACGCGGTGGTCGCACCGACCTGCCCCGCACCGACGATAGTCACCTTGGGCCGAGTCATAGAAAGATCCCCTCTCCGTCTTCACGG
The DNA here is from genome assembly GCA_964350345.1 of uncultured Coriobacteriaceae bacterium. Lineage (GTDB taxonomy): Bacteria > Actinomycetota > Coriobacteriia > Anaerosomatales > SLCP01 > JAUVXE01. Next base: position 1,483 of record CAYGKH010000074.1, read on the forward strand.
GCGCGCGCCCGCTCGCGTCCGTCTCAAGGCGTGCGCGGTGCAGCACAGCCCACCGTGCAGGAGGATTCTACCACCGCTTCCACCCAAAAGGCGCCGCTACGACAGATCGGCCGGATACTCTACGCTCAGCCTGCGCCCCTCGTGAACCGCAAGGCGTTGCTGGAGGATAAGCGGCAGAACCGGAAGGCCGAGGCTCGGCTCGGGCGCCCCCTGCGGCACATCGAGATCGGCGTAGAGGATCTCATCGTCCTCCCCGCCCGCTTCAGACACGATCTCTCCCGCATGGATGATCACGCTGGTCCCCTGACAGCCGTCGTGTCCGGTGCCGCCCGTGCACTCCGCGATCAGCAGCACTCCCGCGACCGAGGGGGCACAGTCGAGTGCGAACTCTAAGATCGCCTCGGCCTGCAACATCGACTCCGCACGCGGACGCCAGATCATCGTTTCCAGCCCCTCGCCGAGGAGCCTCTCGAGCGCGTCTGTCCGCAGACACGCATCGCCGCCGAGGAGACCTGTCCGTCCGAGAGGAGTCTGGACGACGCGCGGTCCGCCTTCGCGAGCATCGTCGAACGAGATGTAGACCGCAACCCCCTCGGCGCACCCCTCGATGCGCTCCAGTAGTCCGGCGCGCTCGTCATCGGGCAGCCCGCTGAGCGCCGGCACGAACGGGAGCACCACCGCCCCCGCTCCGGCCTCACACGCCGTCCTGGCGGCGTCGGTGAGCGCATCGAGATCAGCAAGCTTGTCGCCGCGGGTGCGGTGATGAACGACTGCTATCCTCACCGGATCCTCCGTCCACAGGTCTGAGCCACCTACGGGAGAGATACCCCGAACCGGCTGCGAAACCCCGTCGCTACGAGGATTTCTTCTTCCGGGAGCCTGCCGAGGAGCTCTTCTTCTTGGCACCCGTCGTGCGCCCCTTATTTGCGGCGCTGCGCTTCTTGGACGCCTCGGACCGAGCGGGGCACTCGGGGTCGACACAGATCGACCACGGCCCCTTCTTCGTGTGGATGACCACCTTGGGCGCCCCACACGGCTCGCAGACCTCCCCGGTGGCCTCGATGTCTCCGGACTGAGGCAGCGGATAGGAGACGGGATGCTCCTTTATGTCGTAGTTCACACACCGGATGTAGCGGCTCCCCACCGGCGAGTAGTGCACTTTAAGGTCGGCACCGTCTACGGGGCACTTCCCGACGACGATCTCCGGCCCTTTCTTGGTGATGCAGTCGGGAGAGAGGCACATCACCCGCGCGGGCCTTCGGAACTGCGAAACCTTGACCTGAGGCGTGCCACACTCGGGGCACAGCTCCTCGACGGCGGCGAAGCGGGCGTTCTTGGGCAGCGGGTAGGTGACCGGGCAGTCGGGATAGCCCGCACACCCGACGAAGAAGGAGCGGCTCTTTGGCGAGTACTTGATGAGCAGATCGTCCCCGGACTTCGGGCAGATGCCGACCTTGGCGTCCTCGTCGGCGGCGGCCTTGAGCAGCTCACCGACCTCGGGAACGCGATCGAGGAGCCCGCTCATGACGTCGGCAAGCAGTTCGCGCGAGTGCTGAACGACCTGGCCGCGACTCGCAGCCGCGCGCGTGATCCCGTCCATCTCGGCGTCGAGTTCTGCAGTCATCTCCGGAGTGGTGATGCGCTCCGCGTGCGTGACGAGCGCGTTGACCACAGTGATGCCCTTGCAGGTCGGCTGGATCGGGTCGCCGACCGTGTACTTGCGATCGTAGAGAGTCTGGATGATGTCGTGACGCGTGGCCTTGGTGCCGAGCCCGAGCTTCTCCATCTCCTGGATCATCTTGCCCTGGGAGTAACGAGCCGGCGGCTGCGTCTGTTTGGCTTCCATCTTCGCGCCGAGGAAGGCGGGCGTCATGCCCTCGTCGAGCACGGGCAGGTGCTCTTCCTTCTTCATACCGTACGGATAGACGGATCTGAAACCCGCCTTGATCACGACGTCGCCGCGTGCGACGAACCGCTCGCCGCCCACGTCGATACCGACCTTCGTGCTCTCAAGGACGGCCGCCTCGGAGAGTGTGGCCAAGAACCGGCGTGACACGAGGTTGTAGAGCTTGTACTCCTCGGGCTTGAGCTTCTCGGGGTCGGCGGCATCCGTGGGATGGATCGGCGGATGGTCCGTCGTCTCCTTCGCGCCGCGGGTCGGCGTGAGCGAGTCCTGCTTGAGCAGCGCCGTGGCATGCTCGTGGTAGGCCGGGACCTTATCGAGCGCCTTGAGTATTCCCCGAAAGTCGAGGCTCTTCGGGTAGACCGTGTTGTCGACACGCGGATAGGAGATCAGTCCACTCATATAGAGCGTCTCGGCGATCCGCATCGCTCGTGCCGGCGAGATCCCCTCGGCTGCGGCGGCCGCCTGCAGTGCGGTGGTGTTGAACGGTGTAGGCGGCTTGACGGTACGCCGCGACTTGGACGCCTCGACGACAGTGCCCTCCGACTGGCCTTCGACTGCCGCCATGACGCGGGTCGCCTCGGCCTCGGCCCTGAAGCGCTCTGTGGCGTGCGATGCGCCGAACTCCTCCCCTGCCGAGGAGAACTTCGCGCGCACGGTCCAGTAGTCCTCGGGAACGAACGCATCGCGTTCCCGCTCGCGGTCGACGATCAACTTGAGTGTCGGCGTCTGCACACGACCGGCGGACAGCACGTCGCCCCAGGCCTTCTTCGATGCCTTGTTCGAGGTAAGCGTGAGATAGCGCGTGAGCACCGCTCCCCATATCAGGTCGATGTCCTGACGGGTCGCCCCGGCCTCGGCCAGGTCGTCTGATAGCTCACCGGGCTCGGCGAACGCGGCCTCGATCTCCTCTTTGGTGATCGCCGAGAACCGCACCCTCGATACGGGCACCTCTGGATTGACGCGACGGACGATCGCGCGCGCGTCGGAGCCGATGAGCTCCCCTTCGCGGTCGTAGTCGGTCGCGATCATGACCGCATCGGCTTTCTTCGACAGGTTCTCAAGCGAACGGATGATGCCCTTCTCGGCACCCTCCTTGATGACCGGGGCCTTGACGAGGGTGCTGAGCGAGTCGAGTCTCCACTTCTTGACATCGACACCCTCGAACTCCTCGGGGAAGTCGACCTTCATGATGTGGCCTTTCAGCCCGATACTCACCCAGTCCTCGCCGTCCCGGCGAAACGTATAGACAGGCGTCGTATAGACCTTGTCGGCCTTCGGCTTTCCGACGGCAAGGATCTCAGCGATCCTCTTCGCGGCGATGTTTTTCTCTGAGACGATCAGTCGCATGCCGGTTGGGGTCCTCACTCACGGCGGACAAGTCTTTGCGAGTATATACCGCGCGTCAAGCGAAACGTCTGCCGCCTGCCTCAGAGGCCGATCTCCGCCGAGCGCCCCTGCATCGCTTCGAGCGCCACGCCGAGGAACTCCTCGCGGGTCATTCCCAGGTCGATACAGGTGTCCATCTGCTCACGGCACGCACCCCGTGCGAACGCCTTCTCTTTCCAGCGCTTCTTGAGCGAACGGACCTCGACTCCGGCGAGCGAGCGGTCGGGTCGGACCAGCGCTGCTGCGACGATGAATCCGGTGGCAGGGTCGGCCGCGAACAGTGCGCGGTCCATCTGCGACTCGAGGGGAACGTGACCCGCGTGCGCGAGAATCGCGTGCACGATCTCCTCGTCGACCTGGCCCGCGAGTTCCTCGGCCGCACCGCGAGCGTGACGTTCGGGGTCGTCCGCAGTCTGGGTGTAGTCGAGGTCGTGAAGCAGCCCCGCAAGTCCCCAGCGTGCGACGTCTTCGGTCGGCAGGCCGAGATGGCGGGCGAGTGCCTCCATGATGACCTCGGCGGCGACACAGTGGTTCACCAGGTTGCGGTTGTCGATCCGCTCGCGCACGAGCGCGATCGCTGTATCGCGATCCATGCTGCCTCCTAAGGTCCGCGGGAGTGCTAAGAAACGGTCGCGCTCCCGTGTCCGCGCCGCACGGCCTCTATGCGGTCCGCGAGCCACTCGGTCCACGCCTCGATACCATCGCCGCGTGTCGCCGAGACCGGGAAGACCGGCGCGGCGCCGTTGAGCTGGCGGACCACATCGCGAAACTCGACCTCATCGAAGTCGAAGACGGGCAGCGTGTCGTACTTGTTGAGGATGACCGCCTCGGCCCGGGCGAAGATGTTGGGATACTTGTAGGGCTTGTCGTGACCTTCGGGGACCGAGAGGATCATCACTTTGACGTGCTCCCCGAGGTCGAAATCTGTCGGGCACACGAGATTGCCCACGTTCTCGATGATGAGGAGATCGATCTGTGTGAGATCAAGGGTGGCGACCGCACGGCGGATCATATCGCTCTCGAGATGACACGCGCCACCGGTGTTGATCTGCACAGCCGGGATCCCGTGGGCCTTGATCTTCTCGGCATCCACGCTGCTTGCGATGTCGCCCTCGATCACCGCGATGCGATAGCGGTCGCGCAGCGCATCGATAGTGGCGAGGATCATCGACGTTTTGCCCGCACCAGGTGAGGCCAGCAGGTCAAGCACGAACACGCGATGCTCCTCGAAGAGAGCCCGGTTCTCGGCAGCAAGCCTCTCATTGCGGTCGAGGATCGGCTTGGAGAGATCGACTCTCACGAGACCTCCCCGGCGCACGCGTCGGTGGGCAGATCGATATCCAGCGAGTCAACCAGGAGCTCCCGGCCCTGAAGCAGTTCACAAAGGAACGTCCCGCACTCGGGACACACCGCATCGAAGCGCCCGTGATCGAAGGTAACGTCACACCCCAGGCAGCGAGACCGTGCGCCGACCCGCTCGACGATCAGCTCCGCACCCTCGGCGAGGGTGCCAGGCGAGAGCGACTCGAATGCGAAGTAGAGCGCGTCATCGACGATCTCGGTGAGTTCCCCCACACGGATGTTGATCTCGTTGATGCGGACCGCGTTCTCGCGCCGCGCCGTACTCTCGGCGACCTCGAGTATGCCAGCCACGATTCCCATCTCATGCATTCGGGGCCTCCGTCAGTAGCCGCGCGCCTTCTGGCGCGCGATCCGTTTCGCGAGCACGACCCGTGCGAGCCCCATGCTCATCTCGTAGAGGGCGACGAGCGCCGCGAACAGCGCAAGCATGGTCACAGGCGACCAGTCCGGCGTCGCGGCGGCCGAGACCACACTCATGACAAGATAGGCGATCCGCCAGTTCTTGCGCAGCTTGTGGTACGGCACGATATTGAAGATCATCAGGTAGAAGACGATGACGGGCAGCTGGAATCCCATTCCGAATCCGAGCAAGAGCAGTATCGCCCCGGTGAAGTAGGTGCTCGCCTCGGGCATCTGCGTGACGCCCTCCCATGCCTGACCCACGATCCACTCGAACGCGGTGCCGAGGATGACTTGGTGAGCGAACGCAACACCGCCGACGAACAGCACGACCATCGCCAGAAAAGTCGGGATGAGCCACCGGCGCTCGTTGGGTTTGAGCGCAGGAAGAAAGAACGCCATCACCTGCCAGATGATGATCGGGCTGCCAACAACGAGCGTTGCGTAGAGGGCCACCTTGAACCGCAGCGTGAAGGTCTCGAAGGGATTGAGCAGCACCATCGGCTGATCGCCGAAGATGTGAGCGATAGGGCTCATCGCGAACCGGTAGAAATGCGGCGCGGGAAAGTACATCGCGAGCGAGCCCAAGATGACGACGACCGCGATGACCATGAGTCGGCGGCGTAGTTCGTGCAAGTGCTCGGTTATGGGCAATCGTTTCGGTGAGATCGGCATTTCGCGCTCCGAGGATTCGCCGCGAGGCTACTCCTCGTCCTCCTCGTCCTCGTCCTCGTCCTCGGGTTCGAGCTCTGAATCGGGTTTGAAGTCTCGCTTTGGCGCCACGTTGTCGAAAGGACTCGTGTGTTTCGGTGCTTCGATCCCTGACTCCTTTCTGGTTTCCCCGACCTCATCAGACTCGCCGTCGAGTTCCTCCGAGATGTCGTCCTCATCGTCGATGTCGGCCATGTTGCCCGGAGACGACTTGTTCTCACTCGCGTAGACCTCAGCGCGGATGACGGCCTCCATGCTCTCCTGGGCGCGCTTGAACTCGCGCATGAACTGACCGACGGTGCGACCGAACTGCGGCAGCTTGTCCGGACCGAAGATCAAGAGCACGAATACGACGATGATGAAAAGTTCGGTTCCACTGATGCCGAACACAGAATCGCACCTTCCGGGGGATCTCGGCGAAACGTACGTACGAACCTAGAACTCCCGGGCGCCTTCGGCGTCGGGGAAGATCGCAAACACCTTATCGAGTCCGGTGATGCGGAAGATCTTCAAGACGTGCTCACGAGTGCACACGAGTCGGATCGCCCCATCGCGCTCCTTGGCGCGCCGCAATCCACCCACCAACACCCCAAGACCGGAACTATCGATGAAACCCACGCCTTCGAGGTCCACGAGAATCCGCGGGCACCCCGATTCTATGAGCTCGATGATCGCTTCTTTGAGCTGCGGCGCCGTGTAGACGTCCACCTCGCCCTGCAGGGTCATCGTGCACACGTCGCCACTGCGCTCGCTGGTGATCTCGAGTTCCATCGCTCGATACTCTCCCTATTATCGTCAAGACAGCCTAGATGATTGTAACGTGCCGCATCACAGGGTACCAGACGGGCTCGAAACCAGGGTGCGATAGACTGGTTTGTGAAGAGTGGGACCCCAAACCCCGTGTATGCCCGGTTCTAGGGAGCGAAATACGGGTACCATGAGACTTGAGTCGCCCCGAAGAAAGGACGCCTATCCGATGTCACTCTCGATCGACCTGACACAGGAGTCCGACCACTGGTTGCTGCAACTCGCAGGTGATCTTGACTACGGGGAATGCGCGTCGTTCCGAATGAACATAGACCGCATCCTGAAGAGTTCTCCCCCTGCGACGATCGTCGATCTGTCGAAGCTCGAGTACCTCGACAGTTCTGGCCTCGGACTTCTCCTTAGTCTCTCCAAGGAGTACGGCGCGCAAGGGGGTCGGCTGGTGCTCGTGACCAACGAGACCGTCGACAACATCCTCTCGCTCACTCGCCTCAACGGCATCTTCTCGACCGCAGGGTCGATGGAAGAGGCGCTGGCCACCCTCGGCGCAGACCCTAAGTAGACCCCGGCGGCACGAAGAAGGCGGCACCCACCTG
>CAYGKH010000075.1:0-8562 GCA_964350345.1 uncultured Coriobacteriaceae bacterium
ACGCGAGAGCGCGCGCCATGGTGAACGCAACGCGGGGCTCAGCCGATCCAGGGAGCCAGCTCTTCGACGAGACGCTTCTTGGGCATGGCTCCGACGAGCTTCTTAACGACCTCGCCGTCCTTGAAGATGAGCAGCGTCGGAATCGAGAGGATCTCGTACTTGGTGGCCGTCCCGGGGTTCTCGTCGACGTTGAGCTTGCCGACCACGATCTTGTCCGAATACTCCTCGGCGATCTCTTTGAGCACCGGTTCCATCATGCGGCACGGGCCACACCACGGCGCCCAGAAGTCCAGAACAACCGGCTTTCCTGCCTTCTCGACGTCGCCTTCAAAGCCGGCATCCGTTACCTGGATCAATGCGTCACTCATACCCCTGTCTCCTTCCATGGAGCCCCTGTGTCAGATCGAGCAAACTTTGTCATCGACGTATCTCAGAGCTTCGAACGCCGCCGAGGCGCCCTTGGCCGCTGCGGTGACAACCTGCTTGAGGTCGGAGTTCGTCACGTCTCCGGCTGCGTAGACCCCCGGCCACGACGTACGTCCATCGTGGTCTATCTTGATGTACCCGTTCTCGTCCAGCTCGACGAGGTCGGCGACCAGGGTGTTGACGGGATCGACGCCCACGAAGATGAAGACGCCGTCGAGCGGGAGGACCAGGTCGTCGTCACCCTTGGTCGAGGCGAGCCGGACCGCTGTGACCTTAGAGCCGTCGCCGTCGACTTCTGCGATCACGCGGCTCCACGCCATCTCGATGCGCTCGTTATCGAAGCAGCGCTCCTGGATGCACTTGGTCGCCCGCAACTCGTCCCGGCGGTGGGCCAGATAGACTTTAGCCGCGAACTTGGTGAGGAAGAGCGCCTCTTCGACCGCGGCATCACCTCCGCCGACGACGCAGACGATCTTGTCCCGGTACAGGGCCCCGTCACATGTCGCGCACCAGGATACCCCGCGTCCTGTGTACTCGGCCTCACCGGGGACTCCGAGCTTCTTTGGGAGCGCTCCCGTTGCCAGAATGACCGCCTTCGCGAGGTATTCGTCTCCGTCCTCCGTTGTGAGAACGAAGTCGAGGCCCTCGCTGCGGATGGAGTTCACGTCGGTGAAAGGCTTGACCTCGGCTCCGAACTCTTCGGCCTGCTCGAGCATGAGGTCCCCGAGCTCCTGTCCGGAGATCCCCTTAGGGAAACCGGGATAGTTTTCGACCCAGTCAGTCGTCACGATCTGTCCCCCGGGGATTCCGCGCTCGAAAACGACGGTACGCGCGCGTGCACGTGACGCATAGAGTCCTGCGGTCAAACCCGCAGGTCCCGCTCCTATGATCGCGATGTCTATCTGGTTCATCTAAAACGTTCCTCCCTCCGGGAGAGGCTGGCCGGCAGCGACCGCATCCTCCCGAACCTGCTGCAGCGCGGCCGCGGCATCACGGTTGATCGCCAGGGTGCGCTCGTCGCCGTTCTGTGTGAGTTCGACGACCTTCGAGAACTGGGTAGCGGCTGCCGCGTACTCCTGGCGGCCACGCCAGTAGAATACCCCGAGATTGAAGTTCGCCTGCAAGTGATCGGGCTCTTGTTCGAGGATGCGCAAGGCCTCCTGGATCGCCCGGTCCGTTTGACCGCCGTAGAAGTAGGAGCCGGCCAGGTTCGCCCTCACGTCGGTGGTGTCCGGACGGATTTCAAGGTAGCGCTCGTAGTGACGGGTGGCTAGCGTTGAGTACCTGATGTCACCGGTCCCGAGTCGCAGTTCGTAGTAGAGGTTCGCCAGCGACAGGCGAGCATCGAGGTCCGCGTCGTTTTGCTCGAGCGCGGTCAGGTAGTCGAGAATGCGCTGCTGATCGGCGGGGAGTTGCTCCCTGAACTCGGTCGGTACGGCACTCTGGATTCCGGTACGGGAACCGGGTCCCCAGATGGTGAGCACTATTATGGCCGCGAACACCGCAAGTGATGTGGCAAGGATACTGAGTGGGACGCGGTAGCGTTGGAACGGTCGGATGATGTACCGCTTAGCGAAGCCTCCGTCCGGCCCTTCAGAGTGGCGCTCGACTTCGATGCCATAGGTCTGAGCTTTCAACAGCATGTTGAGATCGTTCGTGAGCATGCTGACCGTGCCAGGTTTTGCCGTGTGGGCCATCTGGTACGCGACCGCGAGGATCCTGTCATCGGTGTTGCGTGTCGACAGCCCTTCGGGGAGCTTCTGGTTTCCGTCGAGGGGAACGACCCGGACGGATCCTCCGTCAGGAAGTTCGACTCCGGAGATCAGGCCACCTTGCTCCGAGAGTTCGAAGAGGGTCCGGCTCACTTCCCGTCCTCTGAACCGAAGGTCAGGGTCGACCCTCGAGGTCTTGAGTTTGTCGAGTTCACCGAGGACCGTCTCGGGAATTGCGAGCTCAACGTCGGGGAAACTAAGAAGAATGCCCGGGTCCGCGAGCAATACGTTCGTGTCGATGACGATCGTCTTCATCCGGTGTCCTTTGAAATCTACTGGGCAGTTCGGGTCTCATAGTGTTCAAGCAGTGGCATCGTGTCGAGCGGTTCGCCAGCGATCAGGGCGCGTGCGGGTCCATAGATGAAGGTTCCCTCGATCGGGACTCGCGCCCAGACCTCCACACGGGTGGAGTCCTGGTTGTACAGGTAGACCTCCACGCTCTGTTCAAGCGCCTTCTCTGCGGCTGCGCGACCACCGGCATCGCGGGAGCCTTTCGTCGCAGCCGCAGCATCCGCAGCATTCCGTGTCGCCTCCACCAGGACTCGGCGCGTGTCCACGTATGCGCCGAGGTCGTTCACGAAGAGCGCGGCAGCGGCGAGGATCAGTGCGATTATGACGAACTTCTTCACGCGCTCACAACCTTGTGGCCGACTCACTCTCCTGAGGGCATACTACCAGCATCCGCCGCCCGTACGCGCTTCCGGATGTAGAGGAGTAGCGCGAAGAGCAGGAGTGCCACTCCCCCGATGACGGCGAGGCGGTCCAGATAAGAGGCGCGTACGGTCGTCGTCGCGCTGTCGAGGAGGACGGCACCGGCCCAGAGCTCCATTTCGATGCGCCCGGAGAGCGAGGACCGCAAGTCGACGCTCACTGTGTGGAGAGTCTCCTGGGGTCGCAGCGTGAGCGTTTGCGTTTCTCCCTCCGGCAGATGTATGTCCTGTGTTCTGAGTACCAGCTTGACCTTGAGATCCTTGGCCGAATCGTTGACGATGCTCAGAGGCAACTCGCCACTCTGCCCGGACAAAGTCACGTCCTTTGCCGTCAGCAGCACCCCATCGAGGACGCCCGAAGCCTCGCGTACGGCTGATGATGCGAAAGCGCGCCCTCGATCGATCTGGCTCCAGCGGCCGTCGGGTCCGGCCCATCGTGCACTCTGGGCAAGCAGTGATGCCTCGGTCACCTTCCTGGCATCCTCATCTTCTACGCCAGCTGCCGCCTCCAGGGCGACGGCGTAGCGGCGTCCCTCGGCCACCTCGGCGGGATAACCTGCAGGAGGCTGGACGCTCGACTCGACCGTTGCCGGAGCGGTCGTGGTGCCACGGGGGGGCGTCTGTGAAGCTGTCGAGGCTGTCACGGTTCCGACCCAGGGAGTCGTGTCGGCAAGCGCCGTGAACGCCAGGACGTGTTCGACGACCCTCTCGCGACCGGGCCCGATCTCAAGCGATGCCACCAGCGGCGTGGTTGCCTCGGCAGATGCCGAATGCTCGAAGACGTGCAGGAGGCTAGCCGGAGCGTCAGCAGTAGGCAGTGCCTCGGTGAGTTTGCGGTCGAACACGAGGGCCCTCACACGGGTGCCCTCGATCGACCAGACGCCTGCAGTGGGCGTTGTCTCGTCGACCGTGAGCGACTCCGGTTCGAGCAGCGCCCAGGAGATATCGCGCTCTTTTAGTACTTCGAGTGCGCCGGGTGGCAACGCGTCGCCTACGACAGCGGTTCCGGCGGAGGGGGGAATCTCGAGCGTTGTCAGGTACGTGGCGCGGGAGTGCGCGTAGTGCACCCCGAGATCCAGGAGCGAGTGCGATTCGGCGAGCGCGCCGATGTCGGGATCGGCATAGGGGATGTCCAACAACTCGAGCCGCCCGGTCGCTATCGCTGAGGAGATGAGTCCGAGCGTCTCGGAGTATGCGCGCGGTATGTCTTCGGCAGCGTCTATCTCGCTTAGCCCCGCCGGTCCCGCCAGGGTGTAGCCCGCTGCGACCCGGGACCACGCGTCGAGCGTCATCCCCGGGATGCCGAGCGTGAGGTTAAGCCGGGGATCATCGATGACCGCGCCCGCCGCCAGGGCCACCTGGTCGAGAGTCTCCGTCGAGGTCGCGGGGTCGACGGCGAAGTTGCCTGCTGGATCGAATGCCGGCACCTCGGCGACGCGCAGGACGATCGCAAGAGGTGTGACTGCCGGTTCGGGAGCGTGCACTAGAAGGAGGCCGTCGACGACCTGTTCGCGGGGCTCGCCGACCTCGGTGCGGACGCGAATCTCATAGGGATAGGCCGCAGGAGCAAGAGAGAGGTCGGCGAGTTCGCGGGTGAACTCGGCCGTCACGGTGCCTGTGGCGACATCGCTGCGGACTTCTGTTCGCTGGAAGAGCAGCTGGCCCGAGGGCCGGTGGATCTGGAGGCGGACTTCGAGGTAGGGGGTCGGCTCGTCGACCCGCACGTCGGCCCGGATCTCAAAGGCGCCGTCGGATGGAAGCGATGGGGGTCCCGCGTCAACGGTGACCCGGTCGCGGGCGGGATCACCTGGTGCGGGCGTCTCGGGATTCGCGTGAGATTCGGACGCATCGACCGGAGATCCGACACTCAGACCTACTGCCATGATGACGATGACGGCGGAGCTTAAGATCGCTCGTTTCACTCGTGGCTTGATTCGCATCCAACGGACTCCAGGCATCTCGGTCCGGGCCCCGACCTCATCGGATGGGTAGGAGCGGACGTGTACTGTGCGAAGTATTAGGGCAGAATGATTATCGCACGGCGTAGCGCCGAGGAAAGGAAACACGCCGCAATGTCACAACAGGGCGACGTTCGGGCACTACCCGAGATACTGCCACTCATCCCGCTCAGGGACCTGATCCTGTTTCCGAACCTTGTCGTCCCGCTGTTCGTTGGGCGGGAACGATCCATCCATGCCCTCGAGGAGTCGATGCGCCAGGGACATCTTGTCGCCCTTGTTACCCAGAAGGAGGCCGAGACCCAGGACCCAGCTATCGAGGACATCTACGAGATCGGTTGCGCGGCGTCTATCATGCAGGAGCTCAAGCTGCCCGACGGCACCGCCAAGGCTCTTGTCGAGGGGCAGCAGCGCATACGCATCATAGAGGTCGTCCAGACTGACCCGTTCTTCCTCGTTCGCGTGGAGCCGATCGAGGAGAGCGCCGAGGCGGACGTGGAGACGAAGGCCTTGATGAGGGCGCTGATCCAGGACTTCGAGCGCGCGTCGGAGCTGGGCAAGCCCGTACCACAAGAGGTACTGATGGCCGCCTCCTCGATCGAAGAGCCGGGTCGGCTAGCCGACTTTATCGCGTTTCACCTGAACCTCAAGATCGACGAGAAGCAGGAGATTCTCGAGGCGATAGAACCCTTTGTTCGCCTTGAGCGCACGGTGACCTTTCTGCGCAAGGAACTTGAGATCCTCGAACTCGGGTCCAAGATCCAAAGTCGGGTCAAGGAGCAGATGACCAAGACTCAGCGTGAGTACTTTCTACGTGAACAACTTAAAGCCATCCAGCAGGAGTTGGGACACCTCGACGAGGTCCAGGCCGAGATCGATGAGTACAAGGAGAAAATCGACGAGGCGCAGATGCCTTCTGAGGTCGAAGAGAAGGCGATGAAAGAGCTCGGACGTCTCGAGAAGATGCCGCCGGCAGCTGCCGAGACCAGCGTCATCCGAACCTACCTCGATTGGTTGATCGGTCTGCCGTGGAACAAGGAGTCCGAGGAGAGGCTCGACCTTGAGGCCGCGCAGGACGTCCTCGATGAGGACCACTACGGGCTCGAGAAGGTGAAGGAGCGGGTTCTCGAGTACCTTGCGGTCCACACGCTGACGGACCATATGCGCGGTCCGATCCTGTGCTTCGTCGGGCCGCCGGGTGTGGGTAAGACATCCATCGGGAAGTCGATCGCCCGCTCCCTGGGCCGCGAATTCATCCGTATGTCGCTCGGCGGGGTGCGCGACGAGGCCGAGATCAGGGGTCATCGGCGCACCTATGTGGGCGCGCTTCCCGGTCGGATCGTGCAGTCGATCAGTCAGGTCGGTACGAAGAACCCCGTGTTCATGATGGACGAGGTCGACAAGGTGGGAATGGATTTCCGGGGCGATCCTACCTCGGCACTTCTCGAGGTGCTCGACCCCGAGCAGAACTTCGCCTTCCAGGATCACTATCTCGAGGCACCGTTCGACCTGTCGAACGTCATGTTCATCACGACGGCGAACCTTCTCGATCCGATCCCGCCTGCGCTGCGCGATCGGATGGAAGTCATCCACTTCCCCGGATACACCGAAGAAGAGAAGGTGCACATCGCGGTCCGGTACCTCATCCCGAAACAGCTCAAAGAGCACGGCCTGACACCGGGCAAACTCGAGTTCACCGAGCCGGCGTTGCACGAGATCGTGCGCCGCTACACGCGCGAGGCGGGTGTCCGGAACCTCGAGCGGACTATCGCGATGGTGTGCCGGCAGGTGGCGCGCAAGGTGGTGGAGGGTAAGAAGACCAAGACCCGCGTCTCCGATCGTACCCTCCACAAGTACCTCGGTCCGCCGAAGTTCTCCTTCGGCCTGGCCGAAGAGCGCGACGAGGTCGGCGCTGCGACAGGTCTTGTGTGGACCGAGGTTGGTGGCGATGTCATCACCATCGAGGCGACGAAGATGCCGGGCAAAGGCGGCTTGACGCTCACCGGGCATCTTGGTGACGTGATGCGCGAGTCCGCCCAGGCGGCCGTTTCCTACATCCGGACCCGGACCGCCGAGCTCGGCATCGCCGAGGATTTCGCCGAGAAGTTCGATATGCATATACACGTGCCGGCGGCTGCGATACCCAAGGACGGTCCTTCTGCGGGAATAACGATGGCGGTCGCGCTCGCATCGGTTCTCACCGGCTGCCCGGTCCGGCGGGATATCGCGATGACGGGTGAGATCACGCTTCGCGGCCGCGTGTTGTCGATTGGCGGGCTCAAGGAGAAACTGCTCGCCGCGCACAGGGCAGGTATCGCGACTGTGCTCATCCCCAAGGACAACGTTCGCGATCTGGAACTCATGCCCGCACGCGTTCGCGATGAGCTGAAGGTGGTGCCTGTCTCGAGTATGGATGAAGTGCTGACACAGGCTCTGGTCAAAGAGTGCTGTCCGGCGATGAAGAAGAAGGGGCGCGTGGGCAGGTCCTCGACGTAGGGCGTGGGTTGTTGCGAGATGAATCGAGAATGAGCGGTGGCAGGAATGGGCTCTGAAGCGACGACAGCAGTGCCGACGTCTCGTCTCCGGCTGACCGCTCGCGCCCTGGGAAACCTGTTTCTCGGCATGGCTCTCGGTCTGCTCGGCTACTACATGGTGACCGATCAGGTGACCCGGATGGAGCAAGGGGTTCTACTGGAGTCGGCGGCCGAACTCGGCTCGATGGGAGCGGCGTCCCCCGATCGCCTGCTCGACGAGCCCGAACCCGGTTACACCGGTTGGGAGACCTGGTTCGAGCAGGACATCGCATACTGGCGCGAGTTGGAAGAGTACGGGGTGTTTGGCCGCCTGGTGATCGAGAAGATGGATCTTGATGCGGTGGTGGTCCGGGGCGTCGACCGGGAGGCGCTCAAGCGGGGACCGGGGTGGATGCCCTACACGGATGTTCCTGCCAAGAACCGGGGAAACGTGGGGATCGCCGCGCACCGGACGACCTACGGAGCACCCTTTCGTCGGCTCGATGATCTCGAAGCGGGCGATACCATTCATCTTCTCTCGCCGTTCAGGCGCTACACATACGAGGTGTCTGAGAAACTCGTGGTCACTCCTGATGTGATCGAGGTCGTGCGCTCGACTGAGGATCCGACGCTCACCCTCTCGGCGTGTCATCCGCCCTACAGCGCCGCCTACCGGCTGATCGTGCAGGCCAAGTTGGTGGAGATGCAGGTTCTCGATGACGATCCGTCTTCCGATGGCTCCTGATGTGAAGGGACGACTCGATCAATCATCCCCCGTTCATACCGTTGGAGGATGCGTACCCATGCGATACGCGGTGACCGGGGGGTATATCCCTTTTCAGGTAGCTGGAGAGCGTTTCTCTCAGCCCAAGCCTGGCCCGTGAATCTGCGGGTTGGAGCGGGAAGCTTGGATCCGTCGGGACTGTGTGTCGGTCACCGCGAAAGCCGACGGGGAGCTAATGGTGAGACCGGCCCGTGTTTAAGGAGCCGGTTTCGCGTGCTTTTCGGGACCTGGCCCGGTGGGGGAGGGTAGCGCCAGGTAACGGAAAGGGATGAGAGCAATGACGCGCATGGTGAACCGCAAGTCATGGCTTTCTCGGCTGTTCACGACGTACCTGACAGTAGTGGTACTCGTGATGTTCACGGGCATCGGAACGTCGATGCCCGTTTCGTTTGCCGAGGA
>CAYGKH010000076.1:0-8506 GCA_964350345.1 uncultured Coriobacteriaceae bacterium
GAGGAGAACCTTCCCGCATTACTGCGCTACGCGCCTCTGCTCAACCCTCTCGATGAGGTCATGACGCACCTCATAATCTCGGTCGCGTTGGGTGTGGTGCAGGTCTCCCTCGGCGTGATCGTCAACGGGATCAGGCGCGCCAGACAGGGCGATCTGGCGGGTGCGTTCTTCGTCGAGATGACGACGATCGCGCTCTTTGTCGCGATCGGGGTCGCCGTCGCGATGCCCGAGACGGTGGGCTGGCTGCTGCCGACGTCGTTCGGGCTGGCGGTCGTGTTCAAGGGCCGCATCCCCGAAGAGGTCTTCCTGAGACGCTCGCTCAAGGGTGCGCTCATAGGGTTTGGCAGGGGACTCCTCGGCCTGTACGGGCTGGTCGGGTACGCCTCGGACTTCCTGTCATACACGCGACTGGCGGCACTCGGGCTGGCGAGCCTGCTCGTCGGCTACGTGATGAACCTGCTGGCCGGGCTGGTGTCCGGTATACCCTTCGGGATCGGGTTCCTCGCGGCGGCACTCATCATCGTGGTAGGCCATACTTTCAACGTAGTGATCAACCTGCTTGGCGCGTTCGTGCACTCGATGCGCCTGCAGTTCGTTGAGTTTTTCGGTAAGTTCTATGCAGGGGGAGGACGGGCGTTCGCGCCTTTCGCGCCCCGCACCAAGTCAGTCGTGCTGCATCCGGAGACGGATGGGCCGCAGGGAGGAGTACGAACGTGGAGGACCTGATCCTTGGTATCCCTGGCCTTGCATGGGCCTACTTCGGGGCGGCGATCGCCGCTATCGGAGGAGGCATCGGCTCGGCCATCGGTATCACGACCATCAGCAACACGGCGACAGGCATCATCACCGAGGATGCCGACAAGTTCGGGCGCGTGCTCCCGCTCGCCGCGATGCCGGGCACGCAGGGGGTCTACGGCTTCATCACCGCGCTGCTCGTCTTCATCTTCTTCGGGTTCTTCGCAGGCGATGCGGAGCTCACGGCTCTGCAAGGGTTCCAGATCTTCCTCGCCTGCTCCCCGGTGGCGTTCCTGTGCCTGTTCTCCGGCATCTACCAGGGAGCTACAGCAGTGGGTTCTGCGGGCATGATCGCTCGTCGCGACGAGGACGCCGGTAAGGCACTCATCTTCCCGGCGCTCGTCGAGACCTACGCGGTGTTCTCGCTGATCCTGACCGTGCTCATGCTCCTCATGCTGGCCGAGTAGGGCAGCCGTGGCACTCGCCGACATAGTCAGGCGCATCGCCGAGGACGCACGGCGCGAGGCTGACGACCTCGTGTTAGCAGCGGAGCGCTCGGCTGAAGAGATGCGTCGCGATGCCGAGGCCCGCGCACAGCTCGAGCACGACAGTCTCGTCGCGCACGGTCGCGCCGAGGCCGAGGCCGATGCGAAGACACGGCTTGCAAGCGCGCGGCTCGGTGAGAGAGACCGCATGCTTGCCGCGAAGGGCGCACTCGTGCAGCGGGTGCTCGATGACGCGGTATCGCGACTCGAGTCACTGCCGGACGAAGAGTACGCGACCATGATCGCCCGGGAAGTCAGCGCGATTGCCCGCGGTGGGGAGCGGGTCGTGTTGGGCGAGTCCGACAGCCGCCGTCTTGCGACGTTCCTGCCGCCGGCGATCGCTCGTATCGGGGCCGACATCGAGGTCGGCGACTCGACCTCCGCCATCGACATGGGCGCGCTGTTGCTTGGTGAGCGGATGCGGGTCGAGGTGTCAGCACGTGCGCTCGTTGAAGGACGAGCCGACCAGTTGAGAGCGGTGGCCGGCGAGGTCCTCTTCGGCGAAGACGACGAGTCCGGGAAGCGGGGGGCCTGAGACGATGTTCTACCGCCGCCGCAGCGTGATCAGAGATTCGCTCCGCTACGGGTTCGCGGTCGGTCGCGTACGGGTCCTTGAGACGCACCTGTTGCCGCATGCGACCTACGAGCGGCTGATCGAAGCGCGGAGCCTCGCTGAGCAGCGGCGTATCCTCGGCGAGACCGTCTACGGTGGCTATCTGGAGATGGCACACACGATCGAGGGGATCGAACGCGGTCTCGACGCCGCGCTTTCCGACCTCTACGACGACTTCCTGTGCCGGGCGAACCTGCCCCGGCCGTTCGTTGAGTTCTTCCTGGTCAGGCACGAGTTCGAGAATCTCAAAGGGCGGCTGAAGGCCGAGGCTCTCGGCGTGAGTTCGGCTCCGATGCTCACCGCGCTTGGATGCGGGTCGACCGAGCCGTTCGAGGGGCCGTCTGAGAAGCTGCCTCCGCGGATGCGGGCCGCTGAGAGACGGGTCCGAGAAGAGCTCGCGCGCGACGACGGCTCGCTGCCGCCCGACGAGATCGAGGATGCCGTCGACACGGAGTTCTTCGCCACGCTCGCCGAGATCGCCGGGGAGTCTCGCAGTGCCTTCGTTCGCGAGCTCTTCGAGCTCGAGGCCGATATCGGCAACGTGCGGGCGTTTGTTCGCGCTCGCGCTCGCGACATCCCCGTCGCGGAGGTCCGGACGCGTTTCGTACCCGGCGGGCGCATCTCCATCCAGGGGCTCGTCTCCGCGTACCGCCTACCTCCTGTGGAAGCTGCGACCCGTCTGGCTGCCACCCGGCTGCTTCCCGGCGTCGACCCGGAAGCCCTCGCTGACCCGGCGCGCTTCGACATCGAGGCGGTCCGCATCGTGTCGGCCCGCGTTCGCGCGAGCCGGATGATCGCGGTGGGCCCCGAGCCGGTCCTCGGCTATATCAAGGAGCGTCAGGCCGAGGTGACCGCCTTGCGGGTGCTGCTCATGGGTAGCCTGGCGAGGGTCCCCGCTGCGCATCTGCGCGAGCGCCTGAAGGATGTGGTGTGACGTGACCGCCACACGGATCGCAGTCGTCGGAAACGCCACGAGTGTGGCGGGCTTTCGGCCACTCGGGTTCGCGGTCTGGGCGCTCGAGGTCCCCGCGCAGGCTCACGACATCTGGCCGGAGCTGGTGGGCGGTCAGTACGGAGTGGTGCTCCTGACCGAGGAGGTCTTCGAGGAAGTCGGTGACCGTGTGCGAGCACGGGTCGACGAGCCGCTCCCGGCCGTGACGGTGATTCCGGGAGCGGGGAGCGAGGGTGGCCTCGGACAGGCGAGGATCGACGCAGCGATCGAGCGTGCGCTCGGGACGAAGGCGTTCCTAAGAGAAGAGGACGACTAGATGGCTGATCTAGAACAGGGGCGCGTTTCCAAGGTAGCGGGCCCGTTGGTCGTGGCCGAGGGACTCGTGCGATCGAGGATGTACGACCTTGTGCGCGTGGGCGAAGAGGGCCTCATGGGCGAGATCATCGAGATGCGCGGTACGCGTGCCTCGATCCAGGTCTATGAGGAGACCGAGGGGATCGGCCCCGGCGACCCGGTGGTATCGACCGGCGCTCCGCTCTCTGTCGAGCTCGGCCCCGGGATGATGGGGGCGGTCTACGACGGTGTGCAGCGGCCTCTCGACGCGCTCGAGGCTAAGACGGGCGCGTTTCTGACTCGCGGCATCTCCGCCCCGGGCCTCGACCGGGAGCGGCGCTGGGACTTCCATGCGACTGCGAACGAAGGTGATGTGGTCGAAGGAGGCGACATCATCGGCATCGTCGAGGAGAACGAGCTGATCTCCCAGCGCATCCTCGTGCCGCCCGGAGTGTCCGGCCGCATCAAAGAGATCCACAGCGGGACGTACACGGTGACAGACCCGGTCGGCACGCTCGTCGACGAGTCGGGCGCCGAGCATCCGCTCCTGCTCATGCAGACGTGGCCGGTGCGTGTTCCGCGTCCCTACCGTCGCAAGCTCTCGCTCGACGAGCCCCTCGTGACGGGAACGCGCGTCATAGACACGTTCTTTCCGCTGCTCATGGGTGGCGTGTCGTGCATCCCGGGACCGTTCGGCGCCGGCAAGACCGTCACCCAGCACCAGATCGCCAAGTGGAGTAACGCACAGGTCGTGATCTTCATCGGCTGCGGTGAGCGCGGCAACGAGATGACCGACGTGCTGATGGAGTTCCCCGAGCTGGTCGACCCGTACTCCGGCGAGCCGCTCATGAAGCGCACGGTGCTCGTGGCCAATACGTCGAACATGCCGGTCGCAGCGCGGGAGGCGAGCGTGTACACGGGCATCACCATGGCCGAGTACTTCCGCGACATGGGATATAGCGTGGTGCTTCAGGCAGACTCGACCTCCCGTTGGGCCGAGGCGATGCGCGAGATCTCCGGCCGCCTCGAGGAGATGCCGGGCGAGGAGGGCTTCCCTGCCTACCTCGGCACCAAGCTAGCCGCCTTCTACGAGCGTGCGGGCAAGGTGGCGACGCTCGGCGCCGGGAAGGACACCGGCGACGGCGAGACGGAACCCCGGATCGGCTCGGTCTCCGTGGTCGGGTCTGTGTCGCCCCCCGGCGGTGACCTCTCCGAACCGGTCGTGCAGAACACGCTTCGCGTCGTCAAGGTCTTCTGGGCCCTCCAGGACACGCTCGCGTTCCAGCGGCACTTCCCCGCGATCGACTGGCTCACCAGTTACTCGCTCTACCTCGACAAGATCACGTCGTACTGGCGGGAGCATGTGGGCGAGGAGTATCGCGGCCGACGTGACCGCTGTATGGAGATCCTGCAACGCGAGAGCGAACTTGCCGAGATCGCCCGGCTCGTGGGTGTCGACGCGCTCTCGCCCGAGGAACAGATCGTCATGGAGACGGCGAAGACCATCCGCGAGGACTTCCTCCAGCAGAACGCGTTTCGCGACGACGATCAGTTCACCTCGCTTGCCAAGCAGGACCGGCTCCTCAAGACGATCCTCCTCTTCCACGAGCGGGCGCTTGTCGCCCACAACGACGGAGCCGCACTGGCAGACATCTTCGCCGCCCCGGTCCGGGAGCGTCTTGCGCGCGCGAAGTACCTCGCCGAGGATCAGATGCACGAATTCGGGGAGATCGAGAGCGAGATCGAGACCCAACTTGTGGGCGAAGGTCATCGGGGAGGTGTGCGCTAGATGGAACGCGAGTACATGACGACACGCGATATCGTCGGTCCGCTGCTCTTGGTCGAGGATGTCGCGGGTGTGACCTACGGTGAACTCGTCGAGCTCGAGTACCCGGACGGCACGAAGAGCCTCGGCAACGTTCTCGAGGTCAACGAGGATGTCGCCCTCGTGCAGGCGTTCCAGGGCACGCGGGGCTCCAACCCGTCCGAGACCAAGGTGCGCTTCCTCGGCAAGGGTATGACGCTCGGTGTGTCTCGCGACATGCTCGGGCGGGTGTTCGACGGGCTTGGCAGACCGCGTGACGGCGGTCCGGAGATACTGCCCGAGGCGCGGCACTCGATCCACGGCTCTCCGATCAACCCCACTGCGCGCGACTTCCCCGACGACTTCATCCAGACGGGTATCTCCTCCATCGACGGGCTCAACCCACTGGTGCGGGGGCAGAAGCTGCCGATCTTCTCGGGCTCGGGCCTACCTCACAACCAGCTCGCAGCGCAGATCGCGCGTCAGGCCACGGTCACGGGTGAAGGGTCGGGCCAGTTCGCGGTCGTCTTCGCGGCCATGGGCATCACCTTCGAGGATGCGGACTTCTTCATGACCGAGCTGCGCCAGACGGCCGCGATCGAGCGCTCGGTACTCTTCCTGAACCTGGCCGACGACCCCGCGGTCGAGCGTATCGCCACCCCCCGGATGGCTCTCACGGCTGCCGAGTACCTGGCCTTCGAGTGTGATATGCACGTGCTCGTCATCTACACGGACATGACCTACTACTGTGAGGCGCTTCGTGAGGTCTCGGCTGCCCGCAAGGAGGTCCCCGGTCGCCGAGGATTCCCCGGCTACCTCTACACCGACCTCGCGACCCTCTACGAGCGGGCCGGCCGCATCAAGGGCAAGGCGGGCTCGATCACGCAGATCCCGATCCTCACCATGCCCGAGGACGACAAGACACACCCCATCCCCGATCTCACCGGCTACATCACCGAGGGACAGATCATCCTCGACCGTAACCTGCACCGGCGCGGGGTCTACCCGCCCGTCGCCGTGCTGCCTTCACTGTCGCGCCTCAAGCAGAAGGGTATCGGCGAAGGAAAGACGCGAGAGGACCACGCCGATCTCTCCAACCAACTCTTCGGCGCGTATGCGCGAGGTATCCAGGCCAAGGAACTCGCAGTCATTCTCGGCGAGGCCGCGCTTTCCGAAGCGGACACGGCGTTCGCAGCGTTCGCCGACGCGTTCGAGACCCGCTTCATCCGGCAGGGAGAGCACGAAGACCGCACGATCGAGGAGACACTCGGGATCGGCTGGGAACTCGCGACCCTCCTACCGCGCGTCGAGCTCAAGCGCATCAAGGACGAGTATCTCGAGCGCTACATGCCGGCTGCCGAGGCGATGGCCGTGAAGGTGGCGATGGACGCATCGTGAACTGGTTGCTTTGGATAGTCATGCTCGGGCTTCTCGTGGCGCTCGCGGGGCTCCACCTGATCGGCGTGCGGGCGCTTCAGGGATGGGGCGTTCGTCCTTCGCGTGCGGTACTGGCGCTCAGGGCAGTCAACGTCACTGCGGTCATCGCGGTGGTCGCGTTCGCGTTCTGGAAGTGGGTGGGCTGACGTGCCGGCGCTGCGCGTGAACCCCAACCGCATGGAGCTCATGAAGCTTCGCAGGCGGCGCGCTGTGGCCCAGCGCGGTCACAAGCTCCTCAAAGATAAGCTCGACGAGCTCATGAAGGAGTTCCTCGCCCGTATCGGGCAGAGTCGACGCCTTCGTCGCGACGTGGAACGCGAACTGCTTGCCGCGTACGGAGTCTTCGCGATCGCCCGGGGAGAAGCTGGCCGTGCGTCACTCGCGACCGCACTGGCGAGCGGCACGCCTGCAGACCTTCTTGTCACCACCGAGCGAAACGTTATGAGCGTGCGCATCCCCGAGTTCGAACTTGCGGATCTTCCCGAGCCCGGGGGGTACTCGCTCGTCACCACGCCGCTGGTCCTCGACAGCGCGCTCGACTCTCTCGCTGCCGTCGCACCCCGGCTGATCGAACTCGCTCAGCGCGAGAAGGCGATCGAGTTGTTGGCCGCCGAGATCGAGCGGACCCGCCGCCGCGTGAACGCGCTCGAGCACGTGTTGATCCCGCAACTCGACGAGGCGATCCGCGGGATAGGGATGAAGCTCGATGAGGCCGAGCGTAGTAACCTTACGCGCCTGATGAAGGTCAAAGAGATCATCGAGGCGCAGGGCGAGCGGTAGTCGCTATCAAGTAGGCTTCTTCCTGCGCCGATACAAATTAGTGTCAGGAACTAACGAGTCTCCTGGCAGAGAGCAGCCCCTCCTCGTGGTGCCCCTCCACCGTGCGGGGCTGCTTTCAGCGACGAGCCTCGGCGTGAGAAGATCGCCGAGGCTCGTGTCGCGTACCGGAAGCGGTGCGGCTACTCGGTCTGGCCGGTGAAGTTCCAGCCTTCGATCAGCAGGCCCGGTGCGAGCGCGGCGCCGAGCATCGCGTCGAAGAACGAGCGATCGCGCGTGACCCCGGCCACCGCGCCGAGTGCGGCGATCGCGCTTTGCGTGAAGCGCAGGTTCTTGAGCGGGGTGGTGAGGGAGCCGTTCTCGATCAGGAAGGTGCCGTCCCGGGTCATCCCGGTGAGCGTCACCGGGATCGGGTCCTCGATATTGACGTAGTGGAAGCGCGTCACGTAGACACCCCGGCTCACCGAGGAGACAAGCTCGTCGATGGTCGCGTCGCTCGGAGCCATCTGCAGGTCGAGCGGGAGCGGTCCGTGGGGGTTGGGCGCCGGGAGGGCGTGCCCTGTGTTCTCGCGTCCTGTCTTGGCGGCCCAGTAGGAGTCGGTTACCGGACCTATTGCAACGCCGTCTGCGATGAGCGGGACTGTGCGCTTCGGGACCCCTTCGAGATCGAAGGTCAACCCGAACGCATCAGAAGCGAGCGCGTCATCGGTTATCGAGATCATCTCGGAAACGATCCGCTCACCGAGCTTTCCGCTCATGAACGATCGTCCCTCCTCCACAGCCCGGGCCGAGAACCCGGCGTAGCCCAAGAAGTCGAGGATGTTTGCAACGGCCTCGGGAGCGAGAACCACGGTGTAGGAGCCCGGGTCGAGCGTGCCGGGGCGAACCGATCTTTCGGCGAGGGTCGCAGCCTGGTCTCCGAGGGCCACCGGATCGAGCCCTCCGGGTCCGGCGTCGTAGTAGGACGCCCAGCCCGATCCGGCCGCTGCGCCAGGATCTGCGGAAGAGAGCACCGTGGCGCGCACGGAGCTGGTCGCCATACCGGTATCGATGCCCAGCGAGTTCGCGATAGTGACCGACTCCACCGAGGCCGAGATCGTGCCGGCGGCCTCGAGCCCACGCGAAGATGACTGTGTCACGATCGAGCGGACCGCTCCCGCACGCTCCGCAGCCGCGAAAGTCTTGGTCGCGGGGTCGATCCGGTCGGCATGTTCGCCGCTCGCACCTGCCGGTGCCGGGAGGCCGGGGAAGCCGGGGTCTTCTGGCGAGGCCGTCGCCGCGGCAACGGCCGCCTCGCAGCAGGCGCGCAG
>CAYGKH010000077.1:0-8481 GCA_964350345.1 uncultured Coriobacteriaceae bacterium
CGGCCCGCTCCCTACAGCTCCACGCTCCACGCCGTCGACATGTCAGCCTCGACGACGATGCGATCGAGCAACTCGCTACAGAGCGGCGTGTCCACCGTGAGACACATCAGCGCCTCGCCGCCCTTCTCCTTGCGTGCCACCTGCATCGCACCGATATTGATGCCCTCGCCGCCCAGTATCGTGCCGACCTTGCCGATCATGCCGGGACGGTCGGGGTAGAGGAAGAACGCCATGTTGCGTGCAGGCTTGAGGTCGACGTCGTAGTCGAGCACTGTGACCAGCCGCGGCTCGTTCTTCTTGCCCACGAGTGCCGTGCCGATCTCCACCGGGCCCTCGGCCGTCACCGCCCGTACCACGACCATCGAGACGTAGTCATGCGTCTCGGCACGGTTCGTCTCGGTCACCCGCAAGCCGCGCTGCTCGGCGTAGTAGTCGGCGTTGACGAAGTTCACACTCTCGGCGCCGACCACGGTGAGCAGCCCTTTGAGCACCGCGGTGCGCAGGATGCGCGTGTCCATGTCGGCCAGGCCGCCCACCATCAACACGTCGATCGACTCCACCCCGCCACGTGCCATCTGCGCGACCATCTTGCCGAGGTTCTCGGCAGGC
Organism: uncultured Coriobacteriaceae bacterium; assembly: GCA_964350345.1. GTDB lineage: Bacteria > Actinomycetota > Coriobacteriia > Anaerosomatales > SLCP01 > JAUVXE01. The sequence goes on from CAYGKH010000077.1 coordinate 610, forward strand.
TCGATGTAGGGACCCACCTGATCGAGCACGTCGGGAGCGATCGGCGCGATGTTGACCGCGGTAGGCACCATCTTGCCGAGAAGCCCCGCGCTCACGTACTCGGCGATCTGCTCGCCGGCACGGTCCTGCGCCTCGGCCGTCGAAGCGCCGAGGTGCGGCGTGAGGATGACGTTGTCAAATCCCAGGAACGGCGAGTCGGTGCACGGCTCGACCTCGAAGACGTCGATCGCCGCACTTGCGACCTTGCCGCTCGTGAGCGCCTCCTGCAGCGCCTCGGCCTGATAGATGCCGCCCCGGGCCGTGTTGACGAGCCGTACGCCGTCCTTCATGAGCGCGAACTGCTCGGGCCCAAACATGCCGATCGTCTCTTTGGTCTTGGGAAGGTGCACGGTGATGAAGTCCGCCTGGGGCAGGATCTCGTTCACGTCCGCGATCAACTCGACGCCCATCGAGTGCGCCCGCTCCTCGGTGAGGTAGGGGTCGTAGCCGATGATCCGCATCCCGAAGCCGCGCGCCCGCTCGGCCACGAGTGAGCCGATCCGGCCGAGGCCGAAGATCGCGAGCGTCTTCTCGTAGACCTCGGCACCGGTAAACTTGGAGCGCTCCCACTTGCACTCCTTCATGCTCACGTTGGCCTGCGCGATGTTGCGCGCCTGGGCGAGCATGAGAGCGATCGTGTGCTCCGCAGCCGAGACGATGTTGCTCGTCGGTGCGTTGCACACGATGATGCCGCGCTCGGTGGCGGCCTTGACGTCGACGTTGTCGACACCGACACCCGCGCGGCCGATAATCTTCAGGTTGACGCCAGCCTCGATGATCTCGCGCGTGGCCTTGGTGGCCGAGCGCACGATAAGGCCGTGGTACGCGGGAATCTCGGCAACGAGGTCCTCGGCGGAAAGACCGAGCTTGACCTCGACGTCGAAACTCTCTTTGAGCATCTCGATGCCGCTGTCGGCGATCTTCTCGGCTACAAGTACCTTCATCTTCTCAGTCATCTCTGTCCGTCATCCCCCTACTGTCCCATGAAGACTGCTTCGGCGGCGCTGAGACCCGCGCCGCGCTCGAACTGATATCCAAGCCCGGCAAGCGTCATCTCGAGCGCCGCGAGCGTGGTGATTATGTCGAAGTCGCCGAAGTAGCCGAGGTGGCCCACCCGGAAGATACGACCCGCGTAGTCGTCCTGACCGCCGGCGATCGTAACGCCGTAGGTGTCCTTCATGATCTTCACGATCTTCTTGCCGTCGATACCTTCGGGGACCCAGACCGGCGTAACCGCCGAGCCGCGACCGTCAGCGGGCGCGAAGAGTTCGAGTCCGAGGGCCTCGCAGCCGCGACGTGTCGCCTCGGCGAGGCGCGAGTGGCGGGCGATCGTGTTCTCGATGCCCTCCTCGCGGATCATGCGAAGCGCCTCGGCCAGGCCGATGATGAGGGAGACCGGCGGCGTGAACGGCGTGGTCTCCTTCTCGATGTTCTTCTTGTACTTCATCCAGTCGAAGTAAAACTTCGGCAGGCCGGAGCGCTCATAGGCGCGCCACGCCTTGGGCGAGACGGTGAGCGCGGCGAGGCCCGGCGGGAGCATGAGCCCCTTCTGAGAGCCGGTCATGACCACGTCGAGCCCCCACTCGTCGGTCCTGCACTCCACCGCGCCGATGCCGGTGATCGAGTCGACGATGAACACGCACTCGGGGTGCTCGCGCACGATGGCGCCAATCGCCTTGACGTCGTTGAGCACGCCGCTCGAGGTCTCCGACTGCACCACGACCACGCCGCGCACGCCCGGGTTCTCTGTAAGCGCGGTGGCGATGTCAGCCGGGTCGGCCGTGGCGGTCCACTCATAGCTCAGATCGATGACGTTGAGGCCGTACGCCTTTCCGAGCTGCACCATGCGGTCGCCGAACTTGCCGTTGCGCGCCACCACCACGGTGTCGCCCGCACAGAAGCAGTTCGCGAACGCCGACTCCATCACGCCGGTGCCCGAGCACGACATGATGATCGCGTCGGAAACCTCGGTCTGGAAGACGTACTTCAAGCCCTCGACCGCATCCATGAAGATGGCCGAGAACTCCGGGGTGCGATGGTGAATCATCGGCCGCGCCTGCGTGAGCAAGACCTCGGCGGGAACCGGGGTCGGACCCGGCGTCATCAGGTACTTCTTCTGCATGTCTCTCTCCCCCTATTCCTTGTCGCTCAGCCAGCTGAACATTCCGCGCAACTCTCCGCCGACGTCCTCGATAAGGTGCTCGGAGTGGATGCGGCGGATCGCCTTGAAGTGTGCGCCTCCGGCCTTGTTCTCGAGAATCCAGTTGCGTGCGAACTCGCCGTTCTGGATCTCCCACAGCACTTCGCGCATCGCCTCGCGGGTCTCCTCGGTGATGATGCGCGGGCCGGTCACGTAGTCGCCGTACTCGGCGGTATTGGAGATCGAATCACGCATCTTGGCCATGCCGCCCTCGTACATGAGGTCGACGATGAGCTTGAGCTCGTGCAAACACTCGAAGTAGGCGATCTCGGGCTGGTAGCCGGCCTCGACGAGCGTCTCGAAGCCCATCTGCACGAGGTGGGTCGCGCCACCGCAGAGTACTGCCTGCTCGCCGAAGAGGTCGGTCTCGGTCTCCTCGGGAAACGAGGTCTCGATGACAGCGGCGCGCGCGCCACCGACACCGGCCGCCCAGGCGAGCGCGACGTCCTTCGCTGTGCCGCTCGCATCCTGGTGCACCGCGATGAGACACGGTACGCCGGAGCCCTCAAGGAAGACGCGGCGGACCATGTGGCCGGGGCCCTTCGGTGCGATCATGATGACGTCGACATCGGCCGTCGGCTCGATCTGGCCGTAGTGGATGTTGAAACCGTGTGCAAACGCGAGCACCTTGCCCTCGGTCATCGACTCGTGGATCTCGGAGTAGTAGGTGTGCGCCTGGGTCTCGTCGGGCGTGAGCATCATGACGATGTCGGCCTCGGCGGCTGCCTCACGCGGGGTCGCGACCTTGAGGCCGTCGGCCTTCACCTTGTCCCAGCTCTTCGAGCCCGCGCGCAGGCCGACCCGCACGTCGCAGCCAGAATCGTGCAGGTTGAGCGCGTGCGCGTGACCCTGCGAGCCGTAGCCTATCACCGCGATCTTACGGCCCTGGATGAGCGAGATGTCGCAGTCAGATTCGTAGTACACGTTGGCCATAGTGAGTCTCCTCCTCTTTAGCTCTCGCGCGATCCACGCGCCAGAGCGATCCGTCCGGTCCGAGCCATCTCCTTGATGCCGTACGCCCGCAGCAGGTCCTCCATCGCCGCAAGCTTCTCGCTCGTACCCGTCGCCTCGATGGTCAGGCTGTTCTTGCCCACATCGATGATCTTGGCCCGGAACACGTTCGTGACCTCGATGACCTCATGCCGCCGATCCGGTGGCGCCTGGACCTTGAAGAGCACGAGTTCCCGGTCGACCATGTCGGCCGGGTCGAGGTCGTTGATCTTGAGCACGTTCACCAGCTTGTGGAGCTGTTTGGTGATCTGCTCGACGGGAGTGTCCGCCGCGCTCACGACCATCGTGATACGCGAGAGCGTGGGGTCTTCGGTGATGCCCACCGCAAGCGAGTCGATGTTGAACCCGCGCCGTGAGAACAGCGCGGTCACTCGCGTGAGCACGCCCGGCTTATTCTCCACGAGAACCGACAGTGTGTGCTGCATCTACTCCCACACCTCCTCGAGGAGATCGTCATCGAGCATCTCAGACACCGGGCATCCGGGGATGCCGCCGAGCATCTCGTCGATCGAGCCGCCCGGGGCCACCATCGGGAACACGCACTCCTCGGGCTCCACGCGGCAGTCGACAACCGCGGGGCCGTCGAAGGCGAACGCCGCCAAGAGCGCCTGGTCGACGTCTTCGGGCTTCTCGGCCCGCACCCCGAAGCATCCGTACGCCTCGGCGAGTTTCACGAAGTCCGGCACGTCCTGGGGCAGAATCGACTGGCTGTAGCGCTTGCCGTAGAACAGCTCCTGCCACTGCCTCACCATGCCGAGGAACCCGTTGTTGAGGATGACGACCTTCACGGGCAGGTTGTGCACCCGCGCGGTGGCGAGCTCCTGGCTCACCATCTGGAAGGAGCCGTCCCCGGCGATGTCGACGACGAGCGCGTCGGGACGCCCCGCCTGCGCTCCGATCGCTGCGGGAAAACCGAAGCCCATCGTGCCGAGGCCGCCCGAGGAGACCCAGGTGCGCGGCGTGCGGCAGGTGTGGAACTGCATCGCCCACATCTGGTTCTGGCCGACCTCGGTTGCCACGATGAGCTCGCGGCCCATCTCGGTGGCGAGCGCGTCGATGCGCTGCACCACCTTCTGCGGCATGATGTTCCCGGTCTCGCCCGAGTAGTGCAGCGGGAAGCGGTTGCGCCAGTCGTCGATCGCGCGCATCCAGGCATCGGTGCGCGGCTCGGCGTCCATCTTGCGCAGTTCATCCACAAGGGCGGCGGCGATATGCTTCGCGTCGCCCACGATCGGCACGTCGACCGGCTTATTCTTGCCGATCTCCGCCGGATCGATGTCGACGTGGATGATCTTGGCCTTGCTCGCGAAGCTTGCAAGCTTGCCGGTCACCCGGTCGTCGAAGCGCACGCCCACAGCGATGAGCAGGTCGGTCTCGGTGATCGAGTAGTTGGTGTACTTGGCGCCGTGCATTCCCGGCATGCCGATGAACAGGTGGTGGTCCTCGGGGAACGCACCCTTGCCCATGAGCGTGCAGGTCACGGGGAGCTGCATGAGCTCGGCAAGCTCCTTGATCTCTCTTGCAGCGCCGCTCGAGATCACGCCACCGCCCACGTAGAGCAGCGGCTTGCGCGCCTTGGCGATGAGGCTTGCGGCCTGCTTGATCTGCTTGGCGTGACCGCGGTAGGTAGGCTTGTAGCCCGGCAGGTTGATAGCCGCGGAGTAGTCGAACTCGACCTCACCTTTGCTCACGTCGACCGGGACGTCGATCAGCACCGGACCGGGACGGCCCGTGGTCGCGATGTGGAACGCCTCTTTGATGACCCCGGGGAGCTCGGTCGCGTCCTTCACGAGGTAGTTGTGCTTCGTGATCGGCATCGTGATGCCGGTGATGTCGGACTCCTGGAACGCGTCGGTGCCGATGACGCTCGTGGCGACCTGGCCGGTGAACACCACGAGCGGGATCGAGTCCATGTACGCATTCGCGATGCCGGTCACGGTGTTCGTCGCACCCGGGCCGCTCGTGACGAGCGCGACTCCGGGACGCCCTGTTACGCGAGCGTATCCGTCGGCGGCGTGCACGGCGCCTTGCTCGTGGCGCACGAGGATGTGGCGCAGCCCCTCGGCGTGATAGAGAGCATCGTAGATAGGGAGCACGACGCCGCCCGGATATCCGAACATCGTGTCGACTCCCTCGGCCTGCAGCCCCCTCACGAGGGCTTCGGCGCCGGTGATGCGTTCGCTCATGAAAGCACCGCCCCTTCATCAGCGCTGGAGACACAACGTGCGTAGCGGGCGAGATACCCGGTCGTGACCTTCGGCTCGGGAGCGGTCCAGTGACGGCGCCGATCGGCGAGGCGCTCCTCGGTCACGGCGAGCATGATCGTCCCCGCGTCGATGTCGATGGTGATCTCGTCGCCCTCCTCCACAAACGCGATCGGCCCGCCGGCCGCCGCCTCGGGAGAGATGTGGCCTACCGCCGGACCCTTGGTGGCGCCGGAGAAGCGGCCGTCGGTAACCAGAGCGACGCTGGTGGAGAGCCCCATGCCGCTGATGGCAGCAGTGGGGGCGAGCATCTCACGGAAACCCGGACCTCCCTTGGGACCCTCGTAGCGGATGACGACCACGTCGCCCTCGCGGATCTCACGCCCGAAGATGGCCGCGACCGTCTCCTCCTCGGAATCGAAGACGCGCGCCGGGCCTGTGTGGCGGCGCATCTCGACGGGCACGGCCGACTGTTTGACGACACAGCCCTTGGGCGCGAGGTTGCCGCGCAGGATCTTCAGGCCGCCCTCGGCGAGATAGGGGTCACTGGTGGGCCGCACGACGCCGGTGTCCCGGTTCTCCGAGCGGTCGACGATCTCGCCCATCGTGACGCCGGAGACGGTCAGCGCATCGCGCTCGATGAGCCCCGCACGGTCAAGCTCTTTCAGGATCGCACCCACGCCGCCAGCGGCGTAGAGGTCCTCCATGCGGTACTCGCTGGAGGGCGAGATGCGGCAGATGTTGGGGGTGCGCGCCGATGCCTCGGCCCAGTCGTCGTGCGTGATCGGATGGCCCGCCTCATGTGCGATGGCGATGAGATGCAGCACCGTATTGCTCGAGCCGCCGAACGCCATATCGAGCGTCATCGCGTTGCGGATGGCGTCGGGCGTGATGATCTGGCGGGCTGTGATTCCCTGCTCGAGCAGGTCCATGACCTGCATACCGGCGCGCTTGGCGAGCCGGATGCGCTCCGAGTAGACCGCGGGAATCGTCCCGTTACCTGGCAGGCCCATGCCGACGGCCTCGGTGAGGCAGTTCATGGTGTTGGCGGTGAAGAGTCCCGCGCACGAGCCGCAGGTCGGGCACGCGACGTCCTCCAGCTCGAGGATCTCCGCCTCGCTCATCTGGCCCGATTTGACCTTGCCGATCGCGGTGAAGATGGTGTCGAGATCGACCGGCGCGCCGCGATGCTTGCCCGTGAGCATCGGTCCGCCGCTCACAACCACGGTGGGGATATCGAGGCGGGCGGCGGCCATGAGCATGCCGGGCGTGATCTTGTCGCAGTTGGGGATCATGACCATCGCGTCGAACGCGTGTGCCTGAACGGTGATCTCGATGCCGTCGGCGATGATCTCGCGGCTCGGAAGCGAGAAGTGCATGCCGAAATGGTTCATGGAGACGCCGTCGCACACGCTGATGGTGCTGAACTCGAGTGGCGTGCCGCCCGCCATGTAGATGCCGGCCCGGACCGCGTCGGCGATCTTGTCGAGCATGACGTGGCCGGGGATGACGTCGTTGGCCGAGTTGACGATGGCCACCAGCGGCCGCGCGATCTCCTCGTCGGTGAGGCCGTCGGCCTTGAGCAGGCTGCGGTGAGGCGCCCTGGCAATGCCGCCCTTCATCGAGGTGCTTTTCAGCTCCATCGTTCCACCTTCCCTTCGCGGGCAGGGGGCGTCCGGGCGGCCGCACGAGCCTTGCGGGCTTTAGGAGGTGATGTGCGACGGGGGCTTCCTCGGCGAACCTGCCCCAGATGCGCGAAAACCGCGGTCAGGACAGACTCCTCCCGTCGCCGGGACGAGAAGTCATGCCTCCCGCGGTACCACCCCGCTTGGCACACGACACGCTCCCGGCCTGCGCAGACTGCTACGCCCGGTCGAGGAGATGCGCGTGTGCGCCCACTCGTGCGGCAGGTAACGGATGCCACCGACCCGGCCTACTGGTCCCGGACTCCGACGGAGGTCTTCCGCGCGGGAGGGTCCGGTTCGTTCTTCCGGGTGGCTCGGGGGACACATTCGAAGCGTCCTGCGCCAGGCTTCCACCAACACCCGGCTCTCTGGGAGCGAGGATTGACCTCTACTTCTCCCCGTCAGCGCCACTCACCGTATACGGTTGTACATCGTGCAGGTCGCGAGTATAGCCGAGGCGCCGCTCCCTGTGAAGGGAGCGCGCCCCGGCGTCACTCGCCTGTAGCGACCCCTAGCGTCGGCCTCCGCCGCCGCCGGAACCTCCGTGCTGATGACTCGGACTGCTATGGCAACTCTTGCACGTGTTGTCCCAGTCGTCCACCGGGAACCACTCGTGCGTGTGGCATGCCTCACACGAGGAGGGGCTCAAGTTCGCATGCTCGGCGACGAGATCTGCCGAGTGGCAGTTGAGACACCCCTCCCCGGCCGCGATGTGAACCGACGGGCCGTACGT
>CAYGKH010000078.1:0-8369 GCA_964350345.1 uncultured Coriobacteriaceae bacterium
CCTGAGGTCGGACCCGCCCACCCCCCACGAGCTCGATGAAGCCAGACGATGGATTGCCGATCAATTCGCACCGGTCATCGGCGAGCTCCCCGCCCGCCCGCGCCTTTCGGTCGCGTTGGCCGGCACCGCCACCACCCTGTCCGCGATCGATCAGGGACTCGGCGTCTACGATCCGTCGAAGATCCACGACGCGGTACTCGGCCTGAAGCGCATCCGCGAGCTGACCGGGATGCTTGCGGGACTCCCGCTCCGGCGTCGGGCGACAGAGGTGGCGGGGCTTGATTCCGGGCGGGCTCCCGTGATCGTCGCGGGAGGCCTTATCCTCGGCGGATTGCTCGATCTGTTGAGCATGAATTCGACGGTCGTGAGCGAGCACGACATACTATATGGTATCGTGCTCGACCTCGCGTCGCATCCGAACGGGAAAGCGGGGCTCGAGTGATGGGGCGGTGTATCCGAATTGGTACAGGAGGGGGCCTTAAAAGCCTCTGGCCTCAGGGCCGTGTGGGTTCGAATCCCACCACCGCTACCAGACTACCGGAGCGCCCGGGCGGGAACAGGGGAGTTTTGCCCTGCCGATCCGGGCTTGCGATACTTGGGCGTGAGCGTGACGATGGACGAACGGGCGCCGAGTGCACAACGAGAGAGGGGGGCGTGAAGAGTGGCCGATGATGCGGCAGCACGCCTCTATCAGGCGTTCGTCAGCCAGGACCCGGCGGCGGCTATCACGGTGATCGAGCAGGCGCGCGGCGGCGGGATGAGCCAGGATGCGCTCTTCGACTCGCTCTTCGCACCAGCGATGGCCATGCTCGGCGGTGCGTGGTCCAGCGGCGCGATCGACGAGTACACTTTTGCCCAGGCGTCCGTCGTCGCTGAGCAGATCACCTCTTTCGCCACCCCCCCGGCGACCGCCCAGGATACCGGCATCACGGTGCTCATCGGTTCGATGCACCGCGACCACCACAGCATCGACAAGGACATCGTGGCGGCCACTTTGAAGGAGGCCGGCCATCGTGTGGTCGACCTGGGTGTCGACGTGCGGCCTGCGGAGTTCCTTGAGCGCGCCGAGGAGACCGGAGCCCGCATTGTGATCGTTTCCGCACAGCTGATGTCGACCGCTCGCGCTGTCGTGCGCGTCCGTGAGATGTTCGCCGCCGCGGGGCGCGATGACATGCTCCTCCTCGTCTCCGGGGGACCGTTCACTGCTGATTCCGCACTGGCCCGCGAGGTCGGGGCGAACGGCGTGGTCCGTGGTGCGGAGAGCGCGCTAAAGCTCGTCGGGCGCATCGCTCGTGACCTCCTCGGCCGAGGTGAGACACAATGAAGGGGCGCTCCCAGCAGGTTCTTCTCGCCGAGGGTCTCGCACGGCAGGGACACGTCGCTCCCGCGGTTGCTGCATGCTACCGGGCGCTCCGTGTCGATGATTCGGACCCGTTCGTGCACTGCCTGCTCGCCGACCTGATGCTGTCCGGAGACTTCTACGACGAGGCGATAGCTGCGGCGAGCCGCGCGATCGAGCTCGATCCGCAGTGCGCTCCCGCCTACCTCGCACTCGGCCTCGCATACGACCGGCGCGGAGGCATGTGGGACCAGTCGATCCTCGTCTGGCACGAACTTGCCGAGGTCGTACCGGATCTCGTGACCGCCCACGTGCAGCTCGGCGAGGCGCTTGCGGCAGCCGCGTTCGAGGAGGAGGCCATCGGCGCATGGCGCCGGGCCCTCGAACTCGATCCGACCGAGGCGCGTGCGATGTACAACCTCGCGGTGGCCGCTCTCAAGCGCGAGGGCATCGCGACCGCTCTGCCGGGCTTTCGCAAGGCCGGGGAGCTCGATCCGAGCCAGGACGATCTGTTCTTCTCGCTCGCCGGAGTCTACGACGACGGTCAGGAGGCACCTGATCCGGCCGAGGTCGCCCCGGATCGCGACAGCAGGATGGCAGCGGCGTACGAGTTGGCGTTCGAGGAGGATTTTTTCGCGGCGGCAGATCTGATCCGGCTGATACTCGACGAGGACTCCGACGATGCCGAGACGCTCGGCCTGGCCGCTTATCTCTATCTCAAGCAAGAAGCAGTCAACGAAGCTATGGCGTGCGCGCTGCGGGCTCTCACTATCTCGACTCGCACACCGACCGCCGTGTACTGCCTCGGCGTAGCGTTTGCGAAGCGCCCCGGTCTCGTGAGGCACGCTGCTCGGGTCTTCTCGGCTCTTGCAAAAGCTGTCGCCGATGAGCCGATCCCACACGTATTGCTTGCCGAGTCCCTGATCGCACTCCAACGATTCAGCGCGGCCAGGGAGTCGTACCGCACCGCGGTCCTTCTCGATCCGACGTGCGTGAGGGCTCGTTTCGGTCTGGCAGCGGTGCTTCTGACCGAGGGGCGCCATGCCGAGGCAGATTGGGAGATCCGGAGAGCCGCGTATCACGACACCAGACGCCAGGGGCTGTTTCGGGCCCTCTACGATGAGTATGTAGAGGGGAGGTCGTAAGGGTGCCCACACGCAGAAAAGGTCCCCGCGAGCGCAAGAGTGCCGCACCGCGGATCACGATGAGCGACGAGGCCACTACACTATCCGCCGAGGAGATCGAGCCGCTCGTCGAGCAAGAGATCCCCGCTGTGGAGGAGGCAGAGGCCGCAGGAGCGCCAGAGGCCCCCGCCTCGCCCCCGCGCGCGTCGCGCCGCAATGCGCTGTTCCCTCTCGGCGTGAACTACTACCCGCTCGATGCCGAGACGCAGAGCTGGGACGACTGGTATTCAGGTGATATCGCTGGCGATTTCGCCGCGTTCGCCGAAGCCCGGCTGACGCTCGTTCGTATCTTCATCTCATGGAAGATGTTCGAGCCGCAGGTCGGCCAGTACTCCGATGTGGCCGAGGAGCGTCTGCAGGACATCGTAGAGGCGGCTCGAGAACACAAGATGCAGCTGATCGTGTGCCTCTTCGCTGACGACCGCCTCGCCGAGCTGCTCGACGTCCCGTGGGGCAAGAAGCGTGACCCGCATACGGATACCTATCTCCTGCAACGCCAGGTCGCCCTCGTGCAACGGATAGTGAACCGCTACCGGGCGGAGCCGACCGTCTTTGCGTGGGACCTGGCGAACGAGTCGTTCTGCACGGGTTTTGAGTCTGCCGAAGCGCTGTCGGCCTGGGCTTCGACCCTGCGAGAGGCGGTTCGCGAGGCCGACCCGACCCGACCGGTGATGCTCTCGGTCGACCCTGAGACACTCTTCCGCCACTCGGGCGTCGATGCGCGCGGGGCACTCGAGCCTTCCGAGATCGGTGTCAGCCATGTGACGGCCGCATATCGCGCGTACGCGGCCGAGGGCCCGATCACCTCTGGCCCCTCGACGTATCTCGACTCCTTCCTGCTGCGGTGTGGTGCGCGCGGTGTCCCGCTCCTCCTGGATGATGTCGGTGTTCACTCGCTCGATCACTCTCACGCTGAGGAGTCTGTCGCGGTCAGGACCGCGATGTACTCGGGACTGATGAACCGGGCTGCCGGCGTGATGTTGCGCCGCTGGCGCGATCTGGATGCCGAGAGGCGCGAACCGTACTTCCGCGATCCCCTCGAGGTGCTCGTGGGGGTTCGCGACGTCGACGGTGAACCCAAGCCGATGATGTCCGAGGTCGCGGCATTCGCACGCGTCGCGGCGCGGATCGATCTGCGCCGCTTCGCCCTGGCGCAGGAGCGCACTGCGGTGATGGTGCCGGCGGAGCGCTTCGAGCCCCTGCCGAACCTCGCTTCGCTCTACGATCCGCGGGCCTGTCTCGAGGCGTACATCTCGGCGAAGGAGGCTCATCTTCCGGTCGCTGTGGTGCGTGAGGGCGACTCCTACGACGCATTCTCGGTCATCATCGTGCCTTCGGCCTTCGCGCTTCTGGAGTCGACGTGGGAGAGACTCGGCGCATGGGTCCAGGGGGGAGGCTCGCTCATATTCTCCTACGGGGGAGGTGACGGGCCCGAGCTCGTGCGTGAGCTGTTCGGCATGGAGTTCCTCGGCGACGGGGGTCCCCGTGACGTGCTGGGATGTCGCATTGCACAGCCTGATGTGCTCGGTTCCTTGACCTCGTTCGACGCATGCCTTGCGCTGCCATCTTTCGCACTTCTCGGTCACGGCGGCGCTACGATCGTGGCCACCGACGCGACGGGCAGCCCGCTGCTGACCCTGAACCCGTTCGGTCAAGGCCGCGCGATATTCCTTGCGCTTCCGCTCGAGCGGGCGCTTGCACAGGATGACCCGTGGGCCTCGCCGCGTCCGGTCAAGGAGTTCCTGCGCACAGTCTACGGTGCCGCCGCAGGCGCAGCAGGATGCGGGGCACCGGTCGGGTGCGACACTCCCGCTGTCGAAGTATCCTTGTTCGCGGGCGAAGGCGAGGATATCGTCGTTTTGCTCAACCATGGGACTGACGAGTTGATCGCCGGGCTGCGTTTCGACCGGACCGTCGCGACGATCGCGGACGTGAGAGGCGGTCAGCCGGCGGCGGTCGGGGCGCGGTCGCTCGGCGTGCCACTGCAGCCTAACGGTGCAGTGGCACTGAGGCTCACGTACGGATAGGGTATCTGTTGACAAAGAGTGTAGACTGTGCGCGATACTCGCACCGATCGGAGACATATGGACACGCCGCACCAGGGTGGCAGTTATAGCTTCTTGCTTGAATCGTGGCTCGAGTTCGCCGAGGCGATCGAGTCCCATCCTGAGATCCGATCGCTCCTTTTCGATTCAGTCACGGGACTTCCGACCACGCCACTGCTCTTCCCCCGGATCAAGGCGTTGCTGCAGGAGCGCAATGAGGTCTCGCTGCTCTGTGTCAACGTAGTGAGATACTCCAAGATCGAGGAGATCTACGGATGGAAGGTCTTCGACGACGTGATGCGTCATGTCGCGCACGCACTCCAGTCGATCACGGGGACGGTCGTGCGCGACGCGGACATCATCGCCGAGGTCATGATCTCCGGGAACGCCTTCGTGGTCGTGCTCTCGCCACCGCGCGCATCGTTGCGGATGGAGGCGGATGCGCGGCAGCTCGTCGTAGCGCGGGTGGAGGAAAGCATCAAGGAGATCCTTGAAGTCGCCGTCGAGCCTGATATCTACCGCAAGTTCGGTTGCTACGTGGGCGCCGCGACGATCACACACGACTCGAACACCCGTCTCGAGCGTCTCGTCCACGCGGGTCTTGATGCGGCACTGCACGACTCTGCGACCCGGGAGGCGGTCGATGCGGAGACACGCAAGCGTCGTCTGAAGGAGATCATCGAGGCAGAGGACGTGCGCACGCTCGTCCATCCTATCTTCGATCTGACCGATATGAGTATCATCGGCTATGAAGCTCTGTCGCGCGGCCCGGAGAAGAGCGAGTTCGAGCGTCCGGACAAACTCTTCAAGGTCGCATACGACTCCGATCTGGTGATGCATCTGGAGAGAATCTGCCGCAAGAAGGCGATCCAGGCCGCGGCGGGTCTCCCGGAGGGGCGCAAGATGTTCATCAACATCGAGCCCGATGCGGTGAGCGATCCGGAACTGCGCGAAGTCATGTCGAACACACTGCTCGTCCGCTCACTCATCACGCCCGACCGTATCGTGCTCGAGCTGACCGAGCGGACCGCCGTTCAGGACTTCCTAGCGTTTAGGGCCACCCTCGAGTATCTAAGGGCGCTCGGTTTCTCGATCGCGGTCGACGACGCCGGGGCAGGCTACGGGTCGCTGCAGTGCCTCGCCGAGGTGCGCCCCGAGTGGCTGAAGGTCGACATCTCGCTCATCCGCGGATGCGACAGCGATGAGGTGCGCTGTTCACTCATCCATAGCCTCGTCCAATTCTCCGAGACGATGGGCGTCAGCCTGATCGCCGAGGGGATCGAGACTGTGGCCGAGCTCCACCAGGTTCGCAGGCTCGGTGTGCGGTACGGGCAGGGCTTCCTCTTCAGTCTGCCTTGCCCACCGTTCCCCGATGACGCGATCTTCGATGGTCTGAAGGAGTTGTAGATGCCCGAACGTGTCAGGCTCACGAGCATGTCGAGCAAGGCCGGTTGAGCCGCGAAGTGGGGTCCGGGTGACCTCGAAAAGGTGCTGACCGCGATAGCTCCTACTGACTCCGACCGTCTGATGGTGGGGTTCGATACGAGCGATGATGCAGCCGTCTACCTCCTCGGTGATCGTGCGATCCTGCTCACCGTCGACTTCTTCACCGCGATGGTGGACGACCCATACGATTTCGGCCGGATCACTGCTGCCAACGCACTCTCCGACATCTACGCGATGGGCGGCCGTCCACTGACTGCGATGAACCTCCTTGCCTTCCCGTGCTCGATGGATCCCGAGATCGTCGCGTTGGTTCTCAAGGGCGGATCGGACGTGTGCGTGCAGGCAGGCGTGCTCGTGGTCGGAGGACACACCATCGACGACGCCGAGCCCAAGTTCGGGCTCTCTGTGATGGGCGAGGCCGACCCGGATAAGGTCGTGCGCAACGCCGGCGCGCGCGACGGTGACCTTCTCGTGCTCACGAAGCGCATCGGTGTGGGAATCATGAACACCGCTCTCAAGGTCGGCCTGGAGACCGAGGAAACCCTTGCTCGTGTGATCGAGTCGATGGCGCACCTGAATGCGGCGGCGGCGGCGGCCATGGTCGAGGTTGGCGTGAATGCGGCCACCGACGTGACCGGGTTCGGTCTTGCAGGACATGCGCGCGAGATGGCGCTCGGCAGTGGCCTGGCGGTCGAGATCGACACTCACGCGGTACCGGTGTGGCCGGGTGCGCTCGGCTACGCGCGTGACGGCGTGCGCCCGGGCAGGACCGTCGACGTCATCGCGCACCTCGACCCGCACACGGAGTGGGGCGGGGTGGAGACCGCGTGGAAAGAGGTGCTCTGCGACCCGCAGACGAGCGGCGGACTGTTGATGGCGGTCACTCCCACCCGGGCCGACGATCTACTTGCTGCTCTCGATGCGCGAGGCGAGGGCGGGTCGGTCGTTGGGCGCATGGTTGCAGGCACTCCGGGGACGTTGATCATCGCCTGAAGCAGCGGCTGCCCGGGACCTCTCCTGCGCGCTATAATTCTCGTGAATCGAACGATTTCTGTTGTCTTATGTTCAGGTTGGGTGACGGCTCGAAGCGAGAGCGGGGTGCCAGAGATGTCGAAACGAATCCTCATCCTCAGTGATGGTATCGGGCATTCGAGCGAGGAGCTCGGTGGGCTTCTCATGCGGAGCTTCTGCTACGCCCTCGCGCGGGCTTCCGAGCGACCCACGGCCGTGATGCTCATGAACGAGGGCGTGCGCCTGGCGTGCGAGGGCTCAGATGTGCTCGACGATCTGCGCTTGCTTGTCGAGGCCGGTGTCGCGGTGAAGGCGTGCGGTACCTGTCTGGACTTCCTCGGCCTGACCGAGGCGCTCGCCGTCGGAGAGATCGGGGCGATGGTCGGCGCCGTCAGCGCGATGCTCGGGGCAGACGATATCGTCACGATCACGTGAGCGAGGCGGCAGCGCGCACGCACGCGCAGGAACAGGTAGAATCACGCGCATGGACACTCAGGCGCGACTTCGGCAGCTCCCCAAGGTTGATGACCTGCTCCGCGAGGCGGAGTCGGCGGGCCTCCTAGACGAGCATCCCCGGCAACTTGTACTTGAGTCCGTGCGGGGCGCGCTCGATGCGACCCGTGCCCGGATGATCGCCGATGAGGCCGCATCTCATGACCCAGCGGCGCTGCTCGCCGAGATCGCCTCTCGCCTCGCGCTCGCCTCGCACCGCAGCCTGCACCGGGTCATCAACGCGACAGGGATCGTCGTACACACCAATCTCGGTCGCTCCACCCTTTCAGAGCGCGCTGCGGCGGCGGTGGCTGAGGTCGCCCGCTCCTACTCGACACTCGAGTTCGATGTCGAGAACGGGGAGCGCGGTAGCCGTCACGTGCACTGCGAGGAGTTGCTCTGCCGCCTGACCGGTGCCGAGGCTGCGATCGCTGTCAACAACAACGCTGCCGCCGTCATGATGGCGCTCACGGCACTGGCCCGCGGCAAAGAGGCGATCGTCAGCCGCGGCCAGCTCGTCGAGATCGGCGGATCGTTCCGGATTCCCGACATCATGGCCGAATCCGGCGCCACGATGGTCGAGGTGGGAACTACGAACAAGACGCACCTGCGTGACTACGAGAACGCGATCACGCCCGACACGGGGATGATCTTGAAGGTCCACTCGAGCAACTTCCGTGTGGTCGGCTTCACGCAGGAGGTAGGTGTCACAGAGCTCGTAGAGCTCGGTGCACGCCACGGTGTGCCCGTCTTCGAGGACCAGGGCTCCGGCGTGCTCATCGACCTGCGCCGCTACGGTCTTCCCTATGAACCTACGGTCGGTGAGTCGATCGCCGACCGTAGGTTCATAGG
>CAYGKH010000079.1:0-8303 GCA_964350345.1 uncultured Coriobacteriaceae bacterium
GTCCTGGACATGAACGTGCTGATGACCGTTGCGGTCCTCGGAGCTGCGGGTATCGGCGAGTGGGCCGAAGGGGCAGCGGTCGTCTTCCTCTTCTCGGTGGGCGGGATGCTCGAGTCGCGTTCGCTGGCCCGGACCCGGCGGTCGATCCGCGACCTGATGGACCTGACCCCGCCGGTGGCCCGAGTCGTGCGCGACGGCCGCGAGTCGGAGCTCCCTGCGGCCGGGGTCGCCGTCGGCGAGCTGATCGCGGTCCGCCCGGGCGAGCGCGTCCCGCTCGACGGTGTCGTTGAGGAGGGTCACTCGGCGGTGGACGAGTCTCCGATCACCGGAGAGTCCGTGCCCGCCGACAAGGCCGCGAGCGACGCCGTCTTCGCGGGCTCGCTGAACACGAGCGGCCTGCTTCGCGTGCGCACCACCGCTGCCGCTGCAGACTCGACACTCGCGCGTGTCATCTTCCTCGTCGAGGAGGCGCAGGCCGCACGCGCGCCCTCGCAACAACTCGTCGAGCGCTTCAGCCGTTACTACACGCCAGCCGTGATAGCGCTCGCGGTCGTGATCACGACTGTCCCACCGGCCCTCGCCGTACTCCTCGGCGCGGATTGGGGAGGGTTCAGCGAGTGGTTCTACCGGGCACTCGTCATGCTCGTCGTCTCCTGCCCGTGCGCGCTGGTCATCTCGACCCCGGTCTCGATCGTCTCGGCCATCACGCGTGCGACCCGGGATGGCGTACTCGTCAAAGGCGGCGCGCACCTCGAGATGGCGGCGCGCATCGCCGCGGTCGCCTTCGACAAGACCGGTACGCTCACCTGCGGGACTCCGGAGGTCGCCGACGTCGTCGCGCTGAACGCAACCGACGCGGCTCACGTACTCGAGATCGCTGCGCTGCTTGAGGCGCACAGCAACCATCCGATCGCCCGCGCTGTCGTGCGTGCGGCCGGGGAAGCCGCCGCCGGGTCCGCGGCCCACCTCACCTCCTATGAGAACGTCCCCGGGCGCGGTGTTCGCGGTGTCGTCGACTCCATCCCTTCGGCAGTCGGGAGCCCCGCGTTCATAGCGTCGGAGTGCGAAGACGAGTTCGGCGAGAGCGTGACCGACGCGATCGACCGCCTTGAGGGCGATGGCCGCACCGTCCTCGTGGTGCTCGTGGGCGGCGAGGTCGCAGGCGTGGTCGGTGTCGCAGACCAGGTGAGGGGCGACTCGCCCGCGACAGTGGCGGCACTGCGAGCAGGCGGGATCGAGCACGTTGTGATGCTGACGGGCGACAATGAGCGCACCGCCGCCGCGGTCGCCGCACACGCCGGCGTACCCGAGCATCGCGCGCGACTGCTTCCCGAGGACAAGGTCGACGCCGTCCGCGAGATGCGCGAGCGCTTCGGAGCCGTCGCGATGATTGGGGACGGCATCAACGACGCACCGGCGATGGCGGCGTCAGACCTCGGCATCGCAATGGGGGCCGCGGGCAGCGACACGGCGCTGGAGACCGCAGACGTCGCGCTCATGTCAGACGATCTGACGCAACTCCCGCGCTTCTTCGACCTGGGCAGGCGTACCGTTTCGACCATCCGCCAGAACGTGATCGTTTCTATCGCTGTGAAGTTCGCGGTCCTCGGCCTGGCCGCCGGCGGGTGGGCGACACTGTGGATGGCGGTCTTCGCCGACACTGGTGTCTCTCTTCTCGTGACGCTGAACGGCATGCGGCTGTTGCGCCGCCAACACCCCGACGATGAGGGCGCGAGGCAGGAGTGCGGCTCCGCGCAGTGAAGTAAGTGACGGGACCGCGCATCGCGGTCCGTCGCGAGGGAGGGTGAGTCGATGGCCAACGAGGAGTTCATGCGGTTCCTGGCGGCGTGGGCGCTCGTGCACGAGACCGCCGACGAGGGCTGGAAGGCGTCCGTGACCCGTGGTGCCACGCAACAGCCTGGCGAGATGGGGGAGGGTGAGGAGGCGTTCGTCGACGGCCTGTCCGCGATGATCGCCGAGGAGAAGGAGCGCCTCAAGGCCTCTCTCGCCGAGGGCTCTCCCGATGCGCCCGGCAGCAAAGCCGATGTCTCCTCCAAGCTTGACGACCTGCTTTTCGAGGTGGGCGAGTTGCGCGGGCGACTCGAGTCGATGCAGGGCTCGCTCGACGCGATCCTCGCCTCGGACGACCCTTCGGTCCTGAAGCGCGACGAGTAGCGGCTCACGCCAATGTCCGCGCGCAGCCGCGTCATCCTCGCCACGTTCGCCCGTCATCTAGCCGCATCACTTCCCGCGGCTCGTTTCGGCTTTGCGCCGCGAGCGGTGCGGCGTGCCGCTTTCGCCCGCGGGATGCGGGTCGCCCTTGAGGAGCTCGGACCTGCGTTCATCAAGCTCGGCCAGGTAGCTTCAGTTCGCCCCGACCTCGTCCCGCCCGAGTACGTGTTCGAGTTCGAACAGCTCCAGGAGCGCGTGGCGCCGCTGCCCTTCGAACGTATCGCCGGAGTCTTCACGCGCGAGTTCGGCCGGCCCGCACACGAGTTGTTCGCCGAGTTCGATCCCGTGCCGATCGCCTCGGCATCGATCGCCCAGGTACACCGCGCGGTGCTGCGCGAAGAGGCGCATCCGGTCATCGGCGAGGTGATGCCCGCCGGGACTCCTCTCGCTGTGAAGGTCGTGCGTCCCGGGGCACGTGAGGCCATCGAGGCAGACCTCGCTGAGGCGCGGCGACTCTTCGCGCGTTTGGAACGGTTCGGCTTGCGCCGCCGAATCGACGCGCCTGCTCTCCTCGAGGAGTTCGCCACGTCGCTCGCGAGCGAACTCGACCTGCGCAATGAGGGCCGCGTCTCCGATCGCTTCGCTCATGACTTCCGCGATGACCCTTACGTCTTCACGCCGCGTATCGCCTGGCCGCTGACCTCGCGAAGCGTACTGGCGATGGAGTACGTCGAAGGGTGGCGGCTCACCGATCTCGACGACGCGGCGCGCGCGGGTGTTGATGCTTTCGGTCTTGCGCTTCACGGAGCGACGGTGTTCATGCGCGGCGTGCTGGTGCTCGGCGAGTATCACGCCGATCTGCATCCGGCGAACCTCTTCGTCACTCCCGACTCGCGCATCTGCTATCTGGACTTCGGCATCTTCGGCCACACGGACCCGGCCGAGCGGGCCGCGATCGCGCAGGTGCTGGCCGCGACCGTCTACGGTGACGCCGACCGCGCGTTGCGGTACTCGGCAGAGCTCGGACTCGTGATCCCGCCCCACCGCGAGGGGCACGTCCGCGAGCGGGTCGCCACCCTCATGGCGCGCACACTCGGCGTGAAGGGTCGGCCTGCCGACATCAAGGGGTTCGCGACCGGCTTCCTGTCGATCCTCGCCGACGAACGAGTGCCTATCCCTGCAGGGTATGGGCTGCTCGTGAAGGCGCTCGTGACGGTGGAGGGCGTGGCGCGTGCGATCTATCCCGAGATCGACATCACACAGGCTGCGAAACCCTATGCGACCCGATTGATCGCGGAGAGGATGCTCAGTCCCGGGCAACTCGCAAACCGGATCCCGGATGCGTTGCGTGCGGCGCTCAGAGAGCTTGCGCGGTAGCCGGACCGGCGTCGGGGGCGGTGTGCGCCCGCTCGGCTTCTGTGAGCACCTCGTTCAGGCTGCCGCTGCGATACCCTTCGAGGTCGGCGGCGACGAATGCGAAGCCCGCTCCGCGTATCGCCGAGGTCACCTCTGCGCGCATGTTCCACGCGCGGTCCATCTCGTCGGGGTCGATTTCGATACGCGCGACCTCACCGTGGGTGCGGACCCGGAACTGCCGAAAACCCATGCCCCGGAGCGCCTCTTCGGCCGAGGCCACTCTGGCGAGGGCATCCTCGGTGATCTCCTGTCCGTACGGGAAGCGGGACGCCAGGCATGCCATCGAAGGCTTGTCCCAGTTAGGCAACCCGAGCATCCGGGCGATCTCCCTGATGTCGGCCTTTGTCATCCCGGCGTCTTGCAGGGGGTGGACGACACCGTACTCCTTCGCGGCGATGTAGCCGGGGCGGTGATCATCGAGGTCGTCGACGTTGCTGCCGTCGGCGACGTGCGTGAAGCCGCGGTTGTCCGCCACTCGCCGAAGCAGGCTGAAGAGTTCGCCCTTGCAGTGGTAGCAACGGTCGGGAGCGTTGGCGCGGAACTGCGGGTCGACGAGTTCGGACGTCTCGACCATGTGGAGCGGGATGTGCAGCTTGTGGGCGATGCGCCGCGCGTACTTCGTCTCACTCTCCGGGTACGTGTCGGAGATCGCGAGCACAGGCAGGGCGTCTGAGCCGAGGACCGCCTGCGCGGCGAACGCGAGTAGGGTGGAGTCGACGCCGCCGGAGAAGGCTACGAGAACGCTTCCGAGGCCTGAGATGTTGCTGCGAAGCAGGTCGTACTTGGAGCTGGCATCCACGCGATCGATTCCCCCTAATAGGCTAGGCGTCGAGTATAGCCCGAGGGCTACGGTTGTGGAGTGCCACTCGTCACCTTTTCGTCGTACGGCTTCCACGGTCGCCCGTCCGGACACTATTGCGCGACGGACGGTCGCGAGGGGGTATGTACCCGGTGTAGCGTTATTCCGACACGCCACCGACTGCGGGAGGGTCCATGGTTGACCAGCCCACCGAGAGCGGTATCGAGCACCACGGAGGGGACGAGATCGTCGTAGATCCGCCCGCAGAGTTCGAGAAGCAAGCCGTGATCGGCGGCATGGACAGCTACCATGAGATCTACGACCGCTCGGTCGCCGATCCCGACGGGTATTGGCTGGAGATGGCTACCGAACACCTCGAGTGGATGAAGCCTCCGACAATGGCGCTGCAGGGTGGCTTCGACGACCTCGACTACACCTACTTCGCTGACGGAACCTTGAACGTCTCGGCGAACTGTCTCGACCGGCACCTTTCGACCTGGCGCCGCAACAAGGCCGCGCTTATCTGGGAGGGCGACGACGGTTCGACCCGCACCTTCACCTACCAGCAGCTTCACCACGAGGTGAGCCGCTTCGCGAACGTTCTTCGCAAAAAGGGGGTCGAGCGTGGGGACCGCGTTGCCCTCTACATGCCGATGATCCCCGAGCTTGCCATCGCGATGCTCGCGTGCACGCGGGTGGGCGCGATCCACTCGGTCATCTTCGGCGGCTTCTCCTCCTCGGCACTGCGCGGGCGTATCCAGGATTGCGGGGCGAAACTACTGATCACGGCCGACGAGAGCATCCGCGGCGGCCGGAAGGTACCGCTGAAGGCCAACGCGGACGAAGCGCTCTTCGAGTGCCCGAGCGTCGAGGCGTGCGTGGTGGTCAAGCGCGGTGCGGGCGATGTCGACATGGAGCCAGGCCGGGACACCTGGTGGCAGCAGGAGGTCACCGCTCCGGAGGTACGCCGTCCATGCGTGCTCGAGGAGATGGGCGCCGAGGATCCGCTCTTCATCCTCTACACCTCCGGGTCGACCGGCAAACCCAAGGGCGTGCTCCACACCACTGCGGGCTACCTGCTCTACACGGCACTCACCTTCAAGACTGTCTTCGACTACCGCGATGAGGACGTGTTCTGGTGCACTGCCGACATCGGCTGGGTCACCGGGCACTCCTACATCGTCTACGGACCGCTTGCAGCCGGGGCGACGACCCTCATGTTCGAGGGCGTGCCCACCTATCCCGACCCCGGCCGTTTCTGGGCTGTCGTCGAGAAGTACGACGTGAGTTCGTTCTACACCGCCCCGACCGCGATCCGCGCCCTCATGCGCCACGGCGAGGGGTGGCCTGCGCGCTACGACCTGTCCAGCCTGCGACTCCTCGGCACGGTCGGCGAGCCGATCAATCCCGAGGTGTGGCAGTGGTACCGCAATACAATCGGCCGAGGAGACCTTCCCGTCGTCGATACCTACTGGCAGACCGAGACCGGCGGCTTCCTCATCACGCCCTTCCCGGGTGCCACACCGCTGAAGCCCGGTAGCGCGACGGTCCCGTTCTTCGGGGTGGAGCCGCGCGTGCTGGCCGAGGATGGCGGTGACGCTAAGCTCGGCGAGGGCGGCTACCTGGTGGTCGACAAGCCGTGGCCGGGAATCTTGCGTGGGACGTGGGGCGACCCGGACCACTCACGGATGCGGGAGGTCTACTTCGATCGGTTCCCCGGACGCTACTTCACCGGCGATGGAGCACGACGCGACGAGGACGGCTACTATTGGCTCCTCGGCCGGGTCGACGACGTCATCAACGTGAGCGGGCATCGCCTCGGCACCGCAGAGATCGAGAGTGCGCTCGTGAGCCACGAGGTCGTGGCCGAAGCGGCGGTCGTCGGCTTCCCGCACCCCGTCAAGGGCGAAGGCATCCACGCATTCGTGCTCCTTCGTGACGGGCAGTACGCGTCCGAGGACCTCGCGAAGATACTCTCGGGCCACGTACGCAAGGCGATCGGGCCGATCGCCAAACCAGATCACATCCAGTTCGCGCGTGACCTGCCCAAGACGCGCTCGGGCAAGATCATGCGCCGCATCCTTCGCAAGCTCGCCGCGGGGGAGAAGGAGATGGAGGCGTTCGGAGACGTGTCGACGCTGTCGGATCCGAAGGTCGTAAAGGAGCTATTGGCCGGCTCGGACCTGTACTAGGTGCGCGCGTCCCATAGCACGTCGCCGCTGCCGTGGAGGCGGTTGGTGTAGCGTGCCATCGTGAAGAGCAGGTCGGACAAGCGGTTGATGAACGCCAGCGCGTTCGGGTCGACTTCGCCGGGCTCGGCGGCTTGCAGCGCGATCATGCAGCGCTCGGCGCGGCGAACGACCGTGCGTGCGACGTGCAGGCGGCTTGCCTCCTCGCATCCTCCCGGGAGCACGAAGTGGCTCACTTCGCCGATCTGCGCGGTGAGAGAGTCGATCCAGGCCTCGAGTTTTTCGATGTCCGCACCATGAATCGCAGGGTGCGTGTGGGTCGACGGTCTGGCTGCCGCGGGCGTTGCGAGCACGCTCGAGCAGTCGAAGAGCCGGTGCTGCATGAAGTCGAGCATCATGTCGAGTTCGAGTTCGTCGGCTGCTGCGACCTGCAGCGCTGCGCGGGCGAGGCCGATCGCGCTGTTCGCCTCGTCGATGGTGCCGTACGCCTCGACGCGCTCGCTGTTCTTCGCCACGCGCGAGCCTCCCACAAGCGAGGTCTCGCCGGTGTCTCCTCGGCGGGTGTAGATCTTCGACATCCAGGGCTCCTCGGGTCGGGCGGTGCTCACGCTGTAGGTACCCGACTTCAGGATAGCAAGAGCGGGTGGTTTGCGGTTGCTTACACGGATGCATACACTATGTATGCAGACACAGTCGATCGGAGGCGTCATGGTTGTGAGGGTCACCGTCACCCTTCCCGAGGACATACTCGGGAAGCTGGACGCTATCGCCCGTGACGAGAGCGTCACACGCAGTGACGTGGTGCGCGAGGCGGCTGCAGATTACGTGGTTTCGCACGCCGAGTCGATGGTGTCTAAACGACGGGAGGCGGCCGTGCTGGATGGTCTTGCCTGGCTTGAGGGGATCGCTCTGCGTACCGTCAGCGATACGCGACCGAGTCTGGAGATTCTCCGGGAGCTCAGGGGCACGAGGTCTCTTGCCGGCGATCCGATCCGGCCCGAAGCGGCCGAGACGGAGTTGCCGTGAACCTCGTGGTGATCGATGCGTCTGTCGGGGTGAAGCTGTTCCGCTCCGAGGAGGGGAGTCCCGAGGCGCGGGAGCTGCTGCTAGCGCATGCACGAGGCGAGGTCACGATCGCGGTGCCGTCGATCTTCGTCTACGAGTTGATGGGGGTCGCCACGCGGTTCCTCACGGCGGATGAGTCGCGAGAGCTCTGGGACCGCTTTGCGGACTGGCGCATTCACGTCAGGGAGGTCGGAGACGTACTCGTGCGGGACGCGATCCGTATCCACGAACGCTATGGTTGCGCACTCTACGACGCATTTGCACCAGCGCTCGCGGCACAGCTTCGGGCGCCGCTCTACTCGGCCGACCGACGCGCTCACGGCGCCTGGCCTGGCGTGGTTTTGCTGGGAGCCTGACGGTCGTGTCGGACGAGGTGACCCTACAGCTCCCGTAGGCGCATCGCGAGGCTGCGGTGAGCGAGCGTGCGAGCGCAGGGTCGTCGATTATCCCTGGTACAAGGTGGTCGAGGTGGCCAGCCCACACCGTAGCCGCCGCGCGCCACGATAACGCGTCTGTCTGAGCGTCGCGGTGATGCTGGGAGCGTGCTTCAGCGGTGTTTCGGTGCGGTGCCGGGGGTGTGTGAAAGGTTATGGGGAAGGGGAGATGATTTGGATCTTGTGACACATGTGTGGGTCACGCCGGACCCCTTCCGGGTAGCGGGG
>CAYGKH010000080.1:0-8251 GCA_964350345.1 uncultured Coriobacteriaceae bacterium
ACGACGCGGACATCATCAACGCGTCGTGGACGACTCTTACGGCGAGCGTAGCTCTGCGTGAGGCGATACTCGCGTCGTCGGCGCTCGTTGTCGCGGCGGCGGGCAACAGCGGCAGGAACAGCGACTTCTATCCGGAGTATCCGGCCGCATGGAACGATCCCAACATCTTGGCCGTGGCAGCGACCGACCGCATGGACGGACTCGCCAAGTTCTCGAACTACGGCACAGGATCGATCGACATAGGTGCTCCCGGTGTCGACATTCTCGGCGCGGTCCCTGGTCGCGAGTCGGTCAGCTTCTACGACGACTTCGCGGACATGGGTTCATGGGTCGCAGAGTTCAGCCGGTCGAACGAGTGGGGGACGGCGGGCGAGCGTTTCACGAGTTCACCCTTCTCGCTCTCGGACTCTCCCGGGGGCGCATACACGAACGACGAAGACTCGTTCGTGAGGATGCGAGACGGGCTCGACCTCAGCGGCGTGACCGATGCCAAACTCGAGTTCGAGATGTGGCTAGACACCGAGGCCGGGTTCGACGGAGTGCTCGCGTACGGTAACGACGGCGATGCATGGAGCGTCATCGAAGGTTGGAGTGGTTCGACCGGAGGCAGTTTCGACTCGCTTCAGGTCGATCTGGTTGACTATGTCGGCAGCAACGAGGTTCGAGTAGGGTTTCGTTTCATCTCGGATGGGTCCGTCACAGGGCAGGGCGCTTACATAGACGATCTGCGTATCGTTTCCTCCGCGCCTACTGGCCCGTCGAGCCGGCACGAATACAAGTCGGGTACGTCGATGGCCGCGCCGCATGCGGCGGGTGTGGCAGCACTGCTGCTCTCCGGGGTCCCCGATCTCACGGCGGCGAAGTTGAAGCAGGCCATCAGGGATTCCGCGACTCCGTTGTCTTCGCTCGCGGGAAAGGTCGCTACCGGGGCCCGCCTGGATGCGGGGCGGTTGTTCAGGGGCCCGGCAGTCACAGGGCTCACTTCGCCGTCCCATGGAGATTCGGGTGACTGGTCGAACGTATCCGACGTCGTCTTCACCTGGCCTTCTGCAGCGCACGTCACCGGGTTGGACGGGTACGCTGCGAGTCTCTCCGACGACCCTGACGCCGTCCCCGCAGGCGAGCCGGTCACCGCGACTGTCGCTCACTTCGACGGCGTAGCAGACGGCGAGTGGTACTTCGCGGTCAAAGCGCGCACAGCTCTCGGTCTGTGGGGCCCCGTTACGCGGTCGAGCGTTCGTATCGATACGGTCGCTCCGGAGAGCGTTGCGACCATCGACCCCCTCGAGCCTGACGGCATGGGCGGGTGGTACGTGAATGCGCCGACGATCACGATCGACTCCCACGACGATGCTTCAGGCGTCGACCGCAGCGAGTGGAGCATCGACGGCGTGACATGGACGCACGGTGCGGTGATGGACGGCCTTCCTGATGGGGATCGTCTGCTGCACTACCGTGCGGTCGATCATGCGGGCAATGTCGAAACGGCCCGCACCATCGGACTCAAGCTCGACACGACTCCTCCGGTCACGACCAGCGATGCTGTCCCGTCCTATGACGTCTCGGCGACCATCAGTCTGGAGGCGACAGACGCGGCATCGGGTGTTGCTCGTACCTACTACTCCATCAATGGTGGCACCGCCTCCCTGTACCAAGATCCGCTGGTGTTCGAGGATCCTGAGGTGAGCCACGTGCTCTCGTACTGGAGCGTTGACGTGGCGGGCAACGTCGAGCCGACACGGACGGTCACCTTCGCCATCGATGACGTCACGCCTCCTATCAGCGAGGCCGTGTTCGATCCTCTCCAGGCCGATGGCGATTTCGGCTGGTACAGGACCGTGCCATCCGTTGAGATCCGGGCCGAAGACTTCGGCTCGGGGTTCGACTTCAGCGAGTGGTGGTTCGAGGGTGACACGGAAACGACTCGCGGGCGTGACGTCGTCGGCTTTGGCGACGGACGTCACATCCTGCACTTCCGCTCGGTCGATCACGCAGGCAATGTCGAGACCACGCAGACAGTCGAGTTCGATGTCGACTCTACCGTCCCGGATGTCTGGCACGTCGGCGGAGGAGTTTTCGACGACTCCGTGACCTTCAGGCTTCACGCGAGCGATGCGACGAGCGGTGTCCGGGCGCTCAGCTGGACGGGGGACCGGACCGGCACCGCTGCGGAAGACACCGCCTCGCTCAGGTTCACCGAGCCGGGCGAGTACGCGATCGTCTACTGGGCCACGGACATGGCAGGGAACACGTCGCCGATGGGTCGTGCGACGGTGACCGTTCCTGCGTCCGATGTGACCCGTCTATCAGGCCCTGATCGGTATGCGACTGCCGTGGCGTTGGCCCGTGAGGCCTATCCCGGCTTTTCGGGGGTCACCCACGTCGTCATCGCTTCGGGCGAGGACCGGTCGGCAGCTGATCCGCTCGCGGCAGCCGGTCTTGCTGGTGTGCTCGATGCGCCGCTCATGCTCGTTCACTCCGGCGGCGTGCCGGCAAGCGTGCGCTCGGCGATCCAGTCGATACCCGGAGACGTCACCGTCGTCATCATCGGCGGGACTGCAGCCGTACCGCGAGAGGTCGGGATCGCTCTATCGGGCATCAGGAACGTCGAGCGGGTCGATCGTGTGGCGGGCTCAGACCGCTACGTCACTGCCCGCGCCATCGCGGATCGCATGAGGACCGAGCTTGTGAAGCGGGGCAAGCAAATGCCGGATGTAGCGCTGCTCGCAAATGGCGCCAACCCCGCCTCGTTCTTCGATGCGCTCGCGCTCTCGACGATCGCCGCGAACAAACACTACCCGATCCTGCTTCTCGAGCGTGACCGCGTGCCTGCTGCAACCTCAGCGGCGCTGAGTGCCCACGGCCTGTCGACCCGCATCATCGGGGGCGGCCCTGCCGTGGTTAGCGACCGGGTCCGCAGCCAGCTTGGCGCCGAGCGTTGGGCAGGGGCTGACCGTTATGCCACGGCAGTCGAGATCGCACGGCGCTCTGTGGCGCGCGGCTGGTCGGGTTATGGGACGGTGGGTGTGGCCGCATCGCTTCCGGATGCGCTCGCAGGAGGCGCGATGCTGGGCTCGAAGGGCGGCGTGCTGCTGCTCACAGAGCGGGATCGACTGACTCCGGTCACCTCGATCGCTATCCGCGCCAACCGATCCAAGATTACCGATCTCTATGTCTTCGGTGGTACAGTGGCCGTCAGCGAGAGGGTGCGGACCCAGATGATCGCTCAGCTGCAGTAGGGTGGGGGTCCTCGCACGTGTGACCCTGTTGCGTCCCTGCTATGATTGTGTCGAGTCGTCGATATCGCAGCCTAGGAGTAGCCGTCTTGTATATCAGACTCGATAGCCTGGTCCGTGACTGTATCGTCGTGGTCGTGTTGGTTGCGCTGATGCTTGCCAGCGTGCCGGATGGTGCTCATGGAGTGCCACTCACGCCCGCTCGTCCGTCGGTGGTGATCGATCCCGGACACGGGGGAGCGTACCCGGGTGCCGTGTACGGCGGTGCGCGCGAGGCGGATCTCAACCTGCAGATGTCGCGACGTCTCGCCTCCGAACTCGAGCGGAGAGGCATCCGTTCTTCGCTGGTGCGCCACTCCGACACGACCATGCGTCCTTCAAACTCGATCCCGACGTGGCGCTGGGACTCCTCGGCGAATGAGTACCGCTATCGTGATTGGGGCGGCAACGACTCGACGTCGTTGATTCGGCGTGACCTCCAGCAGCGGGTCAACATCGGCAACAAGTCAGGCGCCGACATCTTCGTCTCGATCCACAACAACGCAGCCGCCTCGACATCGGCGAATGGGGCCGAGACGTATTGGGCCCCCAGCGATCCCGCGGCACGCCAGTTGGCCCGTGATGTACAGGCTGGCGTGATTGCTCGCACTGGTGCCCGAAACAGAGGGACCTTCAGCGCCAACTTCTATGTGTTGAGGTGGTCGAACCAACCTGCGGTCCTGGTCGAGGCGGGTTTCATGTCGAACCCGGTCGAACTCGCGAAACTGCGTGATGCCACGTATCAGCAGCGTGTCGCCGCCGGTATCGCTGATGGCCTGCAGACCTTCTTCGGCAGGCCCGTAGACGAAAGCCTTACGCGATATGCTGGGCCGACCCGTTACGATACGGCCGCCGCTCTCGTCCGGGCCGGGTATCCTTCCGCCGATACCGTGGTCTTGGCCTCCGGCGAGGTCTACGCGGATAGCCTGGTGGCGACACCGCTCGCCGCCGATCGTGATGCGCCGATACTCATCACCCCGGGCTCGAGTCTGAATTCGAAGACAAGCGCCCAACTGGCTCGCCTCAAGCCTCAGACGCTACTGGTCGTGGGTGGGCCTCGCAGTGTCAGTGCCGCGGTCGTGCGTGATGCGGCTCGTGCTGCCGGCCTCGATCCGTCAGACGCTAGCAAGGTTCGAAGGATCGCCGGTCCTGATCGCTATGCTACCGCGCTCGCCGTCGCGCGCGAGCTCGATCCTGCGCCCGAACAAGGGGTGGTCCTCGCGTCGGGCCTCGGCTTCGCTGACGCACTGAGCGTAGCGGCGAGTGCCGCGAGGTCAGGTGAGCCCATCCTGCTGACGTCTGACACGGGTCTGCAGACGGCGGTACGCGCCTATATCGACAACGGCGGCAATCAGCGCGCCGTGACCGTGATCGGGGGGACCAGCATCATCCCCGAACGGGTGCTGTCCGGCCTTGCGTATACCCGCGTGGGTGGCCCGGATCGTTACGAGACCAACTGGCGCGTGTTCACCGGGAGGTACTCGGCCGAGGAGCGCCTCGCTCCGGTCTTCGTGTCGGGCACCGACTTCCCTGACGCGTTGGTCGCAGGACCGTGGGCTGCACGTGAGGGTCGGCCGATGATACTCGTTGGCGGTACGGCGCTCTCGCATGGTTTCCGGCCATGGTACTACGCGAATCACACCGAAGTGACCGACCCGGTCGTCGTGGGAGGGCCGGCGTCCGTCTCGGCATATCTTGAGCCGATGCTCACGAAGATGAAGATGGAGTGAGGGTTCGCTCCTCTACGGGTCGGGGCAGTTCACGGTGGTATACTTGAGATTGGATCGCCCACGTCAGCAGGAGTAGCAGAATGTCCAGTCGTAGCACACGTCGCAGCAGCGTCCATCTCCTACTGCACGCTCTCGGGTCAGCCGCGCTCTGTGTCGCCCTCGTCGCCGGTTCACTCGCGGCGCCGTCAGCAGCAGTCGCGTCGGTTCCGACGTTCACGTTCAACGGGAGCGGCTTTGGACACGGTATTGGGCTCTCCCAGTGGGGAGCAAAGGGCTTCGCCGAGGCCGGACGTGACGGTGAGTGGATTGCCCGCTACTACTTCCCCGGTACGACCGTCGGGACCGCGGCGACTAAGACCATGCAGGTCAACCTCGATGCTGCCGCGAACTATCGCTCCGGGACCAGCGGCTACAACGCCGGGTTCACGCGCTCACAGTGGCGGTTACGTCCGGGCTGGGACGGCGGGTCGCTACGGGTGAACGGGACCGCTTATGCGGATGGCACGTACACGTTTGTCGCGAACGGGAACTCGGTCGTACTTCGCAACCCATCCGGGACCAGCGTAGCCGTTTTCACGGGTGCCGTCGATGTGAGTTCGACCGGCGGCAGCCCGGGGCTCACGCAAGTGGTAGACTCCTCGGGTCCATTCGTCCGCGACAATACCTACCTCCGATATCGCGGGAGCATGCGTATCACGGCAAGCAACGGGAAACTCAAACTGCTCAACCGTGTGGGCATGGAGGACTACTTGCGCGGTGTCGTACCCCGGGAGAGTCCGTCCTCATGGCACATCGAGGCACTCAAGGCACAGGCGATAGTGGCTCGATCCTATGCGCACCGCAGCGGCAACGAGCTTTACTGCACCACGTGGAGCCAGGTTTACAACGGACATTCGCGCGGTTCGGATCGCGCGAATGATCCAGCTTCCAAGAGCCACGAGCCCGAGAGCACCAATCGGGCTATCAAAGAAACCGCCCACAAGGTGGTCAAGTACAACGGCTCGATCGTGCAGACGTTCTTCCACAGCTCCTCCGGCGGGCACACCGCCAACATCGAGGACGTGTGGCTCAGGACCGGACAGCCGTCGTCGACCCATCCCTATCGCAAGGGAGTGCCGGACCCGTACGTGGTCGACGCGGGTTGTCCCAACACACCGTGGAGCGGCACGGGCGTCACGACGATGGACGGCAAAGCGCTCGCGAACAGTCTGCGCTTGTTCCCTGCGGCGAAGGCGCCCTCCGGTGCTGGCACCACGGTGTGGGTGAGCTCACTTCACTACAACCAGGTCGGCTCCGGACACGTCAAGACCGTCGACATCACCTGGTCCAACGGTGCGAAGACCAACGGGTTCCCCGGCGACACGCTGCGCTCGGCGCTCGGCCTGAACTCGACGCGCCTGGGTCTGACCTTCCCGCACGAGCGGATCGCGCACAACGACCGCTACTCGACGTCGGTCGCCATCTCCAGGCAGCTCTATCCGACGGGCACTACCACTGATGCGGCAGTCATTGCCGCTGGCGAGGATCACCGTTTCCCGGACGCACTGACTGCAGCCGGCCTTGCCGGCGCGGTTGACGGTCCTGTCCTGCTCGTCCAGCAGAACTCGGTGTCTTCGGGGGTTCTTAGCGAGCTGGGTCGCCTGAAGGTGAAGAAGGTCTACCTGGTCGGTGGAGCGCAGGCGATCTCCAGTTCGGTTGAGCAGACCCTTCGATCACGCGGCCATCAGGTCGAGCGGCTCGCCGGAAACGCGCGGTACGGGACCGACCGTTACGGGACCGCGGCCTCGGTCGCGATGAAGATCAAGGAGCTCGGTGGGTTCGACGGCAGCGTACTGGTTGCGTCTGGCGAGAACTGGCCGGATGCCGCCGTCGCGGCCTCGATCTCGGCGGGCACGTCCCGCCCGATCGTGCTCGTATCGAAGGCAAGCACTCCTTCCGGAACTGCGAGAGCCCTCGCCGACCTCGGCGCGAAGGAGACGATCGTCTTCGGCGGTCCCAACGTGATCTCGTGGAGCGCGATTGAGGGACTGAAGCCGCCGGTCACGCGCCGATTCGGCATGACCGGTGACCGGTACACGCTGGCGGCAGATGTTGCCAGGTGGGCGATCGCCGGTCAGGGCTATACCATCGACGAACCCTACATAGCGACAGGGCAGGCGTTCCCGGACTCCGTTACCGGTGGAGTTCTTGCCGGAGCGACGAAGAACCCGCTGCTCTTCACGCAACGGGATACGACCCCGAGTGGCACGACCACGCTCCTGCGCCAGCACAAGGACAAGGTCGAACTGTTGAAAGTGTTAGGTGGCACTGCGGCCGTGGGTAACGGTGCGATCAGCTCGATGGCCGGGGCGCTTCAGTGACCGAGATGCGGGGCAAGGTCTGCATCGTCCACTACAACGCTTCGAAGTTCCTGACACGTGTCGACCGGTCGGCGCGGGCGCTCGCTCACGAAGGGTGGGAGGTCGTCTTAGTCGCTATCAAAGACGACGAGACTCCCGCGTTCGAGGACCGGGACGACTACGTGGTGAAGCGTGTGGTCCTTCGGGCCCGGCGACTGCCGAAGTGGCCGGTGGTCCGTGTGCTCAGGCATGTCGAGGCCGTCGTGCGCACCTTCTCACAGGCGTATCGGGAGCGTGCCGACGTCTACAACCCCCGCGATGCCGAACCTCTTCTGGTCACGTGGCTCGCGGCGCGGCTGCGCCGTGCCAAGCTCGTGTACGACTCTGACGAGCTGTGTCTCGACCGGAACAAGCCGATCACCAGAAAAGGGTGGTGGCGCTTCGCGATGTTCCGTTACGAGCGGTTCTTCTGTCGGCGGGCCGAGGCGATCATCACGACCGATCTCGGTCGTGCGGAGATCATCGCCAGGCGCTACAAGATCCCGCTCCCTGTTGTCGTGCTGAACGTGCCCGACACGATCAGCGAGATCGAGCCCGATGAGCAGTTCCGCGAGCGCGCGCTCCGCGGCAGGTCGAAGGTGCTCATCTATCAAGGGGTCATCATTGAGAACCGGGGCATCCCCGAGATGATCGAAGCGATGCGGTCGATCGAGGACTGCTCGCTCGCGATCGTCGGGTATGGGCATCGACTGGAGGAGTATCGGTCGTTCCTGGCGGCCTCAGGCCTCGACGACCGGGTCACCTTCTTTGACGCTGTCCCGTTCGATCGGCTGATGCGATACACGGCCGCTGCTGATGTAGGGGTCATCCCGCTGATAGCCAGTTGCCTGAGCTACAAGTACGCTGC
>CAYGKH010000081.1:0-8155 GCA_964350345.1 uncultured Coriobacteriaceae bacterium
CACCGTCACCTATTTCAAGCAGAAATCTCGATTGCTTCGTGGTGAATCGAGGCTAGCGACATCGCTGGGGTGGGACGAGCGTTTGGCCGCGGGACTGATCCCCCCGGCAGTCCTCGACGCGTGGGGCATGCTCCCGGGCATCTTGATCAACATCGTTTTCGCCGCGCTGTTCCTGGGCAAGCGTATTCCGCCGTTGCGCGAGATCGTACGCATCGCAGGACCTCAGGTGGCCCTCGGCCAGAGCATGGCGTGGGGCCAGTACGTGGTGGGGATACTGCTCGTTATAGCGGTATTGCAGCCGGTGTTCGGGATGGATCCGATGGCGGGTGCACTCATCGAGATCGGCTTCGAGGGTGGCCACGGAACCGCTGCGGCGCTGGAGTCGACCTTTGAGGAGTTCGGGTTTGACGAGGGCTCTGATCTCGCTCTCGGACTCGCGACCATCGGACTTGTCGCGGGAGTGTTCTCAGGACTCGCGATCATCAACTGAGGCCTGCGAACCGGCCGCATCGACCGCGAGTACCTCGAGGCTGGTGGCGGAGTGCCGCAAGGCGAAGAGGCCGAGCAGATGTGTGAGTTCGACGAGCGCGAAGCAGCCGAGGAGACCGACCCCCGCGAGGATGTCTCGACCGATCCGCTCTCGGCGCACTTCGGGCTGGTGGCCGTCGCCATCGCGCTCGGATGGCTGCTGCAGCAGGGGTGATCGTCGTCGAGGGTGCGACGTGGGCACGCGACGGAGGGCTCGAACTGTTCCGGCACATCCCGCTCTTTCCGCTTGCGATGATCGGCGGGCTCGCACTGCAGATCGTGCTCGACAGAGTCGGAGACGCCGGTCCGCACGTCGATCGGGCCCTCGTCAACCGCATCTCAGGAGGCGCGCTCGATCTCGTCATCGTCACCGCGCTTGTCACGCTCTCCCTCGCTGTACTCGGAGACAACCTCCTTCCGCTGCTCATCATGGCGACCGCCGGCCTGGTCTGGAGCGTCGCCGCACTGCTGGTGTTAGCGCCGCGCATCGTCCCGGATCACCCCTATGAGCGCGGCCTTGCCGACTTCGGGCAGTCGACCGGTATGACCGTCACGGGGCTGCTGTTGGTCCGCATGGTCGACCCGGATGGCCGAACAAAGGCGATGGAGGGATTCGGCTACAAGCAGCTGCTCTTCGAGCCGTTCGCCGGCGGCGGACTGTTTACGGCGATCTCGGTGCCCCTCATCGCCCAGCTCGGGCCATGGGCGGTGCTCGGTATCACGGGAACCCTGCTGATCGCTTCGATAACGGTCGGCGTGGTCTTCTCCGGGCCGAAGAGCGAGCAGCCCTTGGCGTCAGGGCCCGTTTGTTAGGGTAAGAGAGGGACGGCTCGACCGTCCTGCGGTGCGAACGCGATCACCGCGTCATGTCCCCGGCCGTTGGGAGGCCCTATAGTTGTGAGTATCCAAGAGACCCGGCTCGAAGCTGTCGCGCGGCGCACGATAGGAGCCGATTCCGCCGAATGGCGGGACTGGCGATGGCAACTCCGTAACTCCTTCACGTGCCTCGGTGATGTCGAGGAGGCGCTCGGTATAGAGTTCGACGCCGCAGAGCGCGTTCTGCTGGAGGAGACACTCCAGCACTTCCCGCTCTCGGTGACGCCCTACTACCTCTCGTTGATCGACACCGCGGACTTCCGGCACGATCCGGTGTTCCGGCAGGCGCTGCCCTCTGATGAGGAGATAGTCGTCGGAGAGCATGAGATGGCGGACCCTCTTGCAGAAGACGAGGACAGCCCGGTTCCGCTCCTCACGCACCGCTATCCGGATCGTGTCCTGTTCCGCGTGGCCAACACATGTTCGATGTACTGCCGCCACTGCACGAGGAAGCGCACCGTCGGAGACTCCGAGTGCGCACCGTCGAGCGACGAACTTGAGGCGGCACTCGATTACATCCGCTCCACGCCGGTCATCCGAGACGTGGTTCTCTCGGGCGGAGACCCTCTCATGCTGTCCGACTCTCGCCTCGATGAGATACTGACCGCACTCGACGCGATCGAGCATGTCGAAGTCGTACGGATCGGCACCCGCATGCCTGCAGTACTGCCCTTCCGCATCACTGACGAGTTCTGCGCGATGCTCAAGCGTCATCAGCCCGTCTGGCTCAATACGCACTTCAACCACCCGGTGGAGATCACTCCGGATGCCGAGGAGGCCCTGGCGCGCCTTGCCGATGCAGGCGTCCCGCTCGGCAACCAGTCTGTCCTCCTTGCGGGAGTGAACGACTGCTCGCGGATCATGCTCCGACTGGTACAGCGACTGGTGGCTAACCGGGTGCGACCCTACTATCTCTACCAGTGCGATCTGTCCGAGGGGCTTTCGCACTTCCGGACGCCCGTGGGCAAGGGCATCGAGATCATCGAGAGCCTGATCGGACACACGAGCGGATTCGCCGTCCCCACGTACGTGGTCGACGCGCCCCATGGTGGGGGGAAGATCCCCGTCATGCCCAACTACATCGTCTCTTGGGGCTCGGACCGTGTGGTGCTTCGCAACTACGAGGGTGTCATCTGCACCTATCGCGAGCCGGTCGACTACAAGCGCGCAGCGTGCACAGAGGAGTGCGATGACTGCGAGCGCTCGGTCGCCAAGGGCAGTCGTGGTCTCGATTCTGGTGGAGTAGCAGGGTTGATGCGCGAGTGCGACCCCATCGACGCACTTGTACCGAGAAGCAACGAGAGGCATCAGCGGAGGGAGGCCGAACGAGACGATGAGTGATCGTCACCGGGGGGATATCCCATGCGACCGTTCCGAACTCCTCGGCGGGGCCCTCGTGCACCATGGGCCGGTGAGTGATCGCGCCTATCTGGTGAAGCCGGGCGACGACCCGATCGAGGACATCGCCATACTCGAGCATCTCGCCGCAGAATACGGATACGGAAAGCTATTCGCCAAGGTGTTGTCCGGTTCGCGCGAAGCGTTCGAGGATGCGGGTTTCGTAGCCGAGGCTCGTGTGCCCCTGGCGCACCGTGGCGACGAGTTGCTTTTCTGCTCGCGATTCCTCGATTCCGCCCGGACGGCCGCGGCTGCGGAGCCTGACATCGAGTTGGTTCTCGGGGAGAGCGCAGCTGCGAGCGCGTCGTTGGGGGAGGGTGCGGAAGCCGATCCGGATTGCGGCCTTCCCCCGGGGCTCGAGCTCGGAGTAGCCGGTCCGGATGATGCCGGGGAGCTCGCCGCGCTCTACGCTCGAGTGTTCAAGAGCTATCCGTTCCCGATCGGCTCGGCGGAATTCGTCGCGGGCGAGATGGCTTCCGGAACGGTATTCGCCGTTGCGAGGGAGGCGAGGCGGATCGTAGCGGCTGCCTCGGCTGAGGTAGACACTGCGACCCGCACGAGCGAGATGACTGATTTCGCGACCGCTCCCGATCACAGGGGTAAGGGGTTGGCCTCCGCGCTCCTTAGAGAGTTGGAGGAGGCGGCGCGGGCACGTCATGTGGCCACCGCGTATACCATCGCTCGCGCGACATCTACCGGAATGAACGTCGTGTTCGCCCGCCAGGGCTATAGCTACGGCGGGCTACTCGTCAACAATACCGGGATCTGTGGCACCATCGAGAGCATGAACGTGTGGTATCGGACACTGTTCGATTAAGGCCTTCGCGCAGTCCCGTCTCGGTCTCGGGGTCTCGCGAGCGTGAGATCAAGCTGCGTTCTCGACTTCGATCAGTGCCACGACAGGCGCGGATGCGGTCGGCCGCAGGTTCGCGCGGAGCGGACGGAGAGTGGCCCACGCCGGCCGGGTTCCGTAGGTGAAGATGAGCCAGACCATCGCGATGCTGAACGCGAGGCTCAGGCTGTTGGTGACGAGCAAGGCTGTCGTGCCGGCCGTGACGAACAGTCCGACTGCATAGATCTCCATCAGCACGAGCCCCGCCAGGACACTCAGCCACATGGTGAGACTCAGGTCGTGTGCGGAACGGGTCGCGATGATCCGTCTGATCTGCGGCACGTAGCCAGCACAGAGAATGAGGCCGCCACCGATCTGAAGGATGTCCATGATTCCGCTCACCGCAACGCCTTTCTGATGCCGATCCCGGTTCTTCCGGGGCCGGAGTCCGCCTGTGCGACCCGAGCATAGAGCCGCCCGACATGCGTGCGCCAGATGGCGTTGCCATCCTGTCACCGAGAAGGTGACGAGCGGCAATCGAGCAAGGCATTCCTTCGGCTCGATTCCGTCACAGGAAGGTGAGCGAGAGCAGCCGGAACGAAGTGACGCGCACTCCGATATACTGTCCGAGACGTGTGCTCACTATGGGGCTTATTGTGTCGGCCTTTTTCACTGGGAGACCCACGGTGGCCTGAGTGGCCTCGTGCGGTGCGGGGCACACACACTGTAGCGACGAACTGGCTTCTCGGGCGTCCACGCTGGCGTCGGTGAAGCTGCTGATAGCGCAGCATGTACTGCGTGAGTACGAATGGAGGCGCAATGCCGAAGACAGACGCAAACCTGAAACGATGGAGTAGTCTCGCCGAGGCGAGCAGCGTGTTCGACCCCGCACTGTTTGCCAAGTACGACGTCAAGCGGGGCTTGCGGGATGAGTCAGGGCGCGGTGTGGTCGCCGGTCTCACCCAGATCGGTGACGTGATCGGCTACTCGACCGACACGGGCACCAGCCATCCCGCGCCGGGCGAGTTGCTGTACCGGGGCATGGAGATAACCGACATCGTTAATGGTTTTGCCGCGTCCGGCAGACAGGGTTTCGAGGAGATCGCGTACCTGCTGCTCTTCGGCGAGTTGCCTGACACGACCGAACTCGCGGAGTTCGAGCAGACGCTCGCTTCCTACCGCAAACTGCCACGAGCATTCATCCACCACGGTATCCTCGACATGCCGAGTAACGACGTGATGAACGCCCTCGCACGCAGCGTGCTCTCTCTGTACACGCTCGACAAGGCCGCTGAGGACACGACAATCTCGAATGTCCTGCGCCAGGGCCTGCACCTGATCTCCAAGCTGCCGATGATCTCGGTCTACGCGTACCAGGCCTACCTCGATGATGTCCACGGCGAGAGCCTCGTCATCCACCGCCCGTTGCCCGAACTCTCCACGGCAGAGAATTTCCTCCACATGCTGCGGCCGGACAGCCAGTTCACAGAGCTCGAGGCGACGCTTCTCGACCTGTCTCTCGTTGTCCACGCCGAGCATGGCGGCGGCAACAACTCGACGTTCACGACCCATGTGGTCACGTCCACGATGACGGACACGTACTCGGTCATCTCGGCCGCGCTCGGGTCTTTGAAGGGCCCGCGGCACGGCGGGGCGAACATCAAGGCGATCAAGATGCTCGAGGACCTCAAGCACACGGTAGGAGACTGGCAGGACGAGGACGAGATCAGCACCTATCTCTCGAATGTATTGAGCAAGGAGGCTTTCGACCGTACGGGATTGATCTACGGCATGGGCCACCCGGTCTACTCGATATCCGATCCACGTGCGCTCATCCTCAAGCAGTACGCCGAGATGCTGGCCCGCGAGAAAGGCCTGGCCGATGAGTTCCTTCTCTACGAGCGCGTGGAGCGTCTAGCCCCGGAGACAATCGCGAAGGTCCGCACGATGCACAAGGGTGTGAGCGTCAACGTGGACTTCTACTCGGGATTCGTCTATCGCATGCTCGACATCCCCGAGGAACTCTTCACGCCGCTCTTCGCTATCTCGCGGGTCGTCGGTTGGTGTGCGCACCGTATCGAGGAGATCGCGACCGGAGGCAAGATCATCCGTCCCGCATATAAGGCCGTCTCGCCGAGGCGTACCTACATTCCGATGGACGAGCGGGGTTCCTCGGAGGACTAAGCCCCATCGGGGCTATTGCCTAAGACGTCTGTGGCGTGTCGTCAGGCGACGTCGCGTCTCTGAAACGCCCACATCGCGACTACTGCGAAGAGTATCGCCGCGCTCCCGAACACCACCCATGTCTCGACGGGCATGCTGGACCGGTCGATTGCCTGGTCTGGATTCCAGTAGTTGAACAGGGAGACGTCGCTCAGCCAGTCGGCGCGCTCGGAGATGTTGCCGAGGATGTCGGCGAGCCACATCGCGGCAAGAACTCCGAGACTCACCCCGACGGCGCGACCGCTGCTCGACGAGAGGGCTGACATCATGTAGGCGAACCCGCCGATGGCCATGGTGAGGACCCATCCGGCGGCGAGGAGAACCCCCATGCCGTCGAGCGGTATGTCCACGTCGTGTAGCAAGCCGGGAAGATAGAGCGTCGCCACCGTGACTACGTTCAGAATCGCCGCGTATGTCGCCAGCGCCAGGTACCTGCTGACGACGACCTGCGTTCGGGAGACGGGCTGGGCGAGCGTGAGTTCCATCGTCCCGTCGTCGACGGCTCCACCGAGGGCACCGGCTGCGAACGTGATCACCGCAGCACTGATGATCAGCACCCACATCAGGCTCAGATACTCAATGCCGACGAAGCCCCCGATAGTCGTGAAGTCGAGGCCGGCTCCACCGAACACAGCCAAGATCTCCTCGGTGAAGATGTCTTCGACCGCCTGCATGTAGTCGAGGTTCTCTTCGATGAGCGGGAAGAAGGCGACGATCATCCAACCGTAGAGCGCGAGGCCGAGCGAGTACCAGGCGAGCGACGCGCGCCGAAGTTGCAGTGTCGAACGGAAGACGGTCCAGTTCATCGGGAGCCACCCTCCCCGGAACCGTGGCTGTAGTACTGCAGGAACACCTCTTCGAGAGAGGCGTGTTCGATGGTGATATCCCGGATGGGCCGCTTGAGGAAGCCGCGCAGCGCCGCGTCGATGTCCTCGGCCACCGTTGCGCGAAGCGCGTTATCGCTGAGGCGCTCGACCGATGTCGAGGCATGTATCGTGCGTACGAACTCGTCCGTCACCGGTTCGGCGTAGGTGACCTCAACGGTCCGGATGGCCTTGGAAAGCAGGTCACTGACGGACTCTTCGGCCACGACCTTCCCTTCACGGATGATGGCGACCCGCTCACAGACACGTTCGACCTCGGACAGGATGTGGCTGCTGAGAAAGACGCTCGCACCCTGTGCTACCCGCTCTTCGAGGATGTCGAAGACGACCTGCTGGTTGAGGGGGTCGAGCCCGCTTGTCGGCTCGTCGAGCATGAGTAGTTCCGGGTCGTGCATGAGCGACATGATGAGCGCCAACTTCTGCTTGTTGCCCTTGGACAGCTCCCGGACCTTGCGCGATGGATCGAACTCGAGCCTCTCGCACAGCTCGGCCTCGGAGCGGGCGGGCGATCCGCGCAGACCGGTGACGTAGTCGAGCATCCACCGACCGGTCTGCTTCTCGAAGAGCCGCACGTCGCCGGGGACGTAGCCGATCCTTCGGCGGAGTTCATGGCCGTTGATGGCAACGTCCTTATCGAAGAGGAACGCGCTGCCGCTCGTCGGGCGGAGCATCGAGAGCAGGCAGCGGATGGTGGTGGTCTTTCCTGCGCCGTTGGGGCCGAGGAACCCGTAGACCTGTCCGGGTCTGACCTCGAACGTGAGGTCTTCGACTCCCCGGCTCGCCCCGTAGTACTTGGTGAGACTCTTACAGCGTATGACGGTGGATTCCATGCGTCCCCCCTTTTCTGTTCTTGGTGAGCGTATCACTGAGGACGGCGGCGGGGGAGTGGTCCGCGCGCGTCGGGCCCGGCTCGCGCAAGTCAGAGCCAGCCGGCCCAGTTCGCCAGGCCCAGAGCGATGAGTAGTAGTCCCGATGCGACCTTGGCCGTGCTGCCCCAGTGAGTCCTCGAGGCGCCTCCGACCTGCAGGCCCACAAGGGTGAATATGACAGCGAAGACCGCGATCGAGGTGGCGACCAGAAGTGGATTGGCATCGCCGAGACCGAGGCTGAAGCCGACGAGCAGGTTATCGATGCTCAGTCCCGCCGCGAGGAGGACCAGTCCTCTGTTCGTGGTGATGCGCGCTACGATCTCATCGGCATGTCCGGGACCACGGATGGCCGACCACACTGTCCAGACGCCCAGCGTGATTATCAGCGCGACACCGATGCTCCCGGCGATGGCCCCGATCCGTTGTGCGACGGTCACCCCGATCCAGATGCCTGCGAGCGGTACGAAGAACTCGAACACGCCGAACACGGTGGCGATCCGGGCCCGTCGTCGTATCTGCCCGTGTGCGCCGAGCGCGAGGGCCAC
>CAYGKH010000082.1:0-3897 GCA_964350345.1 uncultured Coriobacteriaceae bacterium
TCAACGTCGCCACCCAGGGCCGACGACAGCCCGGGTCTGCGTTCAAGCCATTCGTGCTCGCAGCCGCACTCGAAGGCGCGGCGCATACCGAGAGCACCTTCGAAGCCGGGCCCGGGGAGTTCCGCCTCCCCAACGGACAGACCTGGAGTGTGACCGGCGCATCCGGGCGAACGACACCGATGCGGCTCCGTGAGGCGATGGAGAAGTCCATCAACTCCGTGTTCGCCAAGTTGATACTCGATGTGGGCACAGAGAAGGTGGTGGAGACGGCACATGCGATGGGGATCGAGAGCGAGATCACTCCCGTACCCGCTATCGCGCTCGGCGGACATGCCGAGGGTGTGTCCCCGCTCGAGATGGCATCCGCATACGGCACCCTCGCAGCCGGAGGGATGCACGCCAAACCGTTCTCGATCGCGTCCGTCACGGGTGTCGACGGCGAAGTCCTGACAGAAGCGACCCCTGCCGTGACCGAGGCTATCGACCCCGCGATCGCCTACATCACCACCGACATCCTGCGCGGTGTCATTTCCCGCGGCACGGGCAGTGCAGCAGCGATCGGCAGGCCCGCCGCCGGGAAGACCGGGACGACCCAGGCCTACCGCGATGCATGGTTCGTCGGCTACACGCCCGAGCTCGTGACCGCGGTGTGGGTCGGCTATGCCGAGGAACAGAGGGAGATGACGGATGTCCACGGACGCCGGGTCACCGGCGGTTCGTTCCCCGCAGAGATCTGGGCCTCGTTCATGAAGAGCGCGCTGGAAGGCCAGTCCGCATCCGAGTTCGAACGCCCCGGTGGCCTGGAGAGTGCCGCGATATGCCGCGAATCCGGTGAGACACCCACCGAGTGGTGCACGGACACAGGACTGTCCATCTTCATCGCGGGCCGCACCCCCGGCTCGTGCTCGATACACACCGGTCCCGAGACGGTAGCCGTGCCCGACCTCATCGGGACACCGAAGGAACGGGCGATCGCCCAGCTCTCCGAACTCGGACTTGAGGTACAAGTGACCGAGGAAGAACTGCGGGGCGTGCCGGCAGGGATCGTAGGCAAACAGGATCCGGCCGCGGGAACCGAGATCGAGGTCGGATCCACTATCACCCTGGTCGTCTCGAGCGGCACCAGGGTCGCGGCGCCGCCTACTGCGTCATTCACGATCTCGGTCAGCGAACCGATGTTGGGGCGGGAGGTGACCTTCGATGCGTCCGCATCCAAGAGCGCGGGCAAGATAGTCCTGTACATCTGGGAGTTCGGGGACGGCACAGAAGCCGAAGGCAAGAAGGTCACCCACACGTACCTCAATCCCGGGATCTACAACGTGGTGCTCTGGGTCACCGACTCCAGCGACCAGGCCTCTTCTGCAAGCAAGCAGATCACTGTCCGATAGGGAGGTTCGAAACGCTCCGACCCGCTCGCTACCGGACCCCCCTGAAGAAGTGCCCTGCTGTTCCCTCCTTGATGAGCATGTCATCGTCTGCGTCTCGGCCGCTGACCGCGGCCTGGAGCGCCTCCCGGAGCCTCCGGGTCAGGTGTTGAGCCTCTTGGTGATGCTCGACCGTGATGTCGTAGCGCACCGCAGCCACACCAGCCGCTACGATCTCCGGGAGCGCCCGTGTCAGATCGAGCGGTACGGCGTTGAACACGTGTGATCGGCCCGCTGCGTCGCTGATGACCGGGAATCCGTACCCCTTGCGATCTCTCAGTGCGTACCAGCGCTCACGGTGAGAGCAGGTACCGCACTGCTTCAAACACGACACACCGGAAGCGATAAGACAGTGCTCGGTTACCATGACCTCCTGGCGGCCGAGAACCGCGACTCCTACCGGGACCGTGACCTCATCGGCGATGCGGCTGATATCTCGGCCGGATATCTCGGGCGAGAGCCACACCCCGTCTGCGCCCATCTCTGCAAGCGCCTCCACGGACAACGGATTCGCGGCGCTCAATCCCCAGTGGGCCCAGGTCTCCCCTGCGATCTGCCCAGCCTCCCGTATCATCCCGAGATTGCCGACGACGGCGCCCCGCCCGCGTGGAGCGATCGTCTCAAAAGCGCAGGCGACCTGTGCATCCCGCGCGATTCGGGGCAACTCGATCGTGAGATCTGCGGACGCCTCCTCCTCACCGAGGGCCCACGCCGGAACGATCGCACGATGGGCCCCCGCCAACAGACAGGCTGCGGCCACTTTGGGCCGAGTCGTCCAGACCACCAGGTCCGGCATGTCCCGCTCGGCGCGTCGCTTGCGGCGCGATACACGACGCGGCTCAGGGATGGAGGGTGTCGCGCTTTCTCGAGCGGCATACGGCTTTAGGATGGATGCTTCGAGAGCTTCGACCGCCTCCCGACGGACGCGGTGGAGGACCGAGAACCCTGCACCGGCTTCCGGATCGAGATCGATGTCGTACCCCTCGGGACGAA
This sequence comes from uncultured Coriobacteriaceae bacterium, assembly GCA_964350345.1. Taxonomy (GTDB): domain Bacteria; phylum Actinomycetota; class Coriobacteriia; order Anaerosomatales; family SLCP01; genus JAUVXE01. The sequence goes on from CAYGKH010000082.1 coordinate 2,418, forward strand.
GCGCTGTCGACCCGAGTCGCCCGACGTGCTCGATGACCTCGGCCGCCGTCAGGGCCTTGGTTCGGGCGGGCTCGACGATGGGGCCCTTCGCGCTCGCCACCTTTCCCGCGGCCTCGATGCGCACCTCCAAGGGCTCGCCCACGATGATCTTCGCGCCGATACGTGCAGGGATGACTCGGCCTCCGTCATCGCCCACGAACGTCCTGCGCGCCGCCGCCTCGAGAGCCGCGCTCACGACACGGAAGACACGATCCCCGTCCCTCACCGGCCGCTCGGCCCGGATACGTGTGTGTGCGCCAGCCGGAGCGACCGTCACCGCTCGCCCGTCGACCGAGAGCGCTGTCACCTTCTGGGCAAAGCGGCCCCGGGCCGTCCAGAACTCAAGAGTGTCACCGAGCTCCACCGCGCGGTCGAGCGCAAGAAGAGCCCCTTCCTCCCCCCGCTCCGCCACCCTGGCGACCGCGACTCCCCGATTGTTGGGCCTGTTGAACGACATGATCGAATCGTCACTGGTCCCGTCGAGATAACCGGCGGTGAATCCCCGGCTGAACACCTCGGCAAGCATGTCGAGCTCGGCATCGGAGACCGAGAAGGACTCAGGGTCCGCGATCGCCCGGTCGAGAGCCGCCCGGTAGATGCCGGTCACGACAGCCACATACTCCGGGCTCTTCATCCGACCCTCGATCTTGAGTGCGGACACGCCGGCTTCGATCAATCGTGGCAGATGCGTGATGCCCGCGAGGTCCTTCGGACTCATGAGGTATCGACCGGGGCTCCGGAGCTCACGTCCGGTCTCGTCGAGCAGCTCGTAGGGAAGACGACACGGCTGGGCGCACGCTCCGCGATTCGCCGAGCGCCCGCCCACGACTGAGGAGAGCAGGCACTGTCCCGAGTAGCTAAGACAGATTGCGCCATGCACGAACGACTCGACCTCGACATCGACCGCACCGCAGATGTCGGTGATCTGCTGGACCGACAGTTCCCGGGCGAGCGTGACGCGATAGAAGCCAAGTGCAGCGAGCTCCCGGACGGTGTCGGTGTTATGGGCGTTCAGCTGCGTCGACGCGTGAATCCGAACGTGTGGCATCGTCGCCCTCACCGCTCGCGCAAGGCCGAGGTCCTGTAAGATGACGGCATCGACTCCCGCGACCCATGCGGTATCGACGAGTCCGAGAGCCTCTTCCATCTCGTCGGGCCGGATGATCACGTTGGCAGTGAGGTAGACGCGAACGCCACGAATGTGCGCATAGCGTGTCGCCTCGGCCAGTGTCTCGGCAGTGAAGTTCTCGGCTCCCCGACGCGCGTTGAGTTCGCCCATGCCGAGATAGACCGCGTCTGCACCGTTGTTCACTGCTGCGCGCAGTGCGTCCGGTCCACCGGCCGGCGCCAGAAGCTCTGGAGTATGGGTTCCGTGAACGCTTTGCATGGTCTCCCCGTCTATCGATTCGGCAACAAGCTGAGGCGACCTGGCACGGTACTA
>CAYGKH010000082.1:3997-8126 GCA_964350345.1 uncultured Coriobacteriaceae bacterium
GTGCTTCTTGCCCGCCTCTACCTGGAGAACCGGACCGTTATCCCTATAGAAGAGATGTCCGACGATCTCATAGAGGCCGTCGTCGCCGTCGAGGACGAGCGATTCTACACCCATGACGGGATCGATCTTCAAGGTATCGCCCGCGCTGCGGTGATCGACATTATGGCAGGCAGCGCCAAAGAGGGCGCGTCGACGATAACGCAGCAGTATATCCGTAACACCGTGCTCCTGGACGAGCGCACAAACATCTCGCTCGCCCGTAAGGTGCGCGAGGCGTTTCTCGCCCGCGAACTTGAGAAGCGCAAGAGCAAAGAAGAAATACTCGAGCTCTACCTCAACGCAATCTATTTCGGAGAGGGAGCCTACGGCGCACAAGCCGCCTCACAAACCTTCTTCTCGAAGAACGCCTCAGAACTTACCCTCGCCGAGGCCGCCCTGATCGCCGGGCTTCCCCAGCAGCCGAGTCGCCTATCGCCCTTCGTGAACCCGGACGGGGCACTACGACGACGCGCCCAAGTACTCTCCAGAATGCTGCACAACAACTTCATCACCGCGAAGCAGTACGACGAAGCAATGAACACGCCGCTTGAGTTGCAGCGGGCGCCGGAACCGACGGACGGGATCTTCCAGGCCCCCTACTTCGTAGCCCACGTGAAGAAAGTTCTCCAGCAGGAGTACAGTTCTTCCCTGGTGTTCGAGGGTGGCCTTGAGGTCTATACGACGATCGACACCAAGCTGCAGACCGAGGCTGAGCGCGCTGTCTTCGGGTTCCTCGACAGACCCGACGACCCCGACGCAGCTCTCGTATCGATCGATCCGCGCGACGGCCACATCAAAGCCCTGGTCGGCGGCGAGGATTTCTCGGTCAACAAGTTCAACCTGGCGACCCAGGGACGTCGGCAGCCCGGATCGGCGTTCAAGCCGTTCGTACTCGTTGCCGCCCTTGAAGCCGGTATGCCCCCGAGCCGTTGGGTAGATTCATCCTCCCCTGCAATCATCCCCACCACCCCCCCGTGGCAGGTCGCGAACAGCGAAGGACGAGGCCGGGGCCGGATCACGCTTGATTCGGCGATGCGCTCCTCGGTCAACACGGTCTTTGCACGACTGATCTGGGAGCTCAACGATGATGAAAGTAGTGGAGCCGCGAAGGTGGCGACTGTCGCACGCCGGATGGGCATCACCTCCGAGGTTCCGCACTACCCGTCCATCGCGCTCGGGAGCCAGAACCTCACCCCGCTCGAGATGGCGTCAGCGTTTGGAACACTCGCTACAAACGGCAAGCACTTCGAGCCGATCGCTATCACAAAGGTCGTCGACCGGGGCGGGGAGACGGTATTCGAAGCCGCCCCCGAAGGAAGGCAGGCACTAGAGCCGGGGTTCGCGTACGAGACGACACAGGTGCTTCGTGGAGTCATAACCGGCGGAACGGCTCGCTCCGCCAACATCGGCAGGCCGGCCGCCGGCAAGACGGGCACAAGCCAGAACTATCGTGACGCGTGGTTCATCGGGTACACGCCGGACCTCGTGACGTCTGTCTGGGTCGGCTTCTACGAGGAAGAGCGGCCGATGCTCAACGTCCACGGTCGCCGCGGATTCGGCGGTACGCTGGCCGCACCCATCTGGGCAGACTTCATGCGCGCGGCTCTTGCCGGACGTCCCGCGCTCGACTTCGAGAGCGCACCTCGACCTACGTACACGTTCACTCAGGCCCCACCTCAGGTCGACGTTCCGAACCTCGTTGGGATGACGCTGGCGGAAGCACGAGCAGCACTCGAAGAGAGCGACCTCAACCTCGCGGTAGTCGAAGTCTTCCACGACTCCGTCTCTGCAGGGACGATCATCTCACAGAATCCCGCCGCCGGTGGAACCGTCACGAGTGGGGGCACGGTGACTGTCCGGGTGTCGAAGGGCAGAGCTCCCGCCACGGAGCCGGAGCCCGCACCCAGGCCACAACCCAAGCCGGATCCCAGGCCCGGGCCGGAGCCAACGAGTACGCCCACTCCATAACCGCTCTCGGCACGACGCTTGCCATGCCGAGCGTGATCCCCGGTGATTCAGTTCCGGCGCACCCTCACCATCCCGCTCGTGCACCGGACCTGGACCTCGCCCGCTCGCTCGATCTCGTCGAGTACCAGATTCATTCCGAGGGTATCCGAGGAGACGTGGCCCGCGATGACGAGATTGAGCTTGAGCTCCTCGGCCTTCTTGCGGTGCTCCTCCGAGTAGTGCATCCCAACGAGCGTTCCCACACCCGCCGAGGAGAGCCGTTCGAGCGCCTCCTGGGGACCCTCGGTCCCACCGGTCATGTCGACGACCACCCGCCCGGTACGCGCTGAACCGGAACCGTTGATGAGCACAGGTCCATAACCCTTGCGCGCTGCGTCCGCATACTCGGGAATGGTGCGAAGCGCCTTGACAAGCTCGTCAAGAGTCGCCGGTGCGGCGTCGCCACAGAAGCGCTGGACGAACGTGTTCACGCTGTTGTCCGCAGGCGTGTGACAGGAAAGTGACGCCAGGCCGAGGAGGTTCGCGGCATCAACAGCCCGGTAGTGGTTCGCGGGCATGATCTTGCGGCGGATCTCCTCGGCACGCGGAGCGATGAGTGCATCACCAGCCGCGATCCCCACGCCCTGGGCAGCCCACAGGTCGGCTTGCATGTACATGACTTCGTGGAGGTTGGCGAAGCCGGGACCCTCGGGGTGGTGGGCGAAGACGAGATCGATGGGCTCACCTTTCTCGCGGAGGCGATCGGCCAGCAGCACCTCTCCGACCTCCATGTCGATGCCGACGAGCAGGCCTCGGATCTCGGTGTCCGGATCGCCCGCACAGATACGCGTGTCCGAGTACGGGTTACTCAGGCGCTCGGTGTCGAAGAACTCCTTCTCGTCATCCTCCAGTTTGGCGAACGCTTTCTTCGCCGTCTCGAGCACACGGTCGATCTCCGCACGGTCACGTGCGTCTTCAGCGATGCCCTTCTCCACGACGATGCGATAGATGTCGCTAAGCTTCATGCCCCGAAGTCCCCTCTCGATCTGGGTTGCCTGCATCACGCATCCTCTACCTCGCACCGGGAGGGCCCGGACGAGTCCTCGACACGCTGGCAGACCCCGTAATGAAGTATCGGAAAAGTAGTTCATTCCCCACAGATAGGCCGATCCGACCCGATGTCGCGATAGCAGATGGGATCGGCCCCGGGGCATCGTACACCGAGATCCTGCCGACCTGAAGAGCCGATCCGTTGTCGGAACGATCGATCCCGAGCGCTTCGGCGAGCTTGCCGGGGCCGTTGGCGATCTCGACTCCCGACTTGCCCGAACGCCTCCGGGACATCACGTCTAACCCAAGCGATGGCTCGATCGCCCTGATCAGCACCGCCCCGGCTACTCCCTCATGGTCGCAGACCAAGTTGAGCATGTGGTGACAACCGTACGTGAAGTAGACGTAGACGGTTCCCGGGGGGCCGTACATGACCGAGTTGCGCGGCGTGATCCCGCGGGTCGAGGCGTGACTGCCTGGATCACCCTCCCCGAGATACGCCTCTGTCTCGACGATCACTCCGCCGGTCTCGACGCCGTCGACACGACTCACCAACACCTTGCCGAGGAGATCCGGGGCGACCTCGCGAGGGTCACGGTCGAAGAACGCTCGCGCCAAAAGGATCACCGCGACCTCACAGCGACGACCCTAGCCCCGTCGCACTGTCCGGTCCGGGAATCATGCCCCGGGCACCGCGTACGCATACTTCGACAGGGGCAGGCGGAGCACGAACCGGCTACCCTGCCCGGATTCGCTCTCCACCAGAAGCGACCCGCCGAGCAGTTCGGCAAGCCGTCGGGAGATGCTGAGGCCGAGCCCGGCGCCCGCCGACTTCGAGCCGTCAGCGCGGGAGATCTGCTCGAACTCCTGAAACACCCTGTCGGCCTGGTCCGCAGGGATACCTATCCCGCTGTCGATCACCTCGATCAGTGCCTCCCCCTCGATCGAATCAAGCCGGACCCGGACCCCGCCCTCAGGCGTGAACTTCGCAGCATTTCCTAACAGATTGAGAAGGACCTGGCGCACTCGACGCTCGTCGGTGTCGATCACAAGAGGCTCAGCCGGGAGATGGACGAAGAGGTACAGGCCCTGC
>CAYGKH010000083.1:0-8126 GCA_964350345.1 uncultured Coriobacteriaceae bacterium
GTCTACACGGCCAGTGCACCTCCGTACGGAGGAGACTATCCACTCGGGTATCGCCGGTCACGCGCTTACGGCGTGATAGAAGATGGTACGGAGCCTCCCCGGCCTCGGGTACAATGAGTCCGAGGCCGCTTCGGCCGGCCCGTCTACCGCCACGCCACCACGGAGGAGATTCATGCGCACTGTCAACGTCGGACTTATCGGGCTTGGCACCGTGGGCTCGGGAGTCTTCGAGATCTTCGAGCGTCATAGTGCAGACTTCCGCAGTAGGGCGGGTGTCGATATCGCTCTGACCCGGTTTGCGGATCGCAACCCGGATCGAGCGACCGACCTCGGCCTACCCGAGGGCTCGTTCACCACGGACGCGACCGATGTCATCGCCGATCCGGACATCGACATCGTCATCGAGTTGATCGGCGGGACGGGCGTCGCCCGAAGCATCGTGCTGGATGCGCTTGCGGCCGGCAAGAGCATCGTTACCGCCAACAAGGCACTGATGGCTACGCACGGACAGGAGGTCATGGACGCGGCGGCGGCTCACGGCGTCGACATTGCGTTCGAGGCGAGTGTGGGCGGCGGCATCCCCATCATCAGCCCGCTCAAGCACTGTCTGGTCTCCAACGAGATTCTCAGCGTCATGGGTATCGTGAACGGCACCACTAACTACATGCTCACCCGTATGGCCGACGACGGCCTGGACTACGAAACCGCGCTCGCCGAGGCGCAGACGAAGGGATTTGCCGAGGCCGATCCTGCTGCGGACGTCGATGGTCACGACTCGGCTGCAAAGATCGCCATTCTTGCGTCGATCGCGTTCAACAGCCGGGTCTCGATCGCGGAGGTCCCTGTCGAGGGCATCCGCTCGCTGAGTCCCGGAGACATCGCGTACGCCACCCAGATGGGATATGCAATCAAGTTGCTTGCCATCGCCCGTCGGACCGACAGCGGTATCGACATCCGCGTGCACCCGACGATGATCCCGCTCGCGCATCCGCTCGCCAGCGTCAACGGCGTGTATAACGCGATCTACGTCGTCGGGGACGCGGTGGGAGAGACGATGTTCTTCGGAGAAGGAGCCGGTTCGCTCCCCGCAGCGAGTGCGGTTGTTGGCGATGTGATCGAGGTCGCACGCCATATCACGCGCGGATGTCTCGGCCTGGTCGGCTGTACGTGTAACGAGGAGTTGCCCGTACGCGACATCGGCGAGCTTGAGAGCTCCTACTATGTGCGACTTCAGATCGTCGACCAGCCCGGCGTGCTCGCGACGGTCGCGAAAGTGTTCGGAGACCACAGAGTCTCGCTCGCAAGCGTGATTCAGAAGACCGACGATGCCCCGACAGCAGAGATCGTCTACGTCACGCACCAGGCGAGCGAGCGAGCGGTCCGTACGGCGATTGAAGAGATAGCCGCACTCTCCGTCGTCGATTCGGTCGGCACGATGCTTCGCGTCGAAGAGCTCTAGGTACCCGATGGCTCCCGTTGACGTCACCGTCAAGGTCCCCGCAACGAGCGCCAATCTGGGACCGGGTTTCGACTCCTTCGGTCTTGCACTCGAACTGCATAACCGGTTCACCGCCCGGCTCGCCGAGGCGTGGTCGGTGAACGTGACCGGTGTCGGTGCAGGCAGACTCTCTGAATCGTCCGACAATCAGGTGGCGCAAGCGATGGCGCGTGTCTTCGCCGATGTCGGCAAGGATGGGCTTGCAGCCGTTGTCGAGTGCGAGAACGAGATCCCGACCGGAGAGGGACTGGGCTCCTCGGCAGCTGCGATCGTAGGGGGCATGCTGCTCGCGAACCGGCTGTGCCACGCTCGCCTGGATGCCACGCGGATCCACGCGCTCGCAGCCGAGATGGAGGGGCATCCCGACAATGTCGCGGCAGCGCTCCTCGGCGGTTTCACCATCGCCTGGGATGACGGTGGGCCGAAAGCCCGGCACATCGAGCCGGGGCGTGGCCTTGCCGCAGTGGTGGTCACAGCCGACACGCCACTGGCGACGACGTACTCGCGATCGCTACTGCCGCGCCATGTCCCCCATTCGGACGCGGCGTTCAGCGCCGGACGGGCAGGAGCGCTCGCTGCAGGGATGGTGCTCGGTGATCGTGATCTGATCGCTGCAGGGCTTGCCGACCGGATCCATGAGCAGTACCGCGCTGAAGAGATCCCTGATTTCGAAGAGATTCGGGCGATACTGATCGACGCCGGTGCTCTCGGGGCCGTGCTCTCCGGCGCCGGGCCGACCGTCGTTGGGCTCATCTGCGCACGTGATGATGCGGCGGCACGAGTTCAGGCAGAGGGTGTGGCCGAGCGGGCCGCAGGGATCGTTGCCGGGTTGTCCGGGCGCTGTGCCCCCCGTGTCCTGGGTGTAGCACGGGTCGGCGCACAACTCGTTTGAGCGTACGTACCCTCGCCGAGGTGCGGATACTTTATGTTGACCGGGACGGCGCTGTCGGGGAAGATATGAGTCATTCCCGCCCTTCTGCGCCTGCGGTGCAGCCCTTTAGCGGAGGACCCCATGAACGATCAGTTCGATAGCCCCTCGACTTCAGATACCGTGCCGGTGACAGGCGGCCAGTCGCCTCCACGGGAGCGCTCGAGTGCTGGCTGGAAATGGTTCGTCGGGGCCCTTGTTGTTCTCGTGCTTGCGGCGTGTGCATGTAGCTCGTTCGCCTTCATCGGCGTGCTGGATACCGGTACTCCGTCTCTTAGCTCCGGTGACGCTGTCGCACTCATCTACCTCGATGGGGTCATCGCGGGAACGGGGAGCATCCACAGCGGCATCGTCACCCCCGAGTACTTCGTCGACCAGCTCCGGCAAGCCGACGAAGATCCGCGCGTCCGGGCGATTCTCATCCGCGTCGACTCGCCGGGAGGTACCGTCGCGGCTTCTCAAGAGATCGCTATCGAGACCGCGCGCATCGAAAAGCCGATCATCGTGAGCGTGGGTGACGTAGCAGCGTCCGGTGCGTACATGGTCGCATCACAGGGTGACGAGATCATCGCCACGCCCACCTCCTCGATCGGCTCGATCGGCGTGATCGCACAGATTCCGAACGTCGCCGGCCTGCTTGAGGCCCTCGGCATCGAGTTCACGGTGTTGACCTCCGGCGAGCACAAGGATGCAGGCAGCCCGTATCGCAGCCTCACCGCGACTGAGACAGCGCTCTTCGAGGAGCACCTCGACTTTTCGTACCGCGAGTTCATCAGGATCGTCGCCGAGGGGCGAGGGCTGAGCGAGGCAGCAGTCGAGGAGATGGCGACCGGCTGGATATGGCCGGGTACGGTGGCCGAGGAGATGGGTCTCATCGATTCGACGGGCACGTTCAATGACGCGCTCGATCGAGCAGCCGAACTTGGCGGCATCGACGGCGAACCTCTGATCGTCACCTACCGCGAACCTGACTACAGTTGGCTGTTGAGGTCACTTTTCGGCTTCAGCAGCCGTTTCGATCGCCTTGGCGGGCTGGCTCCTGACGGTGATGCGATCAGACAGTCGCTGCCGCGGTGACGGGAGAGAGGGAGCGGTCGTGAGTGACGACGGATCGTTCGTCATAGCGCATATCTCCGACATGCACTGTGGGTCGCGTTATCACATCCCGAGCCTTGCGACTCGCGTGATCGATGAGCTGAACGAGTTACGGCCCGATGTGGTCATCGTGACGGGTGACCTCACCGACATGGGCTTTCGCCAGGAGTTCCGCCAGGCCCATCGGTTGCTCGAGCGGCTGGAGTGTCCGCACCGGCTTGTGCTGATGGGCAACCATGACTCTCGAAACGTGGGCGACGAGCACTTCGCCGAACTGTTCGGCGCCCGGAGTCAGGAACTCCTGGTGAACAGGATGCGCTTCCTCGGCATTGACTCCTCCGAGCCCGATCTGGATTCGGGCCGGGTCGGTCGCGGGCGTTACCGGTGGATCGAGGAGCGGTTCAGCGACCCGGACGACTTCAAGGTCATCTGCATGCACCACCACCTCGTGTCCGTGCCCGGTACCGGACGAGAACGCAACATCGTGTTCGATGCTGGTGACCTGCTGCGGGTTCTGTCGAACTGTGGGACCGACCTCGTTTTGTGCGGCCACAAGCACGTGCCCAACGTATGGAGACTCGAGGACATGCTGATCGTCAACGCGGGGACGGCCTGCTCGCACCGCCTGCGCGGCAGGGTGCGCCCCTGCTACAACATCATCGAGGTCCGCGAGTCGAGTCAGGTCCGCGTGCTGTTGAAGGAGCCCTTCGCCGACCCCGAGTGTGTCGCAGACTTCCACGACGCCCACCGCCGCTACTGCGGTTGGAGACCCGACACCGAAGAGGAGGTCGGGCAGTGACACGCGTTGTGGCGCTCATCGATGGCGAGCACTATCCTCCGGTCGTGCGCTTCGCTCTTGCGGCGCTCGGCCGCGAACACGAGGTGGTCGCTGCTGCGTTCCTCGGCGGGACCGAGAAGGTGGACCTCGATGCGGGGATCGACACCTACGGTGTCCCTTTGGTGGCGGCGGACACGGCCGAGGAGGCACTTGCTGCCGCGATCGAGCGCTACCAGCCGTGCAGCGTGGTCGATCTGTCCGATGAGCCGGTGGTGACCTCGGCAGACCGGTTCCGCCTTGCCGGAATCGCGCTCTCATACGGGGTCGAGTACCGGGGAGCCGACTTCCACTTCTCGCCGCCCGGCGCACGGTTGCGCACGAACACGCCGACTCTTGCGCTGATCGGTACCGGGAAGCGGGTCGGCAAGACGGCGATATCGGCGTATCTGGCCCGGCACCTCAAGGGAGCAGGCCGCGACATCGTCGTGCTCGCAATGGGCAGGGGAGGGCCGAGCGAACCGGAGCTCATACACGGCGATCAGGTCGCCCTGACGACACCCGACCTGCTCGAACTGGCACGCCAGGGCAAGCACGCCTCTTCGGACAACTATGAGGATGCCGTGATGAGCCGCGTCACCACCGTCGGATGCCGCCGCTGCGGTGGCGGAATGGCAGGCGAGACGTTCTTCAGCAACGTTGGGGAAGGCGCGCGGCTCGCCGACTCGCTCGGCAAGGAGATGCTTGTACTCGAGGGCTCGGGTGCAGCGATCCCGCCGGTCCACGCAGACGCGACCATACTCGTCGTCGGCGCGGGCCGGGGACTCACCTACGTGCGCGATTACTTCGGCCCTTTTAGGCTCGGTCGGGCCGATGCGGTGATCCTCGCCACCGCCGAGGAGCCCAACGCCTCCCCCGAAGAGATCGCGGCGCTTGCAGCCGCGGTTCGCGAAGCGCGCCCCGGAGTGCCGGTCGTGGCCACTACGTTCCGGCCGGCGCCCATCGAGCCTGTCGAGGGAGCGCGTGTCTTCTTTGCGACCACGGCGCCCGAAGGCGTGTTGCCCAAGCTCACCGCACATCTCGAGACAGAGTTCGGATGCACCGTGGTGGGCGCGAGCCCGCACCTGTCGAATCGGTCGTTTCTCCGTCGAGACATGCAGGCGTGTGCTGGCCGATACGACCTGCTGCTCACCGAGCTGAAGGCGGCGGCCATCGATGTGGTCGCGGCTGCGGGCGACGAGGCCGGTGTGCCGACCGTGCTGTGCGACAACGTGCCGGTGTGCGTCGACGGGGGCGACCTGGATGCAGCCCTTGACGCCACGGCACGGCTGGCCTTAGAGCGGGCCGCAACGAGGGGGGCTTAAAAGTGCCACCGCAGGGGCACACAATCACGCTATCGGACAAGCATCACGGGCTGCCGTTCTCCAAGGGGCTACTCGCCCAGTCGTTCACTGCGACCGGACTGGCTCCTTCCCAGGCGTACGCGGTCGCCCAGGCGATCCAGGATGGACTTCGGGAGCGCGACGAGTTAGCGATCTCGATGCAGCGTCTCAAAGATCTGGCCATCGAATGCCTCACGGAGATGGCCGGTAGTGACTACGCCGACCGCTATGCGCGCATGGCCGAACTCGGCAAACTGGACATGCCTGTGATCGTACTAATCGGCGGGACCACGGGAGTCGGCAAGTCTACGATCGCTTCTGAGGTCGCGCACCGCCTCGGCATCACGCGTTTCGTGAGTACCGATTCCATTCGAGAGGTCATGCGTGGTATCTTTACAAGGGAACTCATGCCCGCGCTCCACGAGAGCGCTTTCGACGCGTGGCGCAGTCTCCGAGTCCCGGTACCCCATGGAGCCAATCCGGTCATCGTCGGATTCCGGGAGCAGGCGGCGGTCGTCGCGACTGGTGTCAAAGCCCTCATCGAGCGGAGCACGGAGGAGGGCGTGAGTCTGGTCATCGAAGGAGTGCATCTCGTACCCGGCTACATCGAACCGAAGGATTTTCCCGGTGCCCGGGTCGTGCAGTTGCTCATCTCTGTCGAGGACGAGGATGCCCATCGGAGCCACTTCTACATCCGTGAAGTGCAGACCGACGGCCTGCGCCCGTTCGAGCGGTACCGGACGAACTTCGACAGCATCCGGATGCTCGGATTCTACATCGAGGAGCTTGCCCGGGAGCACGGCATCCCGGTCATCTATAGCCACCAAATCGATCGGACAGTGGCGGATACGCTCGAGCACGTGGTGAACGCGGTGCTCGGGGACAAGTAGGCAGCCGTCCGCAACGCGGACGCGAGAGTGGGTAGGAAAGCGAGGGAACGTGAAGTTCTTCCTGGACACAGCGAACATTTCGGAGATCGAGGAGGCCGCGAGTTGGGGTGTGGTCGCAGGCGTCACCACAAACCCCACACTCTACGCGCGTGAGGGCGGCCGGCTCTCCGAGTTCCACGCGCACATCGTGCGGATCTGCGATATCGTCGACGGCCCGGTCTCGGCGGAGACGGTGAGCCTCAAGCGTGAGGAGATCGTAGCCGAGGGAATCGAGCTCGCAGCTCTGCACGAGAACGTGGTCGTCAAAGTCCCGACCATGCCCGAGGGTCTCGCGGCGACACGTGCGCTTGCGGATAAGGGCATCAAGGTCAACATGACGCTGTGCTTCACCGTGCCGCAGGCGCTGCTCGCAGCCCGCTCCGGCGCGGCGTACGTCTCACCATTCATCGGCCGGTTCGATGATATCTCCGAGGACGGCTCCGAACACCTGGCCAACGTCGTCGCAGCACTCAATAACTACGACTTCGGCCATCAGGTCGAGGTCATCGCCGCGTCGGTCCGTCATCCGCAGCACGTGCTGCAGGCGGCACTCATCGGTGCTGACATTGCGACGGTGCCGATGGCGACGCTCGCGAAGTGTGTGCAACATCCGCTGACCGATCGCGGACTTGAGTCGTTCCTTGCAGACTGGGAGAAGGTCAAGAACTCATGAGTGGAAGACCGCGCAAGAGGGGCCGCAGGGGCGGCGGAGGCCAGCCACAGCAACAACAGCCGCCGCGTCCATCCGTCAAGCGAGAAGATCTCGAGGCCAAGAAGGTCGCCGAGCTCCGAGAGATGGCGGCGGAGCTCTCACTCGACGTCAAGGCGCTCAAGAGGAAGGACGAACTGATCGACGCGGTCCTCGAGGCCAAGGTCAGGGCCGAGGGTTTCATCGAGATATCCGGAGTGCTCGATGTCCTTCCTGAGGGGTACGGATTCATCCGCACCAGCGGATACCTCCCCGGTGACTCCGACGTCTACTGCGCGATGTCCCAGGTACGTCGTGGCGAGCTGCGTCGCGGGGACTTCGTCCGGGGACAGGTTCGTCCGCCGAAGGAGAGCGAGAAGTACCCCGCGCTTCAGCGCATCGACACGGTCAACGGTCGACCCGCCGAGGAGACCCGAGGCCGCAAGAACTTCCGCGACCTCACTCCCGTCTACCCGGATGAGAGATTCCGTCTCGAGATCGGAACCGAGGCGCTTACCGCCCGGATCATCGACCTGGTCGCTCCCATCGGCAAGGGGCAGCGCGGCCTGATCGTCTCCCCGCCGAAAGCCGGAAAGACGACCATCCTCAAAGAGGTCGCAGCCTCGATCTCACAGAACAATCCCGAGGCGTACCTGATGTGTCTTCTCGTCGATGAGCGGCCTGAAGAGGTCACCGACATGGAGCGCTCGATCAATGGCGAGGTGGTCTCCTCGACCTTCGACATGCCGGCCGAGAACCACATCGCAGTGGCCGAACTCGTTATGGAGCGCGCCAAGCGTCTGGTCGAGAGCGGGCTGGATGTCGTCATCC
>CAYGKH010000084.1:0-5570 GCA_964350345.1 uncultured Coriobacteriaceae bacterium
CCTGTCACGAGGACGGACACGATGCACTGCTTCTGTGGGCGCGCACCTAAGGCAAGTCATGCACCGCTGGTGATGCGCTACATCGTTAGACCAACGCCCGGAACCGATGCCGAGAGCTCCGTCGCCGGTGTCAGGCCAGTGAGGTACAGTGTCACGCGGGGGAGGGAGATCATGCGCAAGTTCGGGGGAAGCTGGAGCGAATCGAAGCTTGACTGTATTGAGCGGTATGCGCAGTCGTACCTTCACGTGATGCAGAACCAAACTTGGTGCACGCTCGACTACGTTGATGCATTCGCGGGCAGAGGCAGGCAGGCGCTCAAGTCCGTCGACGCAGCGGGTGACGTTGCTGCTGAGATTGATTCGTTCTTCGGTGATGAATCGGAACGTGCAGCCACAGAGGAGTTCCTGGTCGGTTCAGCGATTCGCGCCCTGCGAGCTTCGGCCGACTCGGCTCGTGGTTTCGACCGCTTCATCTTCATCGATGCCGATAGGGGATCATGCCTGGAACTTGAAGCCGTAGTTGCCAGCGATTTCCCGTCCGCTGCGGGTGCGGTCAGTGTGCACTGTGAAGATGCGAATACTGCGCTAGAAGAGTACATCGCGACTGTCGACTGGAGGTCCACAAGGGCCCTGGTCTTCTTGGATCCGTATGGCCTTGAGGTGGGATGGGGCCTCGTTCAGAGACTGGCAGGCAGCGGCGCGTGTGATGTTTGGTACCTTTTCCCGCTCGGCGGCGTAATTCGAATGATGATGGATGACGGTCAGCTGCCGGACTCGTGGAGAACGCGTCTCGACACCGTGTTTGGGACATCGGCCTGGTATGAAGAGTTCTATCAGCCAAGCGGGCAGCAGTCACTGTTTGACGAGTCGGAGCAAGAACACCTCTTCAAGGACGCATCAACGCCGCATGTGGTTGATTTCGTTCGGCGCCGCTTGAAATCTGCCTTCCCAGCGGTCTCCGAGGCTGGGATACTCAGAAACAGCAAGGGCGCACCTTTGTTCGCTCTGGTGTTGTGCGTTTCGAACCCAAGCGTCAAGGCGCAATCAGCTGCGCTGGGAATTGCCAACCATCTGCTCAGAGACTTTGGTAGGTAGGATGAGCATCACGTCGATAGAGTGGACGGAAGTAACCTGGAATCCGGTCACCGGGTGCTCCAAGGTGTCGCCAGGCTGTCTCAACTGCTATGCGGAGCGTATGGCTAAGCGCCTTCAGGCGATGGGGCAGCGGAACTACCGTGATGGCTTCGCTGTGCGCACGCATGAGCTCATGCTTGGTCTGCCCGATACGTGGTCTAGGCCTCGAATGGTGTTCGTCAACTCCATGGGCGACCTGTTCCATGAAGAGGTTCCTTTGGAGTTTATTCGCCGCGTCTTCGAGGTGATGGAGTGCACGCCCCGTCACACCTATCAACTGCTGACCAAGCGCGCAGAGCGGCTCGCAGAAGTGGCTCCGTTGGTTCGATGGCCGCGGAATGTGTGGATGGGCGTCACGGTAGAGGATAGCCCCCGACTGACTCGCGTCGAGCTACTGCGTGAGGTTCCTGCTGCTGTGAGATTCCTGTCGCTCGAGCCGCTCCTCGGACCACTTTCGGATCTAGGCCTTGATGGGATCGACTGGGTTATAGCCGGTGGGGAATCTGGCCCCGGCGCTCGACCGATGCAAGCTGAATGGGTAGTTGAGATACGCGACCTGTGCGTCGACTCTGGCGTTCCCTTCTTCTTCAAGCAGTGGGGCGGTGTTCGCAAGAAGGCAGCCGGTCGCGAGCTCGAGAACCGCACGTGGAGTGAGATGCCGGCAGCCGTAGCGGGCATGGTCTAACCTCGTTAGCGGGCGCGCAGCGTCTCCGGGTCGTCGTGGCGCCGAAGCAGCTTGCCCAGGCTGGCGGGACTCACGCTCCCGGTGGTGCTTGTTCCATCAGCAGCGGAGAGTACGGAGCCGTCGCGCCATCGTAGTAGACGGTCTCTCGGACGATCCGGTCCGCCTGGACCTCGAGTAGCGACACGCCCTTCACCGCGAATCGCTTGCCGCTGGGCGGGTCTACGCCCGACCACGTCCACTCGGCGACACCGAAGTCAGAGCCGACGAATGTCTTCGAGAACCTGAAGTCGAGCTCGGGGCCGCTATCCGCGACCCAGCATGATGCCTGCCGTGCTATCGCACCACGACGACGCGGGCGGTCGTGACCCCGTCGGCGACGGGCTCTGCGAGTAGCAGCACGTCAGCTCCAACGGCGAGATCGCCCGTATCCTCGGCGAACGCGAGTATCGTCTCGTCATCCAGGTAGACGGTCTGAGAGCCGCCGGAGGCGAGTTCGATCGTGATGGCGTCGGCGTCCTGGTCGACCACCACACCTTCGAGCGTTCCGCCGCGCATGGGTCCGCCGCCGGGCGCTTCGCCGCCCATCCGTTCCTGCAGGAAGGCCTGCCGCTCCTCATCGCTCATCGACTCGAGCTGGGCACGCTCCTCATCGGTCAGCTGGGCCATCGGCCCGGCACCTATGGCCCTCTCCGCCTGGCCGCCGCCGAATCCCGGCACCTGACTCTTCTGATAGAAGTACCCGGCCGCGAACCCGGTGGCAGCGAAGAGGAGTGATGCCACCGTGACCAGTACGATCGTCTTCTTGGTATTCATGTAGGACTCCTTCCGGACCAGGCCGTCGAAGGCGCGGTCTATTGGTATCTCAGTGCTTCGATAGGGCTGAGTGCCGCAGCCCTGCGTGCAGGGTAGTAGCCGAACACGACACCGATGAACGCGCAGACGCCTGCAGCGAGCGCGATGGATTCGATCGAGACGATCGCCGACATCCCGAGCAGCGTCGCTGCCCCCGTGCCGATGCCCCATCCTGCGACCACCCCGAGGGCGCCACCCACGAGCGTGAGGGTGACCGATTCGGCGAGGAACTGCGCCGAGATCGCTCCGCTGTCGGCACCGACCGCTTTGCGCAGTCCGATCTCACGGGTCCGCTCCGTCACCGTGGTGAGCATCATGTTCATGATGCCGATGCCGCCTACGAGCAGCGAGATCCCGGCGATCCCCGCGAGGAGGGCGGTGAAGGTCGAGGCCACGCTCGAGACGGTGTCGAGCAGGTCCGCCATGTTCATGATGCTGAAGTCGGCGTTGTTCGCGTCCGAGATGCCGTGGCGCTGCAGCAGGAGTCCCTCGACCGCGTTCTCGGCGAGACTCATCTCGGATTCAGCCGCGACCGCGAGCGTGATCGACGTCAAGGAGGTGCTGCCTGAGACGTATCGAGCATGGGTCGAGAGTGGAATGAGTGCCGCCGAGTCGACGCTCGTCATGCCGGAGACACCCTTCTCGGCAAGCACTCCGATGACCGTGAGGAGCATGTTGCCCGAACGCACTCGCTCGCCCACCGGGTCGGCACCCTCCCCGAAGAGGTTCTCGGCGAGGGTGGAGCCGAGAACCACCACCTGGGCGCTGGCGACGTCGTCACGCTCGGACACGAACGCCCCGTTGGTGAGGGTGAGGCCTTTGACCTCGGCGTACGCTGGAGTGACCCCAAGGATCTGTGTGTTCGCGTTGCTCGCGGGGCCGATGAGCTGACCCATGCCCTGCGATTCCGGCGCCGCGCCCGTGACGTACGAGAGATCGAGCAGCGACTCGGCATCGTCGCGGGTGAGGCTCTGGACATCCGATGCGGCCATGCGTACCCCGCCCCCCTGACCGCCCCCTGCTGAGGGCATGACGGTGAGCAGGTTCGAGCCTGCCGATTGGATACTCTGCTCGATCGAGGCCTGGGTCCCCGTTCCTAGTGCCATCATCGCGATGACCGAGGCGATGCCTACGACGATGCCGAGCACGGTGAGGCCGCTGCGAACTTTGTTGGCTGTGAGCGAGTGCAGCGTCTCGGCGATGAGATCCGACGCACGCATCAGGCACCTCCGCCCGACAGCGAGCCTGCGGGACTCTCGTACTTGCGGATATGCGCCTGATCGACATCGGCATCTTCGACGATCAGGCCGTCCTGGATCCTGATCACGCGTCGAGTCTTCTGGGCGATATCGGGCTCATGGGTGATGAGGACGATCGTCCGCCCCTCGGCGTTGAGTCGTGCGAAGAGTTCCATGACTGAGTCGCCGGTCGCGGTGTCGAGGTTGCCGGTGGGCTCGTCGGCGAGGATGAGCGAGGGGTTGTTGACGAGCGAGCGCGCTATGGCGACCCGCTGCATCTGGCCCCCGGAGAGTTCGTTGGAGCGATGGGTCCAGAACTTCTCCTCGAGGCCCACCGAGTGCAACGCCGCCGCCGCACGCTCGTCGCGTTCGTCGCGCGAGACCCGCGTATACAACATCGGCATGATGACGTTGCGCATCACGGTTGAGCGGGGGAGGAGGTTGAACGACTGGAACACGAACCCCACCGTCTCCCGCCTGATCACGGCAAGGTCGTATTCGTCGAGTTCAGCGATGTCGTGTCCTGTGAGGCGGTAGGTGCCCTCGGTTGGGACATCGAGACAGCCGAGGATGTGCATGAGCGTCGACTTGCCCGATCCCGAAGGGCCCATGACAGCGACGAACTCGCCTGAGGTGACATCGAAGGAGACACCGCGCAGGGCGTGGGTCTCCGCTCCGGCCCCGTCGTAGACCTTCGTGAGTCCGGAGGTCTCGATCACAAGGCTACCCACGGGGACCGCCTCCCATGCCGGGCATCATCATTCCCCCCGGCGCCTGCTGGCTGCCGGTGTCGCTCCCAGCGGAGGACTCCACGGTCTGAGTGACCACGACGTCGCCCTCCGAGAGACCCTCGAGGATCTCTGTCTGTGTGGCGCTGCTCAGTCCGGTCTGGACCGTCACCCGGCGCGGCGACTCGTCGCCGGCAGCAAGTACCTCGACGTAGGGACTTCCGTCGTCATCGCTCTTCACAGCTGCGTTGGGGACGACGAGCGTGTTCGTGGCGACCTTGGTGACGATGGTCGCAGCCGCCGATATCCCCGCGCGTAATCCCTCCGCCGCGACATCAAGGGAGATCCAGACATCGAACGTGACGACGCCTTGGTTGTTGCTGCCTTCATCGGCGATCTCGTAGACCTTGCCGGTGGCGGTCAGCTCGGGGAAGGCGTCGAACACGATATCTGCGCGTTGCCCCACCGCGAGGGAAGGAAGATCGACCTCGTTGATCGTCAGGTGTAGCGCGAGCGGCTGTTCCGGTGCGATGACCACAGGAGCGCTGGACGTACTCGAGCCGGCGCCTTCGGAGTTCGTCTGGGACGAGCCAGAGGCCGTTGAGGAACCGCTCGAGGGCGAGACCGTGTCGCCGGCCTCGATATCGAGCGACCAGACGACCCCCGAGCACGGAGCGGTCACGACGAGGTCGCTCTCGGCATTGCGAGAGCTCTCGTAGTCGAGAAGCGCGGTGGCACGTTGCGCTTGGGCCGAGGCGAGGCCCGCCTGTGCCGAGGAGAGCTCGGCTTGGGCGAGGGCGATGTCGGTCGCGCTCGCCGTCGAACTCGGCTCCTTGCTCCGTGCGGTGACCTCGGTCAGTGCCTGTTCAGCCTTGGCCACCTGTTGCTGGGCCTGCCGGTAACTCGCCAGCGCCCGGGCGGTGGTGGCTTTGG
>CAYGKH010000084.1:5670-7972 GCA_964350345.1 uncultured Coriobacteriaceae bacterium
ACCTGTTGCTGGGCCTGCCGGTAACTCGCCAGCGCCCGGGCGGTGGTGGCTTTGGCGCTCGAGGCGTCGAGGGAGAAGAGGACGGCCCCGGTGGTGACCGTGGAACCGGTGCTCACCACGACCGATGCGACCTCACCGGCGGCAGAGGGGTAGACCGCGGTCGTCCCATCGATCTCGAGGTTGCCCGTGCCCGCGACCGTCTCCGAGAGCGTCGCGATCGACGCTTGTTCCGTGGTGTAGACGAGGGGTGGCGCCTCGGGTCCTGATCGCTGGTAGATCGCGAACGCGATCGCCACTATTGCGACGAGCGTCCCGGTGGCGATCCATCCTCGATGTCGCCGCAGCGTCTTACTGTATGCCATGTTGCACCTCCGCGGATGTGGTCATGCATCCACGGTAGGGCCGAGGAGGGCGAGAAGCGTCGGACCAGGGGAGCGGATTCGTGTACTACCCGGGTCGTACGTGAGCGGGCCGGGTCACTCGAACGGAGGAGCCGGTACGACGAGCCCGTTCTCGTAAGCCATCACGACGAGCTGGGCACGATCGCGTGCGTCGAGCTTCATCAGTACGCGGGAGACGTGGGTCTTCGCCGTCGCAGGGCTGATGAACAGCTGCGCCGCGATCTCGCCGTTCGAGAGGCCCTGGGCTACGAGGGTCAGGATCTCGAGCTCTCGCTCGGTGAGCGCCGAGAGGCGTTCCGGGCGGGATTGCCGCACCTCGGAACGGGTCGCGAACTCACGGATGAGCCGCCGGGTCACGCAGGGGGCGAGCAAACCGTCGCCAGCTGCGATGACACGCACCGCCGAGATGAGCTGCTCGGGCTCGGTGTCTTTGAGGAGGAAGCCGCTCGCTCCGGCACGCAACGCCTCGTAGACGTACTCGTCAGCGTCGAACGTCGTCAGTATCAGCACGCGAGGCGCCGGGTCGTCCTTCTCCACCAGGATGCGCCGGGTCGCCTCCAACCCATCCATCACCGGCATCCGGATGTCCATGAGGATGACGTCCGGATGCGACTGCGCCGAGAGTCTCACGGCCTCCTCGCCGTTCTCCGCCTCAGCGACGACCTCGATGTCGAGCCAGCCGGGACCGATCGCAAGGGAGACCTGTACGGAGGAGGCGTGAGCGTGCCGTACCACGTTGGTGAGGGCTTCCTGCACGATGCGGTATGCAGACACAGAGGCGAACACCGGCACGGCGCGCAGGTCCCCCTGGATCCGCAGGTCGACCTCGATGCCCGCCTCGCGAACGGGACCTACGAGCGACTCTATCTCTCCGAGGTCTGCTGTCGGTGCCAACGGCGGATCCTCCTCGCCCGTCCGGAGCATGTCGAGGGTCGACCGGAGCTCGGAGAGGGCCTGTTTGGCCGTTGCGCGGACGTGTCCGATCGAGTGGCGGGCTTGCTGAGGGTCGGACTCGATAAGCGCGTCGGCCGCCGCCGCCTGTATGGCGACGATCGAGAGCGAGTGCGCCACCACGTCGTGAACATCGCGGGCGATCCGTGTTCGTTCCTCCTCGACGCGTCGGCGCGCTTCCTCCTCCAGTGCGCGCTCGGCTTCGGCGGCTCGACGCTCCACCTCTGCGATGTACTCGCGGCGGCTGCGTGTCGAATCCCCAAAGAGCATGGCAGCCGCAAGGAGCGCGAAAGTGCCGACCACCTGGGCGATCAGTCGCGTCGACGAAAAGGCGATGGTGGGCACCCCCACGACGAGGCCGCCGACGACCAAGGCGACCACCCCTGCGTGGCGACGGCGTGCATACGAAGCGACCGAGTACATGCCTATCATCGGGGCGAGGGTCGTGAACGTCGGCGGGAAGGGATGCATGCCGTAGAGCAGGGCGAAGACTCCTGAGGCCACCAGCGCCACCCATGGCCAGACGCGTCGCAGGGAGAGCGGCAAGAAGACGGCTGCGACGAGGAGATACGGGAGTGCGCCCCCCGCACCGCCGATCCCCGGCGGGGATGTCGGGGGGATCCTGAAAGGAGGCTGGAACCGGTCGAAGAGCCACAACTGACTGCAGGCGAGCACCGCGAGACCAACCGCTATCGTCGTGTCGACGACCCACGGCGGGAGGGAGTCGAGTCGTATGTTCACGCGCCTCGGGTTCATGAGGCTATCCTAGACTCCGCCTGGCGGTGGCGGAAGCGACCAAGGGTGTAGATGAGTGTGAGACCGACGGCGTACGTCCCTCTGTCATCCCATACGCGGGAGTGGCGCGGGCGTGGCCGAGGTCTCATACTACGGCGCGCTCGAGTAGCTCTTTAACGACTGCCTTGAAGACAAGAGTGCGCCGAGTGTTGATT
>CAYGKH010000085.1:0-7872 GCA_964350345.1 uncultured Coriobacteriaceae bacterium
TGGGGACTTTGGCTGTATCACAACTACCATTATCCCAGCTCGGAGGGTCACCGTCTTCTATTTCAAGCAGAAATCTCGATTGCTTCGTGGAGAATCGAGGCTAGAGGGGATCTCGCAAGACCGTTCCTGAGCTGGCGTGGAAGCTCGTCACCCGTCTCGGTTCGCTTCTTGCGGTCGGAGAGTGCTGACGTCGATACTCGGTCCGGCCCTCGTGGGGTGGCGTATGTCGCACTGAGCAGATCGAGCTCGGCATCGCACGTCGGTATCGGCTGAGCTGAAGCACGGGCGGCGGACGACGGCCCATCTGTGCTTAAGTGTCTGCAGGACTGCGCCGATAGGTATACTAGTACTGGTGTTCGAGGCGCCCTTCAAGGAGCGCGCCCTGAAGTGCATTGGCGGTCGAGCATGGCTTCGAACAATTGCGAGCGGGTGGTGAGCCCCGATCTCGGATGCGGTGCGCGTCGTGTGGACACCGGATTCACTATCGTCGAGCTCTTGATCGCATCCGCGATCCTCTTCTTTGTGGCTACGGCACTATTTGGCCTTGTCGCTACGTCAACGATGCTTGGAGTTGCGTCCAAGGCGAACGCAGTGTGCGTGAACGCAGGTAACTCGGTTCTTGAAGAGGTGCGCCAGCTTCAGTTCAACGAAGTGAACCAGACGCGGGTCAATCAGATTGCCGCCGCCCACTCGGGGCCGATCGATGGAGTCGTCGTCTCGGTTTCAGCGACCGTCACCCCCGGTTGGTTCCCTGAGCAGGACCCGGACACGGCCAATCCGGCGTACAAGCACGTGGCGGTGGCCGTAGAAGCGGTCGGACCGGATGGCAGGTCGCACGCGTTCCGCACCGGAACCCACATCAGCAATCTCAGGGCGACAGGCTCTCTGTTCGGAGGCGGCGAGGAGCCGCCAGTTCCACCACCGACTGTGGTGCTCAGTCCCAGCATGCCTATGAGTGGTGCGGTGCGTGGTACGAGTGTGCCGGTCGGATTGTCGGCGACAACGGGCGGACCCAGTGTCACCTTGACGCGTATCGACATCACCGCGGGAGGGACTCTGGTACTGGAGAAAATCACGAACGAACTGAGTGACAGCGTGTTCGGGCACTGGAACACGACCAGCATGAGCATCGACGTCGCCGACTTTCCTGACGGCGTTTACGAGATGCGCGCATCCGCCCGTGACAGCCGGAACCAGCTCACAGCGCGCGCGTGGAGCTTGACGGTGGACAACTTCCCGCCCGATCCGCCGGGAGAGCCTACGGTGGATGTGGTCAACTCGGCAGGGAACGCAGTGACCTTTGGATGGGATCCCGCGAGGGACGGCACCGACTGGGTGCGCTCGTATCAGGTCGATCAGGCGATGCAGTCTGCGACATCGTCGGCGTTCAACCTCGTGGGTACGCCCGCGATCGTGACTCCGTCAGATTGGACCGGCCCTCAGGTTTGGACAGGCACGACATCCCCGCTCAGTAGGTATAGGGTCGACGTTACGTCGCGCGGCCCGATAGTGGAAGGACAGACCACGCCCCACTTCACGGCTGGTCCGGTCACGGCGTTCTTCATCTCGCGCGGGTCGTTCACCTCTGTGGTGGGAGTCGTCGACGAGGGAAAGAACAATTCCCCTGCGGAACTCAATCTGGATTTGACATCCAACGCGCCTACGTTCTCGACGAGCGCGGTCAACTATCGGTGGCAGTATCGGTACCACGCTAACAAAGTGACCGGCAACTGGGTCGATCTCGCGGGCAGCGGCTCGTCGAATCCCCGGTTCACGAATGCGAAATGGAAAGCGCCGCAGAATGGCAAGTTTGTTGGTAAAGACGAGGGATGGATCGAGTTCCGTTGTCTCGTGACGGTGACGCCTGCGGGAGGCGCTACGGTACAGATTCCGTCGTCTGTCGCTCGCTTCACGCGGACGGAAAACAGTACCGGCCAGGCGGCTCGCGGGGTCGACGATTGGGCGCGATGGCTGAACCCGCCCACGGTCACCCCGGCCATCGACTGGGGGATGTGGCGGCTGTGACGTCTCGGAGCACACGCGCGAGTCAAGACAGCGGGTTCTCTCTCACGGAACTCATGGTTTCGCTCGCGCTGCTCGGGGTGGTGTTAGGTGTCGGGTACTCGATTTCCCAGGTTGTATCGTTGGGACAGCGTAATGCTGACCGGGAGGCGCAGCTTGCCAGGGAGATTACGTACCCACTTACGAGAATGAGCGAAATCCTCATGCAGAACACTCGGATCGAGGCGTCACCAGCTCCCACAGGGACGACGCTCTCGGTCAGGACGGACCAGGACCTCGACGACGTGCAAGAGCAACATAACTTCTCGCTCGGAGCGGCAGGCGGAGACACGTTCATCGAGCAACAGGTGTTCTTGTTGAACTCGGCAGGCGTGCGGGTGCTTCCGGCTCGATTCGTGGCTCGGTGGGGAACACGGGTGACGAACGCGGACCCCGGCGCGCCGCTGCCGCTATTCAGGTACTTCAACGCGAGCGGCGAGCGGATCGACGACATGTCCCAAGTGCCAGACGCTGCTCGCAGTGTTGAGATCACGATTCGTTCGACGGTAGACGGCAGGAGCGTTCAAGAGTCGGTCCGCGTCGTATTCAGGAACCGAGACTCGTAGAACAGGGAGGTACGAAGGATGTCTGCATCGGCACACTCTCTTCATCAGGCGCGCGCCAGCGAAGCGGGATACGCGATGGTCGTCGTCATGGGAATCATATCTGTTCTCACCGTTGTCGCGTTCGGTGGCTTCGCGATTGCGTCTCAGACCCTGCACGAGGCTAACATCAACGCCCAGGAGGCCCAAGGATTCCAGGCGGCGAACGGTGCGCTCGACACCGCCGTTGCCCGCCTAAGACTAAGCGGGTATCGAGAGAGCGATTTCCCACTGACGCTCACGAGAGCCCAGCTCGGGTCAGGGGACGCGACCGTCACCGCAACTGCGGGATCTGTACACGAGATCGTGTTGACCTCGGTTGGTCGAGGTGCGGACGGTTCGACTGAGACGATACGCGCGCGGCTCTACGTGATGGACCTCTACGGGATGAACATCGCGTACGGGTCGGGGTTCAACCAGAGCGCGGGCGGCAAGTTCAATGGGAATGCGTCCGTGTACGGCCCGTTCTACACGTTCGATGACTTGAGGCAAGGTGATAATCTGGGCAACGCGATGGCTGGCGGATTCGGCTGGGGCCCGATTTACATCAACGGGGGCACGCTCGACGTCAAGTCCGGCTACCTGCAGGAAGTCGGACTTCTCTACGTCGATCCCACTCAACCGGATCCCAAAGTGGTCAACTCCGCAGTCACCCGCGTCATCCGGTCAGTGCCCCAGATGACCATCCCGAGGGTTGACGCCGAGTATCTGGACGCGACGTACACGCAAGCGGTCGAGCAGTCGAGGGACAACATCCAGGGAGATCCCGCGCTCAGACCGACCGAGATCAACAACGAGTGGGGTCCGGTTCCGGCCCCGAGCGGTCCGCTCAAGTACTTGGGGACAGCGGCCGCAGGAGCAAGGGCGGATGCCTACAAGGTGATCGACAACGACTCCACCGTGAACAAGAGCCGCACGAGCGCGTTCGTGATCGGTGGCAACAGTTCCTTCGGTCGTCCTACAGACGATTTCGCGTGGAACCATAGCACCCGCACGCTCACAGTGTGGGGTACGGTTTTCATCGATGGTCCCCTCGATTTCACCGACCACATCAACTACGTGGGAAACGGCACGATCGTCGCGAACGGCGATGTCAGGTTCGTGAACAGCGATTTCGTCCCCCTCGATGGTCTGCTGCCGGACGTTGTGCCGACAGGCCAGACGCTCGACAACCAGTCGTTCCGCGGAGATCAGGTGGTCGGGATAGCCACGCCGGGGAGCATCCGCCTGGGCAGTTCGTCCGGCGGAAACCCGCAGAACCCTTCTGGCGCGCCAACACACGCGGGAGCGCTATTCGCCGATAAGCAGATCATCATCGAGGCGCGCGTGATGATGGTCGGCTCGGTCATCTCTCAAGGCATCGATGTCAGCGGTAACAACAATATGGATCTCAGGACAAGCCCGAACCTCGGCGATGTGGTGTCCCACTCCATGCCCGGGTTCGGTCTGAACATGGTAAGCATCGGCGGGTGGGCGCGACAGTAGAGCACCCTTTCTCGCACGCCGCTCCGAAGTCGGCTTCGGGTGCGCATGCGGTGAGGCGCGGTTTCTTGCATTCGGTTGAGATATGCGCTTTCATTAGCAGTGGTTCGTGTGTCATTCATGGCAGCGATACCTAACGGAGCCGACGTAGCATAGTAGCAGCCTTGTTGTAGCAGAGAGGGTAGGGAGGACTCCGTGGGCCTGTTCTCGATGGGCTCGGGCGCACCGCCTGTCGGTCTCGATATCGGGACCGATCACGTGCGAGTCGCCGTAATCAAGCACTCGTCCTCCGGGCCTGTGCTCGTGGGCTACGCTGGCGTGGAGATGCCCATGGGGGCCGTCGTCGACGGAGAGATCGTCGACTCCGCGGCCGTTTCCTCGGCCATCCGTGAACTATGGCGTCAGCCCGGTATCCGAGGTCGTGATGTGATCGCCGGCGTCTCGAACCAGAAGGTCGTCGTCCGTCTGATCGACCTTCCCTTCATGGAAAGAGACGAACTCGCAGGTGCCATTCAGTACCAGGCGCAGGACTACATCCCGATTCCCGTGGAAGATGCGATCCTCGACTTCCAGATAATCGGGGACTACATGACTCCGGCCGACGAGCACATGATGGAAGTCCTGCTCGTCGCGGCTCAGCGCGATATGGTCGAGGCTACAGTCGAAGCGGTTCACGGGGCTGGTCTGCGCCTTGCTTCGGTGGACGTCACTCCCTTCGCGATCGTCAGGTCGACTCTCGGTCTGGAGACAAGCGTCCTACCCGATGAGGATGAGGTTGCCGGAGAAGCGGTCGCAGTGATTCATATCGGCTCAGGGTTGACGAACATCGTCGTAGTCGAGAAGGGTGTGCCGCGGTTTACGCGCGTGTCCTCGCTCTCGGGCAATCAGTTCACGCAGGCCGTTGCGAATGTGCTCAATCTTACGTTCGATGAGGCCGAGCAGCTCAAGATTTCAGCGGGTCTGCCCGATATCTCCGCCGAAGCGCATGCCGCGCCGGCAGCGGAGGATGAGAAAGCGCAGAGGCTCCAGGTGACACAGGACGCACTCGAGCGCGAGGCGAACAAGTTCATCGCCGAGGTCCGTCGCTCCCTGGACTACTACCTGACCCAGACATCTCAGGCGCGTTCGATTCGCAGGATCTATATGACCGGTAGCGGATCTCAGCTCAAGCACATCACTACGTATCTCGAGAAGGGCCTGCAGGCCGACGTCCGCTTGAGTGATCCGACCAGGCATGTGCAAATATCCTCTTCTGTTGAGGCCGCGATCACGGCGGACCGCATGGGGTCGGCGCCGTCTATCGGTCTGGCGATGGGGGGTGCGCGCTAGATGGTACGCATCAATCTGCTTCCTCCTGAAGTTCTCGAGAAGCGCACCTTCGAGCAGCGAATCAAGGTCGTTGCCTTCTCCGGGCTTGTCGTGCTCGTCGTTCTGTTCGGCGTCTATGGAATCTTGGCGATGCAGGTCGGACAGAGAAACACCGAGTTGCAGGATCGCCAGCAGATGGAGGCGAATCTACAGACGCAGGCTGAGTCGTTCGCCATCTTCGAGCAGAAGGAGACTGAACTCGACACTCGTCTCGAACTCGCACGGCTCGCCCTTCAGAACCGCATCGCCTGGGGACGCTTCGTGAACGAACTCTCACTGGTCCTGCCCGCGGATGTATGGCTGGTCACCCTGAACTGTGACGAGGACGCGGGGATAAATGTCACTTCGCGAGCGGTGGACAGTCCCAACGACGCACCGGACATCGGGCACAAGGCAGTTGCTCGCACCCTGCTGCGACTTACCGATCTGGAGCAGCTCGAGAGTGTGTGGCTCGACACCTCCACCAAGGCTGAGTATGAAGAGCAGCCGGTCATCGAGTTCACCATCAGCGCCTCGGTCGTGCTTCCAGACGGCGATACAGAGGCCGATGTTGCTCCGGTCAACGGGCAGTAGGGGACGGGAAACGCTGACATGAAGCTCTCATACAACAATCAGCTGATCCTCGTAGGCGTGATGCTTCTTGTCCTCGCCGGAGTCGTGGTCGGCCTTCTGATCGTCCCGCAGATCCGTGCTATCGCCGAGGTGGACGAGCGTCTCGCCGAAGCTGACGTGCAGATCTCTCAGGCCCAGGCGCTTCTCGCACAGCGTCAGTCCATCAAGGCGAGAGCTGCGGAGACCGAGGCCAAACGCATGCGGCTCGCCAATCAGATGCCCGAGGCCCCGGAGTTGCCGTCGTTGATCGTGGAGCTCCAGGACAATGTGAACGCTGCGGGGCTGGAGTTCGCGTCGATCACCCCGGCACAGCCGTCGCTCCTCGAGGAGGGCTATAGCGAGATCCTGATTACGATGCTCGTGCGCGGGACCTGGGCAGACACCGTCGACCTCCTCCAGCGTCTCCCCCGGCTCACGCGTCAGGTGAGAATCTCCACGTTCAACGTCTCTGAGTACGAACCCCCGGCCGCCGAGGGCGAGACACCGTCTACCGAGAACCTCGTCCAGACCTCGATGACGATCCGTGTGTACACGATGCCGTCGACGATAGAGGCACCAGCAGCACCTCCGGCACCCGATGACGCAGCCCAGACGCAGTAGGGGAGCCCGACGTGGTTGATGAGACGACACCCACAGAGTCGCAGTTCGACACCGTAGGCACCGCGCCTCCGCTCGAGGCTGCCGAGAGCACGCCCCGTGCCACCAGCGTTGCGCTCATCGTCGGCGCCATCGTCGCGTTCCTGGTGGTCGCGGGTCTCGTCGCGGCTGCGGTCTTCGTATTTGTGCTGGGGGGCGACGACGATGGCCTCGTCGTCGATCCTGTTACGGCTCCTGTCGTCACGACAACGACTGTCGACCCTGCCCTCGGCGAGCCGGTGGAGCCTGCTCCCGTTGCACTCAGCACGGTATTCACCTTCCGTGACATATTCGACCCGCTTATCAAGCCGCTGCCCGAGGAGTCGGAGACCACGACGCCGGCTCCATCTCCTGACGGGACTCCAGCCACAGATGAGACCACATTCCCGCAAAACACGCTGGTGCTCCTCGATGTGGTCACGGAGGGTGAGGGCTACGCAGGGGTGTTCTCCTGGAACGGCTCGGTCTACACCCTGTCGCCCGGCGAGCGGATCCCTGACAGCCCGTGGCAGCTCGTGAGTGCGTCGCCGAGCGAAACCGTCATGCTCTACGGCGATGTCCGCGTGACGCTGACGATCGGCTCTCGCGTCGTCAAGTAGCCGTACTGCACTCCGCGCGGTGGTAGAATCTTCTTACCAGCCCGCGAACCGGAGGAGCGCATGCGCTACACCACCTCAGGCGAGTCCCACGGACGAGCACTCACCGCAATCGTCACCGGCGTTCCAGCCGGCATCCCGCTGGACACGGCACTCATCGACGCGGACCTGGCTCGTCGCCAATCCGGCTACGGCCGGGGCGGACGGATGGCCATCGAGTCTGACAAGGCCCTCGCCCTTTCCGGCGTGCGCTTCGGTTCGACGATCGGCAGCCCCGTCACCTTGACCGTCGCCAATCGCGACTGGGACAACTGGACCGACGTCATGGCAGTCGCCGGCGATCGCGCTTCCGCAGCTCGTGTGACTGCCCCCCGCCCCGGTCACGCAGACCTTGCCGGCATCCAGAAGACCGGCTCGGAGGACTGCCGCGACATCCTCGAGCGCGCAAGCGCGCGCGAGACGGCTGCGCGCGTTGCTGCGGGCGGCGTTGCCAAGGCTTTCCTAGGCGCCCTCGG
>CAYGKH010000086.1:0-1171 GCA_964350345.1 uncultured Coriobacteriaceae bacterium
GCATATCGGTGAGCGCGGCGAGAAGCGGGTCGAGTGCGGACTCAGAACCGTTGCGCGCCATCGCGAGCCCGGTCAGAGTGCCGAGGCAGTCCACAAGCAGCAGTGCGTCCGGCGAAACCTCGGCGGTCCACGCGAACGGGTCGGTCGCCTCGATGACCGCGAACGAGCCGGGCCGGTCGGCACGGTGGCGCTCGATGCGCGCCTCCATCTCGGGGTCTCCGTCGGCCGAGCCGAAGACCGCGACCACGACAGGAGCGCCGGTCTCGGCCGCACGGCGCTCGACGAGCCGCTGGGCTGCCGCGGACTTGCCGCTGCGCGCGCCCCCGGTGACGAGTACGAGTGCCATCACCGACCACTCCCCTTCTCGGCCGCAGCGACAGCGCGCTTGAGAGCGCCGATCTCCTCGGCGGCGAGGTTTCGATACTCGCCGGAAGCGAGCGGGCCGAGGCGAAGCGGGCCGAAGGACTCGCGGTGTAGCGCGATGACCGGGTGTCCCACAGCGGCGAACATGCGGCGCACCTGTCGCTTGCGGCCCTCGCGGATCGCGATCTCGACCGTCGCGCCGCCGCCAACGCGTGCCGTCTCGATCAGCTTGGCCCTCGCCGGAGCCGTCGGACCGTCGTCGAGCTTCACTCCCCGCTCGAGCGTGCGGAGCGCAGCATCGGAAGGCACGCCCTCGACCTCGGCGAGGTAGGTCTTCTCAACGTGGAAACGCGGGTGCAAAAGACGGTGTGCGAGGTCGCCGTCGGTGGTGAAGAGCAACAGCCCTGTCGTGTCGCGGTCCAGACGCCCCACCGGGAAGAGTCCGGCTGGTTCGCGTGGCACGAGGCCGGCGACGGTCGCGCGGCCCTGCGGGTCGTTCATGGTCGTGACGTAGCCGACCGGCTTGTTGAGTACGACGTACGTGGGGGCCGAGGCGAGTGACGCGACAACGCCGTCGACCGTGACTACGTCGGTAAGCGGGTCGACCTTCGCGCCGAGCTCGGTGACGACCTCGCCGTTGACGCTCACGCGCCCGGCCGTCATCAGGTCCTCACTCCCCCGCCGCGACGCCACGCCCGCGCGCGCGAGGAAGCGCTGGAGCCGCATCGGCACCACACGTTCGTCGCGCTCGGGAGTCTCGGGGGCTGTCACGTGCGGGTCTCCTCGGCGATCAGTCTATCGTCGCGAC
>CAYGKH010000086.1:1271-7780 GCA_964350345.1 uncultured Coriobacteriaceae bacterium
GCTTCGCGCACGAGGGCCTTCTCGACGAGCGACGAGATGACCGCCTCGCTGTTCACGCCCCGTACCGCATTCACTCCGGCACGAGTCACGGGCTGGTGGTATGCGATGACAGCGAGCGCCTCGAGCGCTGCCTGCGACAGGCGGCGTGTGTCCCAGGAGAGCACGTACTGCTCGATCTGGTCGTGGTACGCGGGATGCGTGTAGAGGCGCCACCCCCCGGCAACCTGGCGGAGCTGAAAGCCGCGCTCCGCCGAGGCGTACTCCTCGGCGATCTGTGCAAGGGCTGCCTCGGCCCTGGCCGAAGTGCTCTCGAGCACCGTGGCGATGCGGGTTGCGCTGACCGGCTCGTCGGAGACGAAGAGCAGCGCCTCGATCGCGCCGCGCAGCGAAGTGTCGGTTTCCATGCTCTAAGACCCCTGTTCTGTCTCGGGAGTAGCGGGAGTGTCGACGGATGTGACGACGATGTCGTCGAAGACCGTGTCTTGGCGAAGCGAGACCATGCCGCGCTTGTAGAGTTCGAGGATCGCGAGAAACGTGACGACCACGACCTCAGGCGTGGCATCCTCACCGAGAAGCTCATGAAAGCTCGCGGTGCCCGTACGCGCAAGCGTGCGAGTGATGCTCTCCGTGTGCAGCTCGAGGCTGATCAGCGCCGAGGCCACGTGCTCGGCCTGGAGCAAGAAGACCTCGCGCTTGAACTCCAGATCGGCACAGATGACCGCGAGACCGCGCAGCGTGATGCCTTCGAGATAGTCGGGCATCAGGCCGAGGAACTTCTCCTCGAGCCCCGCCTGACGCGGGTGCATCCGTGCGACCGACTCCATGCGTGCGGCGAGTTCGGCGGAGACGCTCTTGAACTGCTTGTAGGCGAGCAGGCGCGCAACGAGGAGTTCGCGGGCCTCCTCGGGAGAGAGGTCGTCGATCTCGTCGCCGACGTAGCCTTCCTCGGCGGGGAGGAGACTTGCGGCCTTGATCTCGAGCAGGGTGGCCGCGAGCAACAGAAAGTCGCTCGCCAGATCGAGGTCGAACTCGGCCATGCGGTCGATGTAGGCGAGATACTCGTCGGTCACCTCGGTGATGGAGATGGCCGCGACATCGACCTTCTGGCGCGCGACGAGGTGGAGGAGCAGGTCGAACGGCCCCTCGAAGACGTCGGTCTTGACCCGGTAGGCCACCGGGACCCCCCTACGCGTCCTCGTCGATGCGGATGAGCTTGCGGCAGGTCGCCACGACCTCAGACGTGATAGGGCGCGCCTTTGCCGCTCCGGCCTCGAGAACCTCCCAGGCGTACCCGGGCTTGGCAGCGATCGTCGCGCGCGTGCTGCGGAACTCGGCGAGATATTCGACGAGGTCGGCGGCCATCTTGACCTTGTGCGCCACACAGCCGCACTCAGCCGACCGGCAGCAGGCGTCCCACTGGGCGATGTCGTCCGGGTCTGGCGAGACGAGCTTGTGAATCTGGTGAAGCGGGCAGATATCCGGGTCGCCCGGATCGGTTTTCAGCTTGCGCGCCGGGTCGGTGAGCATGGTGCGGACCTTGGCGGTGATCTCCTCGGGAGTATCTGAGATGAAGATCGCGTTGCCGTAGGACTTACTCATCTTGCGGCCGTCGGTGCCGGGCACACGCGCACCCTGCTTGGCGATGAGCGCGGCGGGCTCCACGAGGTAGTCGCCGTACGTATTGTTGAACCGGCGCACGACTTCCCGCGTGAGCTCGAGGTGCGGGAGCTGATCCTCTCCCACCGGCACCACATCCGCGAGCACGCTGGTGATGTCGGCGGCCTGCAGGAGCGGGTAGACGAAGAAGCCTACGTTGCCGAGGTCCTTGTCGGTGACCTGCTCACGCTGCTCCTTGTAGGAGGGAACGCGCTCGAGCCACGGCATCGGGGTCACCATCGAGAAGTAGAGGGTGAGTTCGGCGACCTCGGGCACGTCCGACTGCCGGTAGATCGTGCACACGTCCGGATCGAGACCGGCAGCGCACCAGTCGAGAACCATCTCCTCGGTGTACTCCCGCACACGGGTCGTGTCGGCCCAGTCGCTCGTCAGCGCATGCCAGTCGGCGATGAAGTAGTAGGCGTCGAAGTTCTCCTGCATCTCGAGCATGTTCTGCAGGTTACCGAACCAGTGGCCCAGGTGCAGTTTGCCGGTGGGACGGTACCCGGTGAGCGCGCGCTTACGTGTCATACGGTGAGTGCTCCTAAGAAGTGGAGTCGGATGTGGCGAAGCGGTACTGATGATACCGCATCGAAGCCAACTCTTTTCTTCTGCTAACGCGCCGCCAGTAGTATGCTTCCCACATGCTCCGCAACGTCGACACGCCGGTACGATTCGTCGCCATCATGATCGTGGTGACGCTCCTGTTCGCCATCCCGGCGATGTCCGTTGCATCACTTCAGTCCTCCCCGGGCGCGCCTGCGTGCAGTGCGGTGATTGCGGCGCCTGCGAACGGGAGCATCACCGCCCTCGCCGATCGGGGACCACACTCGCTCCCAGGTTCGGTAGAGAACCAGACCATGCGCGGCAAGAGCCAGCTACTCGCCAATGACGATCCGCGAACGATCCGCCGGTCATCACCTCTGCGCACCTCGGTCGCACCGCACGCCGCGCTGACTCCTCTGCGCATCTGAGTTCTCCGGGCACTGACTCGGAACTTCTCGCTGGGCCTTCGCGCTCGGCACACCCAGACAACCGCAGTGTCCGTCACGGCTCCGCCGTTATGTGACACGCAACGCATAGAGGAGACAACCATGACCACACTCGAGATCTACGGCCTTGCCGGCGCCGTTGTAGTGACGATCCTTGTCGCTGTGATCATTCAACTGCTGGACAGAAGGATCACAGATGATGATCCGGCGAACACCAGCCCGAACACGGGATCATCCCAGCCCGCAACTGCGCGCGGCTCCCGCGCGAAGGGACGCTGACCTCGCATGGGTTACACGCCGGTGAACAGTCCGAGCAACGGATAGACTGTCGCTCCAAAGTACCACCCGAGAGGGTCGATGCCGAGGAAGGACGGCAGCAGCCATAGTGCGGCGATGATGATCAAGAAGCCATAGCGCTCCACGCTGTGATACGCCTCGAGCGCGCGGTCGGAGAGGAACAGCGGCAGCACCCGCGAACCATCGAGGGGCGGGAGCGGTATGAGGTTGAAGAACATCAGCACGAGGTTCATCAGCGCAAAGAAGAAGAGTGCCTGGCCGAGAAGCCCGGTACCGCCCGTCAACTGGAACAGTACGCCGGAGAGTCCCGCGAGCACGAGGTTCGATGCAGGACCGGCGATGGCGGTCAGGAACATCCCCTGCCGGTAGTCCTTGAACCGGTATGGGTTGATCGGCACGGGCTTGGCGTACCCGAAACCAAAACCGAGAACCGCCACCATCAACAGCGGGAGCAGGATCGTTCCCCACGGGTCGATATGGCGTACGGGGTTGAGGCTCAAGCGCCCCTTATCCTTGGCTGTGCTGTCTCCAAGAAGGTACGCAGCGTAGCCGTGCGACACCTCATGGATGACGATTGCAGGAACGAGAAGGGCGAATCGCCATACGATCTCAGTGACGTCCAACGTCAGTGTCTCCTAGCGACCCGTGGGCGGGCCATCCGCGAGCAGTCCCGCGCGCGACACGAGCTTGCGCAAGTGAGCGAGCTCAGCGTCCTTGCCGACCGCTTTGCCGTCGAGGCGGGCGTCGAGCGCTTGCGAGAGTATACCGGAGAACGCCGCAGACGGCTCGAGCCCCATCTCGATCAGGTCCTGACCGCTGACCGCCGGCTTGACCCGCGACAGTACACGAACGTAGTGCTCGATCCGCTCGCGAGCCAGCGCGTCGCCGACCCCCCACAGGTACACGAGCGCCCCTTCGGGTACCGGCTCAAGAAGCCGGTAGAGCCTGGAGTCGCGCATCCTGCGACGGTCGCGCAGCTTCCTGCCGAGGCGATCGCCGCGCTCAGCGAGCACCAGCGCGGGCTCACCGTATTCGCGTCCGAAACGCATGCGGCGCAACCAGCGATCGCAGCCCTGCCGGCCGCAACCCGCGACGAGCGCCGCCACGAGCGCGACACGCCGGCGGGGGGTGCGCCTGAAGCCGTCCGCGAGCGAGCGATAGCCCCGCTCGGTGGCAAAGAGGCCCTCGATCGCTCGGTGCGGGTCGGCGCCCTCGGGAAGGACGGTCTCGAGCACGCCGAGCTCGGCTAGCCGCTCAAATACTGCCGAGGGCGAATCCTCATCGATGATGTCGAGCATCTCCTCACGGATGCGCGCACCACTCACCTCGTCGAGGATGCCCATCTCGACGGTGCGGTGCGCAGCCTCCTCAGTAGCGCCGTCCATCACAAAGCCGAACCTGCGCTCGAAGCGGGCGGCCCTCATCACCCGCGTCGGATCCTCGACGAACGACAGGGAGTGGAGCACCCGAAGCGAGCAACGTTCGAGATCTCGCAGGCCGCCGAAGGGGTCGGCGATCTGCCCGAAACACTCGGGGTTGATACACGCCGCCATCGCATTGACGGTGAAGTCGCGGCGGAACAGGTCCTGTCGCAGCGATGACCGCTCAATGGTGGGCAGCGCACCGGGCCGGGTGTAGTACTCGGTACGCGCGCTGGTGATATCGAGGTGTAGCGTGCGCGAGAGCACGAGTACGGCCGTCCCGAAGCGCCGATGGACCTTCACCCTCCCGCCGAGTATCCGTCCGACCTCCTCGGCAAAGTGCACGCCGTCGCCCTCGACGACCACGTCGATGTCGAGATTTCGCCGCCCGAGGAGCATGTCGCGCACGAAGCCGCCGACAGCGTGTGCGCGCAAGCCCCGCTCCTCGGCCAGGCGACCGATCTCGCGGAGCGCGGTGAGCACCGCTGCAGGCAGAAGCGATTCGATCGAGGCGAGGAAGCGTTCGGTGGACCGCGCTCGCGCCCGGGGTAAGCGACGGTCGAGGTAGTCGTCACCGTGCTCGGCACGCAGAATATCCTTGCGGGAGACGATTCCGAGAAGCGTTCCGTCCGCGTCAAGCACCGGCAACCTGCCGACACCACGCGTTGCGAGTATGCGCTCGACGGTGAGCAGGTCGGCATCGGGGAGGATGGTCTCGACGTCGCGCGCCATGAACCCGCGGACCGGTGCGTGGCTGAGCCTATGGCGAGCGGCCTTGTCGACGTGTTTACGCGTCACCACGCCGAGGACCTCGGCACCGTCGACGACCGGGATCCCGCCGTGGTCCCAGATCGACATCAGTTCGCCAGCCTCGGCCATCGAAGCGTCCGGGCCGACCGTGCGAACCGGGGCGGACATGATGTCGCCGGCACGAAGCGGAGCGCGCACCACAGCCTCGAGAGCCTCGCGGATCTTGCCCAGCGCTCCATCGATGTCCGTTCCGCGAAACGCCGCCGATGCCGCCTGCGCGTGCCCTCCCCCGCCGATCCTCTCCATGACCGCACCTACGTCGATCTCGTGCATCCTGCTGCGGGCCACGATCTGAACCCTCTCGGGCATCCCGACCACTGCGATGGCGACCCGGTAGCCCATGTCCTCGACGATGTGGTGGGTCAGCACGCTCGCCGAGTCCACATACTCCTCGGCCGTTGCCACTCCAACGGCGACCTTCTGGCCGTTGATATCCCAGATCTCCAGCCCCGCGACAAGGTCTTCGAGGAGTGCCCGCTGTTCGCGGTCGAGCGTACGCGAGAGGAACTGGTTGAGCACCTCCATGTCGGCCCCGGCCGTCATGAGGTATGCCACCGCCTCGGCGTCATAGGCGGTCGCACCCGGATAGGTGAGCGAGCCGGTGTCCTCGTGGATGCCGAGGAGGAGCAGTGACGCCTCCAGCGGCGCAAGCGCGATGCCGCGGCGATGGATCTCGTGCACGAGGATCGAGGTCGTGGCGCCGACATCTAAAGAGCGGTCGTCGACCCCGACAAGATCCCCGTCGGCCGGTGGATGATGATCGTAGACGACGACCCCGACGTCAGGGCGCAGTGCAACCGGCCCGAGCTCACCGATTCGCCCCGCATCGCGGGTATCGACGATGATCAGGCGCGTGATCGTATCGAGATCGAGACCGCGCAGGTCTTCGAAGTCGAGAAAGTCCTCGTGCAGGTTGTGAAACGCACGTACGTTGGCGTTCTGCGTCCCGAGGAACACGCCGCGAGCACCCGGAAAGAGCTTCGTCGCCGCCACGGTGGCAGCGTAGGCGTCGAAGTCCGGGTTCGCGTGTCCGACGACGATTTCCATCGGCCTAGACCTCGTGGAAGAGAGGTGGCGGATCGACACGCTCGCTACCGAGCCGGATGGCGGCGCGCAGGCGCTCCTCGCCGGCGTCGAGCATCGCTTCGCTCCTGGCGAAGAGAGTCGCGAGCAGGTCCCCGATCGCGAGCTCGTAGCCGACACGGACCGCGAGCACGAGACCGGCACCGGGATCGATCGAGTCCTCGGCCTTCGCGCGCCCGGCTCCCAGCAGCATCGCCGCGCGGCCGATACCCTCGGCGTCCATGCCGGCGACGAATTCGCGATGTGACGC
>CAYGKH010000087.1:0-3200 GCA_964350345.1 uncultured Coriobacteriaceae bacterium
ATGGACGTGGCTGGGAGATCAACGAGTAGACCTGTGGACATGTGGAAGGGGTGCGAACGATGACGAAAATGCGCACTATCGCCGCGCTAGTGGCGATCGGACTGCTAACGACGCTGTTTGCCGGATGCGGGGACACCAGCGCAGTTGAAGAGCGTGTCCAGGCGCCTGCGGAGCCGGGCACAGCGGTCACGGTGACCGACCTCGCTGGCCGTTCGGTCGAGGTCCCCGATAGCATCGACTCGGTGGTCGCCCTCGGACCGGGAACACTGAGGCTGCTCTGCTACGTCGGTGCGGTCGATCGGGTCATCGGCATCGAGGAGATCGAGACGCGGCCGCCGATCCAACGGCCGTATCTGCTCGCCTACCCGGAACTGCTTGAGCTGCCGGTCATCGGGCAGGGCGGGCCTGACTCCACTCCCGACGCCGAAAGGATACTCGCTGCCGGACCGGACGTGATATTCATTGCGCAGATCGTCGACAGGGATGCGGCGGACAAGCTCCAAGCCGCGACCGGCATCCCCGTCTTCGTGGTCACCTATGGGGACCTCGGCAATTTCGACGAGGCACTCTTCGAATCGGTGGAACTCATCGGCGAGGTGCTCGGCGTGCAGTCGAGAGCCGCTGAAGTCGTCGGCTTCGTGCGGGGAGTCATCGACGACCTCGGTGCGCGCAGCGCGGAGGTTCCGGACGCCGAGCGGCCTTCGGCATACGTAGGGGGAATCGGCTTCAAGGGACTCCAGGGAATCGAGAGCACGCAGGGCCAGTACCCGCCCTTTGCTGCGATCGGGGCGAACAGCGTCACCGCTTCGCTCGACCAGAAGGGCAGCGTGATGATCGACAAGGAGCAGCTGCTCGAGTGGGACCCGTACTACCTGTTCATCGACCGCGGTGGCCTACCGCTCGTGCTCGAGGACGTCTCGGCCAACCGAGGCTTGTACGATGCGCTCGGGGCGGTACGTGGGGGCAGGGTACATGCGCAGATACCCTTCAACAACTACTGGACGAACATCGAGACCGCACTGGCGAACAGCTACTACGCAGGCACGGTGCTCTTCCCTGAGGAGTTCGCCGACGTCGATGCTGCCGCTAAGCTCGACGAGATCTCCGAGTACCTGCTCGGGACACCACTTCACGACCAGCTCGCCGACGTATACGGGGGCGGATTCGGCACCATCGACCTGTTGGCGGACGGCGAGTAGGCGGGCTCCTGTGGCAGTGCACACACAAGACTCCTACGCAGCCTACCGGGAGTTCACGTGGCGCAGGGTGCTTGTCACGGCCGGGCTCTTCGGGGCGACCGTTGTGGTCGCGATACTCGCGGTCGGAGCGGGTGCTGCGGATCTGTCGACCGTCGACGTCGTGCGCGCGCTGCTCCGGCTCGAAGAGGGCGTCAACACCGTTATCGTCTGGAACATACGGCTCCCGCGGGTTCTCGTCGGAGTTGTGGCGGGCATGGGGCTTGCCGTCTCGGGTGCGGTGATGCAGAACGTGCTGCGCAACCCGCTCGCCTCTCCGTTCACGCTCGGCATTTCGCAGGGCGCTGCTTTCGGGGCGGCGCTCGCCATCATCGGGTTGGGAGCCGGTGCGACCCAGAACCTCACCGCAGGCGCGGTACGCGTCAACGCGGCCCTTCCCGTGGCCGCGTTCGCCTTCGCCGGTGCGCTCGCGGCGACCGTGGTGATCGTCGGGGTCGCCCGGTTTCGAAGCGCCGCGCCCGAAACGGTCGTGCTCACCGGAGTGGCGCTCGGCTCGCTCTTCGCCGCGCTCACGGTCCTGCTCCAGTACTTCGCCGAGGACACCCAGGTCGCCGCTGTCGTGTTCTGGACCTTCGGCGACCTGGGTCGGGCGTCCTGGCGCGACCTCTCCATCATGGCGGCTATCACCGCCGCCGGGCTTGTCTACACGATGTTTCGCCGATGGGACTACAACGCGCTCGAGGCTGGCGTCGAGGCCGCCGAGGGGTTAGGGGTGGACGTCGAGCGGGTGCGCCTCGAAGGCATGTTCGTGAGTTCGCTCATGACCGCCGGTGCGGTTGCGTTTCTCGGCATCATCGGCTTCATCGGGCTCGTTGGACCGCACCTCGTGCGGCGGGTGCTCGGCAACGATTACCGTTTCGTACTGCCAGCCTCGGCATGCGCGGGGGCACTGCTTCTGCTCGTGTCGGACACGGTCGCGCGTACCGTCATCTCGCCGGTCGTGCTGCCGGTGGGTGCGATAACGTCGTTGCTCGGTGCACCGCTCTTCTTGTACCTGCTCGTGGGAAGGAGGGGATCGCGATGATCCTCACCGCTGACGGAATCGAGTTCTCGTACCGGAGTGAGCCGGTGCTCGCCGGAGTCCGCTTCGACGTCGCCCCCGGCGAGTTTCTCGCCGTGCTCGGCAACAACGGTGCGGGCAAGTCCACGCTGCTGAAATGTCTTAACCGCATCCTTCGGCCGCGCGACGGCAGCGTGCTCGTAGACGAGCATGACCTGCGTCGGCTCACCCGTGTCCAGGTCGCGCAGCGGCTCGGCTACGTCGCGCAGCGCACCGAGAGTGGCAGGATGACCGTCTACGACGCCGTGCTGCTCGGCCGCAAACCGCACATCCGGTGGGACGCTTCGCGCCACGACCACGAGGTGGTGCGCCGCGTGATCTCGCGGCTCGAACTCGAGGATCTCTCCCGCCGCTATCTCGATGAGCTTTCCGGGGGCGAGTTGCAGAAGACCACCATCGCGCGGGCGCTTGCACAGGAGCCGCGCGTCCTTCTGCTCGACGAGCCTACGAGCAGCCTGGACCTGCGTAACCAGCTCGAGGTGCTCGAAACGGTCAAGCGGGTGACCGCCGAGGAGCGCGTCGCCGTCATCGCGGTGATGCACGATCTTAACCTCGCGCTGCGTTACGCCGATGCATTCCTGTTCCTTGCGGACGGTAAGGTGTTCGCGTTGGGCGGGGCGGAGGTGGTGACCCCGGACAACGTCGGTCACGTGTACGGCGTGCCCGTGAGCGTGCCTACGCTCAACGGGGTGCCTGTCGTCGTGCCTCTGTAGGGAAGGCCACGTCCCGCCAAGTGGTGTATGAAGCCCTCTGCTCCGACCCTGAGTAACTCAGCTGGCCATGAGCGCGGGCACCACCGCCTGATCGAGTCCATCGGTGACGACGAGGGCCGGCGACAGGCCCCGGACCACGATGCAGGCGCATCGGCCTCGGCACCCAAGAGT
>CAYGKH010000087.1:3300-7716 GCA_964350345.1 uncultured Coriobacteriaceae bacterium
TCATCGAGAAGAGTGTGGTACCTGTGACCGGTGCGGGACTCGTGCCGGTGTCCATCGCTTCGACATTGATGCCGCGTGCGGAGAGCCCCCGCGCGATCTCGTGGACGATACCCTCGTGGTCGGCCCCGTGCACCTCGATGCGGTAGCGCAACCAGCCGCGTTGTGCGGTGCCCGTCTCTCGGCCGGTCGGGACGACGGTCGCGCGGTAACCTTCAGCGATCAGGTCCTCGAAAGCAGCCTCCACGGCCTCGGCCGAGGCGTCCGGGACCGCTGCGAGCATGATGATGGCGAACTCGCCACCGAGGCGGGCCATGCGGCTCGTCTCCACATTCGCCCCCAGGCCGAGAAGCACGCCTGTGACCGTCTCGACGATCCCGACCCGGTCGGGTCCGGTCACCGTGAGTACGACGTCGTTACGCATGGGGCACCATCCTTCTGTCGGATCCGGCGGTCGTGTCACGCGGGTTGCAACGTACTGTCGAAACTCGAGGAGCAGCTCGTCGAGGGCTGCGTAACTCTCGGTCTGGTTGACCCGTTCGCGCATCCGTGTCGCGCCGGGCATGCCGTAGATATACCACGCAACGTGCTTGCGCATGCGCGCGAACGCACGCTCGCC
Source organism: uncultured Coriobacteriaceae bacterium (assembly GCA_964350345.1). Lineage (GTDB taxonomy): Bacteria > Actinomycetota > Coriobacteriia > Anaerosomatales > SLCP01 > JAUVXE01. The sequence continues at coordinate 3,917 of CAYGKH010000087.1, forward strand.
CGCGAATGCCACCAGGGCGGCCGCGTGCTCGCGGGCCATGTCGATACGCTCGAAAGCGGTGGGGGGATCCATCGCCTCGCCGGTATCGATGAGCGCGCGGGCCTCTCGGAAGATCCACGGATTGCCCTGGGCACCCCGGGCCACCATGACGCCGTCGACTCCGGTGCGCTCGAACATCGAGATCACGTCACCTGCGGAGAACACATCGCCCGAGCCGATCACGGGAACCTCGACCGCGGCCTTGACCGCCTCAATCGTCTCCCAGTCGGCGCGGCCTTTGTAGAACTGCGAACGGGTCCGGCCGTGGATGCACATCGCCGATGCACCGGCGGCCTCCATCGCGCGGGCGAACTCCACCGCGTTGCGCTCACCGGCCTCCCACCCGCTGCGGAACTTCACGGTGACCGGCAGTTCGCACGCCGAGGAGACCTCGCGTACGATCGTCGCCGCGAGTTCGGGAGTTCGCATGAGCGCGGCACCGCTGCCCTTGCAGACGACCTTGCTCACCGGGCATCCCATGTTGATGTCGATGAGCGCCACGTCAGCGCCGTAGCGCTCCACGATGCCGACCGCCTGTTCGGCCATGATCTGCGGATCGTGGCCGAAGAGTTGGACGGCGCAGGGTACTTCCTCGGCCGAGAAGGTCAGCAGGGACCGTGAGATCGCAGCGTCGGGGCTGTAGTGCAGTCCGAGCGCACTGACCATCTCGGTGCAGGTGAGCGTCGCGCCCATGCGTTTGCAGATACCGCGGAACGGCGCCTCGGTGATGCCCGCCATCGGGCCGAGGACGACCGAGCCGGGCGGGAGGAGTCTGCGTATCGTATCGGTGGGCGGCGTGATCATGTTCAGATGATAGCGTACCGCTCTTGAACTGCTGTTTAGTTCGCGAAAAGGTTGGTATATATCTCAATGCAACGGCTATATCCGATATGAGTACGCTCAGATGTGAAGGAGGTGAGAAGAGTGGCGATCACAAGATGGGACCCGTTCGGTGAGATGTTGACCATGCAGCGCGAGGTCGACCGGCTGCTTGGCCGACTCGGCGTCGGGAGGGTCGGAGACGGCGAGGTCGCAGGTGTCGCGTGGTTGCCCCGGATCGATGTCAAGACGACCGGGGAGGACATGGTCATCAGCGCCGAGTTGCCCGGACTGAAAGAGGACGACGTCGATATCGAGGTGACGGACGGGGTGCTCACCATCAAGGGTGAGCGGAAGTCCGAGACCGAGAAGAGCGACGAGGGCTGGGTCATACGCGAGCGCAGCTATGGCTCGTTCGAACGCTCGCTGGTGTTGCCGGAGGGAGTCGATCCGCAAGAGGTCACGGCCGACTATGCGGACGGCGTGCTTGAGGTGCGTGTTCCTAAAGCGGCTGAGGTCCTCAAGCCCAAGAGCCACCGCATCCCGCTCGCCTCGGGCACAAGGAAGTTGCTCGGTGCCAAGAAGTAGAGTTCGCGGAATACGGACATGAGAAGATGCCCCGCCTTGTGCGGGGCATCGACGTGACGCACCCTGCTATTCTGGGAACACTTCCCATACGTCCGCTCACCTTGATCCGCCGAGGAGACCCTTATGCGCACCATCCCGCGCTGCATGAGCACCCAGCATCCCGACAACGCCACCATTCCGTTCTTCTCGTCTTCGCCCGTGCTTGCCGGAGAGGATGAGATCCGCGAGGCCTACTATGCGTACTCGCATCTCGGTTGTGACGAGCAGATGTGGGATGTCGAGGGAAAAGAGATCGACACCTACGTCGTCAAAAAACTACTCTCCTTCTACGAGCCGTACTTCTGCGAGAACGTCCTCGGCGAGGACGTGAACCTGACGCTGCGCGTCCCCAACCCCACCGTCGAGACCGCCGAGGCGAAGGTGCTGCTCGAGACGCTCGAATCCATCCCGCGCTCCTATGACGCCGCGCGCCTCTTCTACGGTCGCGAAGTGACCCCGATCTATGAGGTCATACTGCCGATGACGACCTCGGCGAAGTGCGTCGATCGCATCTACCAGTACTACCATCGCTTCATCCACGATCGCCAGCACGAGCGCTTCCGTGACGACGATCTCACCATCGCCCAGTGGGTGGGCGAGTCGGGGCCAGACCGCATCGACGTCATCCCGCTCTTCGAGGACCTGCCGAGCATGCTCGGGGCCGCCGGCATCGTCGAGGAGTACCTCGCCGACAAGGACGTCGCTGACCAGAGGGTCTTCCTTGCGCGGTCCGATACCGCGATGAACTACGGGCTCGTGTCTGCGGCGCTCGCAAACAAGATCGCGCTGGCCGATCTCGACGCGCTTGCGGCGAAGTCCGGCGTGCGGATGCACCCGATCCTCGGCATGGGGTCGGCGCCGTTCCGAGGAGGCCTCTCGCCGCGCACTGCCGAGCGGGTCGGGCGCGAGTACCCGAGCGTGGTGACCTTCTCGATCCAGTCGGCGTTCAAGTACGACTACCCGCCCGAGGAGGTCCGCGCCGCCATCGGACATCTCCGCGCCCGTGAGATCGGTCCGGCACGCGAGATCGACGCAGAGCGAGCGGCGCCGATCATGGCGGCCTATAGCGAGGTCTACCGGGCGCGCCTGCTCGAGCTCGCCGAGACGATCAACGCGTTCGCCAAGCACATCCCGGCGCGACGTGCCCGCAAGCTGCACATCGGGCTGTTCGGCTATGCACGAAAGGTCGAAGGCGTCACGCTGCCCCGCGCCATCTCGTTCACCGGCTCTCTCTACTCGGCCGGCATGCCGCCGGAGCTGCTTGCGTTCGAGGCGCTCTCGCAACAGGACCTCGAGTTCGTGCGCGAGGTGTATCCCTCACTCGATGCGAAGATCGCCGAGGTCCTCAACCACGCGGACCTCGAGGGACCGTATGTTGCTCCCGGGCTGCGCGACGCGCTCCTGCGTGCGGGCTTCGACTGGGAGCCCGACCCCGAGTACCTTGCACTTATACGCCGACTACGCGGGGCACTCGATTCCGGGCAAGACACGACCGCAGCCAGCCTGGTGTTGCAGACCGCGCTGATGCGGCGGTTCCTCGGCTAGGCGAGGGCGGCCCTGACGGCCTCGACGACCGCCTCTGGCGTCATACCGAGCTCGCGCATCACCGTGTCGCCGGGCGCAGACGCGCCGAAGCGGTCGATGCCGAGCGCGGTGATCGCGTCGCCCGGTCCGGCGCTGTCCAGATAGCCGCGCCAACCCAGGGTCACACCGGCCTCGATGCTGACGACCGGCACTCCTGCCGGCACGACCGAGCGCCGGTACTCCTCGGCCTGCTCGGCGAAGAGGTCGGTCGAGCACATGCTCACGACGCGTACCGGGATGCCCGCAGCTGCGAGAGTCTCGCGGGCTGCGAGTGCGACGTGCACCTCGGAGCCGGATGCGATGACGACCGCCTGCGGCGCGGCGCTCTCAGGGGCGTCGGCGAGAACGTATCCGCCGCGCGCGACACCCTCTGCAACGCCCGGGAACTCACCCGGGTCGAGGACCGGCAGCTTCTGGCGCGAGAGTGCGAGCAGAACCGGCCGGTTGCTCTCGGTGAGCGCCACACGCCAGGCCGCGGCCGTCTCGTTGGGGTCGGCCGGACGCAGGAGCACCGCGTTCGGGATCGCCCGGAGTGCGACGAGATGTTCGACCGGCTGATGGGTCGGCCCATCCTCGCCGAGCCCGACGCTGTCGTGCGTGAACACGTGCACCACGTGCAGGCCTGTCAGTGCCGCCAGTCGGATAGGGGGGCGCATGTAGTCGGAGAAGATCAGGAACGTCGAGCCGTACGGCACGAAGCCTCCGTGGTACGCCATGCCGTTGACGATCGA
>CAYGKH010000088.1:0-5131 GCA_964350345.1 uncultured Coriobacteriaceae bacterium
GGCCGCTGGCCCGCTGCCGCCGCAGATGACGTTTATCACGAACGAGCGGGCGAAGCCCGTGGGGACTGCCATCGCTCGGACCCCGGGGCGAAGAGCGGTTCGGGCCACCTGCGGATCTCCGCATCGTCCTGTTCGGGGAGGCTCGCTCGGCGGGCTGGCGCTCGAGCGGCTTAGCGCGACCGAGGAGTTCTCGGTCACCGAGATCGAGATGTACTTGAGCTGTCCCTACCGCTGGTTCTTCCACCGGGCGCTCAGGCCCAAGGAGATAGACAGGGAGTTGGGAGTGCGGGAGTGGGGGAGCGCCGCTCACGAGATTCTTGGGCGTTTCTACGAGGTTCTTCCGGAGCGTACCGGCCAAAGAAGGGTGTTGCCCGAGACGAGAGCAGCGGCTCATGAGTTACTCGACGAGGTGGCCGAGGGAATTTTGTCGAAGTGGCGGGGGGCTGCGATCGGGTTGACCGAGGAGTGCGGCCTTGCTCAAGTGAGGACGCGTGTTCACCAAGTCATCGAGGATGACGCCGACTATCTTGATGGATTCGAACCGTGTGCGGGCGAACTGAGGTTCGGCCGCGCCCAGGACAAACCTTTCGAGTTCGGCGGAGCAAGGTTGAGCGGAGGTATCGACAGGGTCGACTGCTCCGGAGCCCTGCTGGTCGTCACTGACTACAAGTGGGGAGCATCGATCACCGGTCACGGAGGCTTCGCAAAGGAAGGACTCGTCCAGCTCCCCGTATACGCGGCAGCTGCCGGGGGCCTTCTCGGAGGACAAGCCGTGGGGGCCGTGTATCGGACGCTTGCTGCGCGAAGAACCGTCCGGGGCTTCTGGCGCGATGATGCGGTCGAGCTATGTGGCTGGGGGACACGGACCGACCCAGTCGACGCCAAAGACTTCGAGCTGGTGCTCGAAGACGCCGCCGAGCGGGTCGCGGGTGCTGTTGACGGAATCCGCAGAGGGTCTATCGAGGCGCGTCCGTCTGAGAGCGCGTGCAGGTGCTGTGGGGCCGCACCCGTGTGTGCGGCAGGAGGCACGCGATGACTATCGAGCTCAATCGCGCACAAGAGCTCGTGGCTACGACCCTGCGCGGGAAGGTGCTTGTCAGCGCCGGCGCCGGAACGGGAAAGACACGGGCCCTGACCGAGCGCTTCGTCCGGGCCGTGATCCCGCCTCGACCGGGTGAAGCCCCGGAGGCGTCTGTCGACGGAATCTTGGCGATCACGTTCACCGAGAAGGCTGCGGGGGAGATCGCAGAGCGGATCCGGGCCGAGCTCAAAAGAGCTGGCCATCGAGACAGGGCGGAGCTCCTGGAGGGGGCTTGGATATCGACCATCCACGGCTTCGGGCGACGGCTCCTGCGCAGACACGCGTTGGAGGCGGGCCTCGATCCGTCGTTCGCGGTCGCAGATGACGTGGTTGAGGGCTTCTTGAGCGACGAGGCTCTGGACCGAGCGCTCGGATCAGCCCTGCAGCGCTGCTCGACCGGGCTCTCCCTTGTCGACCTGTATGGTGCGGAGGCTGTCGGGGAGATGGTCCGGCGAGTAGCCCGCACGCTGCGCAGCAGGGGGCTGGATGCGGAAGCGCTCGTGTTCGAGCCGACTGATGAACCCGACAGCCTCTACCGCGAGGCCATCGAGGTCCTCGACAGGGCGACCCGCGAGTTCTCTCCCCATGTGGACGACAACAAAGGCGCGGCCGAGAATCACGAGGCGTGCGGCGCGGCGCGAGCCTCTCTGGAGGCACTGAAGGCCGACCGCGAGAGCGCCCAGGCGACAGCACTGGCGATCTGGCGCGCCGTCTCCGTGTCGTGGCCCCGGCCGGCGCGGGCGAAGGTCGTGCACGAGAGTGCGGCTGCCCTTGGTGCGGCACGGGAGGATCTGGCTCGCCGCTCTGCGGCGCTCGTTGTCCGCCCGTTGCTCGACCAGCTCAAGACGATGGTCGCGGAGTATCTGGAGCTTCGGGAAGAGCTCAAGAGGGAGCGCGGGGTCCTCGACTTCGATGACCTTCAGCTGCGCACTTTGGAACTTCTGAGATCCGAAGAGGGGCTGCGGCGGTACTACCGTCGGGGGTTCTCCCTTGTGATGGTGGACGAGTTCCAGGATACCGATGAGGTACAGCTCAGCCTTGCCGAGGCCGTTTCCGGCGAGAATCTGTGTACCGTGGGAGATGAGCGGCAATCGATCTATGGTTTCCGGGGGGCCGACGTCGAGGTGTTCCGGCGTCATCGGGAAGAGATGATGAGCGCCGGGGCCATCAAGGTCGACCTGGTCGAGAACTACCGGTCACACCCCGACATCATCGCGTTCGTGAACTGTCTCTTCGGAGCCCCGGAACTGTTCGGATCCGACCTCCCGCCCCTCGAGGTATCGAGGCCTGCAGAGAAGCCCCGGGGCGGCTCAGAAGCACCTCCGCGGGTGCGGGTCGGAATCGTCCGCGCCGACAAAGAGAAGCGAGCAGAGACCGACCGCGCTGAGGCCGACATGGTTGCGGAGCAGTTCGCGCACCTCCGCGATGAAGGATACGCGGCGGGCGACATGGTCGTGCTCGTCCGTGCATACAACATGGCCACGCCCCTTGCCGAGGCGCTGCAGCACCGCGGCTTCGACGTGGAGGTTGTCGGGGGCAGCCGCTTCTTCGGACTCCGCGAGATAGCCGTGCTCAGGGCGGTCTGTGCAGCGATAGAGAATCCGCTCGATGACACAGCGCTGGCCCGGTTGCTCATCTCCGACATGAGCGCGGTGTCGGACGGGGGCGCGCTGCTACTGGCTGCGGCCAGAGCGACAGAGGGCGGGCCACGCACGCTGTGGGGGGCCCTGGAAAGCGCGGATGAGTTGCTCGATGGAGCTGATGCCGCCGCTGCCATCCGGTTGTGCGAGGTGCTGGCTGCGGCCCGGGAGCGTGCTGCGGCAGGATCGCTTCTCGATGCGGTGAGGGGCGCGTTCGAGGATTCCGGGCTGGATCTGCTCTACGCGTCCGCCGGTCGCGAAGGGGAGCAGGCCTTTGAGAACGTCCAGAAGTTCTTCCGCAAGATCGAGGCGTTCGAGCGCTCTGGTGAGTCGGGCGCCGCTGCTTTCACCGCCCGCCTGGAGGCCGAAGAGCGGTTCGGCAGTACCGAGTCCCCGGCACTGGTAGTCTCCCACGATTCTTCGGCGGTCAGGATCATGAGCATCCACGCCTCGAAGGGTCTGGAGTTCCCGGTCGTGGCCCTCCCGTACTGCGCGGAAGGACCCCGGTCTCCGAGTGGCCCGGTGCGAGTTGCTGCCTCGAGCGCGGCCGTGGAGGTCGCGCTGAAGATGCCAAAAGAGTTCGCGTGCGACGGCAAGAAGGGCTACGACAGTTCTGCGTGGTTCTCTGATCTGCACGCGCGCGCCCTGGAGTCGGAGACCGCCGAGATGAAGCGCCAGTTCTATGTGGCCTGCACTCGTGCCCAGGAGGTGTTGATCTTGACCGGCACGGTGAGGGGAGGCAAGACGCCCGACGAGATGGGCGACTCCCCGCTCGCGTGGAGCCGACGCGCGGTCGCAGCCTTACGGGCGGACCCGGCCGGAGACAGGGAGGTTCGAGAGTTCGCCCGGGGGCACCTCCTCGCGGTTACGGTGGTCGACGTGCCTGCCGGAGACGGTGCATCACGGCCGCCAGAAGGGAAGCCGGCACCCGAAGCGACCGTTCGGGCAGTGGGAGAGCAGGAGTGCGGGCAGGAGCGGGTGCCCCGAGTCCGGCGTTCCGTCTCCGACGGGGTGAGCCCGATACCCCCGAAGCGGCTCTCTGCGACCGATATCGCACTACACGGACGTTGTTCGCTGCGGTACTGGGCCGAGCGGGTGGTCGGTTTCGGTGACGTCGGTCAGGGATCGGGGACGGGCGATCCGCTGGCCTTTGGATCGGCTCTGCACGCGCTGCTCCAGCTCGACGATGGCACCGCCACCGGGCTCTCCGCGGAACGCGTGCGCTCGGTCGCCCGATATCACCACCTCGAAGAGTCTGAGCTCCCGAGACTGATGGCGGTCCTCACACAGTGGCGCCGCTCGTCCATCCGGAGCGAACTGCACGCCCACGAGCGGGTGTGGACCGAGTACCCGTTCGCGCTGCGGGTTCAGAACAAGGACGGGGGGTGGTTCGACCTGATCGGCGCGATCGACGCCTGGGGCAGGAGCGGAAATCGTGCTCTTGTGGTCGACTACAAGACGGGGACTACCGGGGCGACCGTGGCCGAACTGCGACAGAGATACGTATCCCAGGCACACGTCTATGCGTACGTGGCACTGCGTGAGGGCTGCACCCACGTGTCAGTCAGGTTCGTGCGGCTGGAGGTCACGGGCGAGAACGGCGCGATGCAGGAGGTCGATTTCGTGCTCGCACCGTCCGACGCGGCACGAATCGAATTCGACCTGACGAACGCCCGTCGACGCATCGCCGAGGAGCCGTATCGCCCGCTGGCCGCCTGGGACCGGGCGACGTGTGGACCATGCCGCATCGCGGGCGGGGTGTGCCCTCTTACGCCTCTTCGGCGTGGGTCTGGGTGAGCTGCCCGCACGCGGCATCGATATCGGTTCCACGCTCGACGCGGAGGGAGGATTCGATGCCTTCGGCCTGTAGGATCTCAAGGACAGACTGGGATGACTCGGCCGACGGGCGCGCGATATCGGCGGCTCGAGTCGTGTTGACCGGGATCAGGTTCACGTGGATCAGCAGCCCCCGGCAGAATCGCACGAGGGCGTCCACCTCCTCGGGGGTATCGTTGACCCCGGCGATGAGGGCATACTCGATGCTGGGCCGTCGGCCGCTGTGTGTGGCGTAGTCCTTGAGCGCATTACGGAGCCGGTCGAGCGTTTGTGTCCTGACGCCAGGCATCAGGCGGTCGCGCGTGGACTGTACGGCGGAGTGGAGCGAGACCGCCAGCGTGAACTGCTCGGGTTCGTGCGCAAACCGCTCGATCCCCGCGACGAGCCCACATGTGGAGACCGTAAGATGTCGGGCCCCGATCCCGAGGCCGTCCGGGTCGTTCATGAGGCGCAACGCCCCCAGGGTAGAGGCGTAGTTCGCGAACGGCTCGCCCTGTCCCATCGCAACTGCGTTGGTGACGCGGCGACCGAAATCCTCGCCTACCCCGCGAACCTGGTCGACCATCTCTCCTGG
>CAYGKH010000088.1:5231-7685 GCA_964350345.1 uncultured Coriobacteriaceae bacterium
CGCCAGAGCGGCGCCGTCCAGGGCGGCGATCCCGATCGCTGCAGGGCGCCCGGTCACGCACTCACTCCGAAAGTCCCTCGGCGGCGGCCGTGTACTCTTCGCGGTGAGCTTTCTCGAACCGGCCGACCGAGCGGAAGTAGTAGGCGATCTCGGGGAACCCTTCTTCCTCGGCGATGTCGGCGAAGGAGGGGTACATATCCCGCTGCTCGTAGTCCTCACCCTCCGCCGCCTTGGCGAGATTCTCCCGGGTCGACCCGAACCCGCTCATGTAGGCGAGGTGCCCGTGCGCATGCGCGGTCTCCTCGGCAGCGGCACGCTCGAACGCCGCGCGAGCTTCGGGATGGCCCTCGATCTGTGCGATGCGGGCGAAGAGCGTGTACATCCGGTTGGCCTGCGACTCGCCCGCGAAGGCGGCATGCAGATTCTCAAGGGTCTTGCTGCCGTCAAGGTCGCCCGGTCCGTCGTACTCGACGAACATCGTCCTCGGCGCCCCGCATACCGGACAGTGGTCCGGAACCGGCCCGACGTGGAAATAACCACACCCCTTACAGCGGGTCTTCTCAACCATGGTGAACCCCTTTCCCCGACGCGGTCGAAGCGTCGGCAGTGTGCCTGTACCTGGCTTATGCCCAAATCGAGACACGGCAGCATCGCTGTTCCTTCAGAGACCCACGCACCGGCGGAGCGCGAGAGGGTACAAATCTAGACAGTGGCCGTCTCACCGTGCGTGGATGGGGGAGCCGTATGCGACGAGCCACAGGGCTCCTGATGCTGTATAGCCTGTTCGTGGTGTTGCTGTCGGGCTATGCTGCCGCCCAACTGCCCGAGCATCCCGCCGAGTCGTTCGAGCCTTCTGCCGCGTGCGGATGCCATGCGGGCCTCGTAGACGACTGGCGGCGCTCCATGCACTCGCAGGCGCTCGACGACCCGCTCTATCTTACGAAGCTCGCGAAGGCCGAAGAGGAGGCGGGGCCGGAGGTCGTGCGCTTCTGCGAGGAGTGTCACGGTGCGATCGCTGCGATGGCCGGCGAGCTCGATGACAGGGTCTTCTCCGAGCAGGGAGGCGAAGGGGTGAGCTGCGACCTGTGCCACCAGGTAACAGGTACGCGTGAGCCGATCGGTAACACATCCCTCGTCGTTGAGCCGGACGGCACCAAGCGGGCGCAGTTCGACGATGCGGTATCGCCTGCTCGCGAGACCGCGTACTCGGCCTTCCACGAGACGGCCGAGTTCTGCGGTATGTGCCACAACGTCGATCACCCTGCCAACGGTTTCCCGATCGAGGCTACGTATACCGAGTGGGCAGAGAGTCCGTACGCGCAGGAGGGCATCGTGTGCCAGGACTGCCACATGACGCCCGGTCCGGGGGTCACGAAGCCCAACCCTGGAAAGGCTGCTGCGGGCGGTCCGGATCGGCCGCACATCTACCGCATGACGTTTGCCGGAGGAAACGTGGCGCTCGGCGACTCTGAGCTCGCCGAGGAGCGTCTTCAGGCGGCCGCCGAGATCGAGTTCACCGCGACGGACGCCGGGGGCACCGAGACAGAGCTCGGCCGCCGCGAGTTCCATACCGTCTTTGAGGACGCTGAAGGAAACTATCCCGTCGAAATGTGGGACGCGGCGGACTTCCACAGCGACGACCGTATCCCACCGCAGGAGTCGGTAGAGGAGACCCGGGACGTCGTCATGCCCGAATCTGGTCCACTTACGTTGACGGCGACCCTTTACTACCGTTCATGCACCGAAGAGTTCGCGGCCGAGGCAGGTGTCGACGTGCCGAGCGGGCCGCCCGGGCTCACTCTGCACGTCGGGCGGGCCTCACTCTTCGAGCTGGTCTTCTTGCGGCAGCTGCGGCATCTCCAGGCTCGGAGCCTCGAGGCCTTCCGGCTTGATGCCGACCTCCATCTCGACTTCTATCAGTTCCCCATCGCGCCACAGGCCCACGGTCACCTGATCGCCGATCGCGTGGCGGCGCACCGCGAGCAGAAGATCATCCATCGAGCGTATCGGGGTGTCGTTGAGCGATACCACCACATCGCCTGCGACGATTCCCGCCTCCTCGGCCCGTGTGCCCTCGATCGGCTCGACGACGAATGCGCCTTCGTCGACGGGGAGACCCTCGAGCTCCGCGAACTCAGGCGTGACATCCTGGCCGATGATGCCGAGGAAGGGATGCTCGGCACGACCGTCGGTGATCAGTTGTTCGGCGATACGGATCACTGTATTGACGGGGATCGCGAACCCGACGCCGCCACTGGCGCCCGTCTCGGTGTAGATGGCGGTGTTGACCCCGATGAGACGACCGGTCCGGTCGACGAGCGCGCCACCGGAGTTACCCGGGTTGATCGCGGCGTCCGTCTGGATCACGTCGACGAGGGGATAGACGCCCCGCTGGCCAGTGGAGGTGGTCAGGGAGCGGCCGATCGCCGAGACGACCCCTGACGTCACCGAGTG
>CAYGKH010000089.1:0-7676 GCA_964350345.1 uncultured Coriobacteriaceae bacterium
GAGCCACCTGCCCGAGACTGGGTTCAGTTATCCGCTCACCACGCATGCGGATGAACGGGGGAGCTTCACAGAGATTATCCGTACCCACGATCGCGGTCAGTTCTCGGTGAACCTAATCAAGCCCGGCATCACCAAGGGGAACCACTGGCACGACACGAAGAACGAGAAGTTCCTTGTCGTGAGCGGCCGCGGAGTGGTCAGGTTTCGTCGGGTGGATGATGCGCAGGTGTTGGATTACCCCATCTCTGCCGCAAAGTTCGAGGTCGTCGATATCCCGCCTGGTTACACTCACAACATCGAGAACCTGGGAGAGCACGATATGGTCGTATTCATCTGGGCGAGTGAGGCGTTCGACCCAGAGAAGCCCGACACGCACACGCTCCCGGTTCACTTGGATGGCCGATGAGGGTTCTCGTTCTCTCAAGTTTCACGAAATCGCTGTTGTGGTTTCGGATGAATCTGATGGACGAACTCGTAGCCGCTGGACACGAGGTCTTTGCATTGGGCTCAGATGATGATGCGGCCTATACGGCGGCGTTCAAGGAGCGCGGAATCACCTACGGAGCGTTCACTGTGTCGAGGAACGGACTGTCGCCGATTGACGATCTGCGTACGTATCGAGAACTCAAGCGTGTTATCAGGGCGATTTCTCCCGACAAGGTCTTCGTCTACCAGGCGAAGACGATCGTCTACGGGTGCCCCGCAGCGGTGCATGCGGGGGTGACTGAGCTCTACCCGCTCGTTGGAGGGCTCGGCTCGGTATTCCGCAACGGAGGGTTCAAGAATAGGCTCATCCAAGCCATCCTGAAACTGCAATATCGGCGCGCGTTTCGAGTGAGCAAGCAGGTCTTCTTTCAGAACGATGACGACAGAGGGGAGTTCATCAGGTTGGGCCTGCTTCCCCCGGAAAAAGTTGTGATGATCAACGGCTCCGGCGTAGATCTCAATCGGTATTCCGTGGAGCCGCTGCCCACTCAGACGACCTTTCTGCTTATCAGTCGACTCCTGCGGGACAAGGGTGTGATGGAGTACCTCGAAGCATGCAGGATCGTTCGGTCGCGTAATCCGCAGGCGCGCTGTCTACTAGTCGGTCCGTACGACACCAATCCGTCTGCGCTCAGGCCAGACGAGCTGGCGCCGTACGTGGCGTCTGGCGCTGTTGAGTATCTGGGAGAGAAGGTGGATGTGCGTCCTTCGATCGCGGATTCCAGCGTGTTCGTCCTGCCCTCTTACCACGAAGGTACTCCGAAGGCGGTGCTTGAGGCCATGTCGATGGGACGCGCCATCATCACCACCGATACTCCAGGTTGCCGGGAGACTGTCACTGACGGCGAGAATGGCCTTCTCGTGGAGCCGCGCAACGTAGCACGGCTGGCTGAGGCGATGGAGCGCTTCCTCCGGGAGCCCGCGCTCGCTGCCGGGATGGGCGAGGTCAGTCGAGCGGTCGCCGAAGAGAAGTACGATGTGCGCAAAATAAACCGCGTCATCATGACAACTATGGGTCTCGCGCAGACGGCGAGCACCCGGCCGAGTTTGGGAGAGGTTTAATGGGCTACGAGAACGTGAGCTTCCCGAAAGGTTCCGTCTTTCTGGTGACTGGTGGTGCCGGCTTCATCGGATCGAACCTGTGCGAAGTACTGCTCGGGATGGGCTACGAGGTCAGATGCCTCGACGATCTTTCGACCGGCAAACGGGCCAACGTGGACATCTTCGCTGCTAGCCCCGGTTACACGTTCATCGAAGGCGACATCCGGGACACACACGCGTGCTTGCGTGCAACCAATGGCGTGGATTACGTGCTGCATCAGGCGGCCTGGGGGAGTGTGCCCAGGAGTATCGAGCGCCCGCTCATCTACGAGGAGATCAACATCCGCGGCACGCTAAACATATTGGAGGCGGCGCGCCAGAGCGGCGTTAAGAAGCTTGTATATGCCTCTAGTTCATCCGTGTACGGCGACGCAGCCAGCCTTCCAAAGCGAGAGGGGCAGGAAGGTGTCTTGTTGTCGCCATACGCCGTTACCAAGAGGGCAGTGGAGGAGTACGGGAAGCTCTACGCGAAGCTCTACGGACTCGATACATATGGACTGCGTTACTTCAACGTGTTCGGACGACGACAGGATCCCTGCGGGGCGTACGCGGCGGCGATTCCGAAGTTCATCAGGCAGCTCATGAACGATGAGACGCCGACCATCTATGGAGACGGCAAGCAGTCGCGGGACTTCACTTACATCGACAACGTTATCGAGGCGAATCTGAAGGCGTGCCTCGCAAGATCGGAGGCTGCTGGCCAGGTCTTCAACATCGCGTACGGCGGTCGTGAGTATCTGATCGACATCTGTCACACGCTGGCCGCTGCGCTTGGCAAGGAGATTGAGCCGGTGCTTGGGCCCGAGCGGCCCGGGGATATCAAGCACAGTAACGCTGATATCGGCAAGGCGAAACGACTGCTGGACTATAATCCCAGCTACTGTTTCAGTGACGGAATCGAGTTGGCAATCGAGTGGTACAGCGAGAACCTGCTGCGCGATGTCTCGGTCGATACCGAGCGGACGAGTTGCGGGCGCTGATGTCAGCCGTGACTGAACGGCGAGACAAAGTCCTCTACATCGGTGCATTCGAGCTTCCGGGCGGTAATGCTGCAGCACGTCGGGTACTCGGCAACGCGAAGTTGCTGAGAGCACTGGGCCACGAGACTGTCTTCCTGCATCAGAAGGCCGGAGTTCAAGAGTCGGTGACGTCCTACTGCGGGTTTGAGTGCCACGAGTTCCCGACTACTCCGGGTCGTGGAACACTGTTGAGGGGACTGTGGGACACCGGGCTTGTCGAAAGGGTCCTCAAGGTCAGGGAAGACATCGGTGTGCTTATCGCCTACAACTATCCGGCGATTGCGCTGGCCAGACTGAGGGTCTATTGTCGGGCACGTGGGATTTTGTGCCTAGCGGATGTCGCCGACTGGTACGGATCGCGTGGTCGATCGCTAGCATACAAGGTGGTCAAGGGCCTCGATACAATCCTTCGCATGCGAGTCATCCACAAGCGGCTCGATGGCCTGATCGTCGTGAGCAGCTATCTCGAACGCTACTACGATGAGAGCGTTCCCATCGTCAGGATTCCTCCGCTCTACGATTTGACTGACGGCGTGTGGCTTTCGCCGCCCGTGGCTTCGGCGGAATCCGGGGTGACTCTTGTGTATGCAGGGTCTCCGAGCAACGAGAAGGAACGGCTGGATCTGCTGGTAGCTGCTGTTCTGTCGATTGCCTCTCGGCACAACGTAATATTGCACGTTGTTGGAATCACACGGAAGCAGTACCAGCACATGTATCGCGCATCGCCGCAGCTTTGGGCGGAAGATCACAGTGAGGACCTCGCTGCTGAAAACGGAGCCATTGTGTTCCACGGTCGCGTGAGCCACGAAATGGCATTGGACTTCGTGAGGCGGGCAAACTACACCGTCCTGGTCCGAGAATCCAATCGCGTGACTATGGCAGGCTTCCCAACCAAGTTCGTTGAGAGCATCGCCTGTGGCACCCCAGTGATTGCGAACGACTCCAGCGACCTTGCGGCTTACCTGTACGGCGGGCAGAACGGCTTCCTAGTTTCATTGGGAGCCCTACAGGCCGACTTAGAACGCATAGTTGGCGATGTTCACACGATCCAGGTGAACCGGGATTTGTTCGACTATCACGCGTACGAGCCAGCAATGCGAGAGTTCCTATCAGTTGTGTCGGCGGGAGGGATTCCCGATATGCGGCCGCTATGAGCAAGCCAAGGGTTGCCGTCCACATCATCATGCCGAATCAACTGAGTGGCCCGAACACGTCAAACTGGCTTATTGCGGATTCGATGTTGGGCGACAAGTTCGACTTCACCTTTGTCGTTCAGCACTCACTGGCCGGCGGTCGCGTGAACGTGGGGTTGCTTCGGAATCTCCGTGCGCAGTACCTGCGGGAGAGACCGGATCTCATTCACTTGTCGGGACTCCAGTCCTCGGGCTTTCATGCGGTTCTCGCCGCGAGACTGGCCGGGTACAGAAACATCCTCGTGACCATTCGTGGGTTCTCGGGAGATGCTGTAGGTCTCGGATGGCTCAAGCGGTTTGCGTTCACACGCATCTTCGAGCCACTGACAATACGCTTGTCGAGGTACGTTCTCACCGTGTGCGAAGAGGCCGGGCGCAACCCTATGGTGATGAGCCATTCGACGAAGTATCTCGGCGTGATACACAACCCCGCCCCGAACATCGACTTTGACCTTGAGACAGCCCGCAATGCGTTCAGAAGCGAAATAGGAGCGCTCGAGAGCGACTTCCTCATCGCCATCGTCGGTCGAATGGTCTATGATAAAGGTTTGTCGTTCATCGCAGATGCCGTGGGGCAGTTGCAGTCGGATCCATCTGTGAAGCTGGTGTTCGTCGGTGACGGCGAGTACCTGGATGTGCTCCGCCGCGACTTCTCGCGGCTCGTTGAGTCGCGACGACTGCTGCTGCTTGGCAAACGCGGCGACGTTCCTCAAGTCCTCGCGGGCTGTGATTTGTTTTTGTTTGCGACCCTGCACGAAAACTTGTCGAACGCGCTCCTAGAGGCGATGGCGGTGGGACTGCCGGTAGTCGCCACTGCGGTCGGTGGCAACGTCGAGGTTGTGGAAGACGGCGGGAACGGCTACTTGGTTCCCGCTTGCGATTCGTCGGCTCTGGTTGGCGGTGTCATGGCGATTTGCGGAAACCGCCAGCTACGCCAGCGGATGTCCGCACGATCGAGGGAAATCGTGCAGGAACGCTTCTCTCAGGCTGTTGTGTACCAACAGCTTGGGGCAGTGTACTCGATGATGCTGGCACGGGGCGATGAGTGATGCTCTCGCTCCGATACCGCCGAATTGCCAAGCAGTACGGAGTTCTGACTCTCGCTAACTACGGAACGCTTGCGGTCTCGCTGGTCACGACCATCTTGCTGACGACCCAAATCAGTGAGGTCGACTACGGGACGTATCGATACGCCATCAACGTTGCCATGATGCTCGTATCATTCTCGAATCTCGGGGTGTACTACTCCACCGCGCGGCTCCTTACCGGTGCGGACGAGATCAGGACGCGTCGGCTCTACTCGGCGACTATTGGTATCCTTCTGGTGATCGTGGGAGTCGCAAGTCTTGCGGTGATTTGCGCGTACCCGATTCTCAGCAGGAAGTTCGAGCAACTAGATCAGAGTCTTCTCTGGGCCCTGCCGCTCTTCTTGGTGCTGATGCTTCAGCGGATGTTTGTGAGCATGCTGAAGGGTTCCAACCGAATCGCTGAGATCGCCATCCAGACGGCGCTTCCGTCTGTGCTGGCCTTCGCCGTGTACGGGGTCCTTTGGCTTTCTGGCTTGAGGTTGACACTGCCTATTGCGCTGGTCATCTACTTCGTTTCGTATCTGTTCACCCATGTGCTGACTATGCGGACGCTTCGCGTAAAGGTGGATCGGGGGGTCAGCGAAGAGGCGGCGGCCATTCTCAAGGAGCAGAAGAGGAGCGGTCTTGAGCTGTACAAGGGGTCGCTGCTATCCGTCTTCTCTGCAGACGCAATCACGGTTCTGGTGGGGGCCCTGGCGTCAAGGGCGAGCTACGGGGCCTACTCACTAGCCCTCAATGTGGCCTCCCCAATCATGCAGATTCCGGCCACCATAGGGATTATTCGATTCAAGGACAGTGCATCCCGCAGCCGAATCACAAGGCGGGAACTGCTTGTTGTCGGTCTGCTGGGAGTTATGTCGCTGGGGGCGCTCAATATCCTGATTCGAGTCGTCTTCGGGGCCGTCTATGATGGGGGCTATGCAGAAGCACCAGGATTCGCCGGGGTACTCTCGGTCGGCTACCTCCTACACGGGTTCGGGGACTACCTCAATAACTTCTTGAGTTCGCACGGCGAAGGGGCGCGGGTCAAGCGAGGCGCCTACGTCTCGGGCATCACGCAGATTGCCCTGGCCGCGGTGATGATTCCGCTGTGGGGCATTTGGGGATTGGCCGTGTCCAGGGTCTTGGCGAGCGCCGCATACTTGGCTGCGCTGTGGCTGGGCTACCGGGCCTTCCGGGGATGGGGTGTTCGGGATGGCGAGTAGCTCCACTGTCAACAGGGTTCATGGAGGGCCTTCTCGCGCTTCGGCGCCGACTACTCATCGACAGGGACTGGTCGATGCTCCCATCAGGTACGTGTTGGGATATCTCCTGTTCACACTCACGTTGTTTCTGCTTCAGTACTACGACGCTCGTCCCAATGCAATTGCTGTTGTCGCCTACTGTCTTGTAAGCTTCGCGGCCTTGTTCGTGGGTTGGGTTCTAAAGCAACGTCCGGTAGAACTAAGGCACGATTTTGCGTATGGCGGTGCTATGCGCTGGTTACTGTACGGTGCATGTGTGGCGACTGCGCTCGTGTCTCTGAACAATATCTTTGCCTTCTACTCCAGCCTGTCTGAGGCGTTCACGTTCGCACTGCAGCCCGGCTTGGCGTATGAGTTCGTGAAGTACGTGAGTCGCAACAGCATGGAGGCTGGTGCGGTGTCAGTACCTTCGCTCCTGGGAGTTGTCCTCACTGCGCTCACCTTCACGAAGTACTACGTTGCGATCTTCGCCATCCTCTACTGGCGGCAGCTTAGAGCCTTCGATCGTGTTCTGGTAGTTTGCACCGCAGCCATCTACATCTTCCAGTCGTTCGCCATTGGTGCCATGGTCAACGTGGGGAGCTTGCTGGTCGCGTCGTCCCCGGTCATACTCCTCCTCATGAGCAGGAGGCAGGGTCGCTCGGATCTGGGTCGCCGGTTAAGGAGTCCGGGAGCGAGGATCAGGGCAGTCCTGATCACCGGGGTGGGCGTCGCAACGATGCTGTACTTCCTCGGGAGCCGCGGAGTGTTTCTCTCCGAGAGCGGCATGGCACTCTCGCCGCTGGTCTCGGGGTTGCTGGGCATGGTCTTCTATTTGTCGCACGGATACGTCGGGCTCTCGTACTGTCTCGAGTTGCCCTTTGTGTTCACGTGGGGACATACGAGCTTCAGGGGTCTTGCAGGAATCGTGCTTCCATACCTTGGAGCAGCCAACCGGTGGGCGGACAGCTACTTGGCGCGCAGCGAAACGACGTTCGGATGGAGTGCTCTTCAGGTCTGGTCGACTGTATTTCCGTGGCTTGCTTCAGACATGACCTTCTGGCTTGTTCCTCTGGTCTTCCTTGTGGTGGGCGTGAGTATGAAGAGGGCCTGGGTCAGGGGTATCGTCACGGCGAACCCGTTCGCGCTGGCGTTCGTTGGCCAGTTGCTGATCTTCTGCATGATGATTCCTGCGAACAACCAGTTGTTTAACACGTTCGGCAACAGTGTGGCGACGCTAGTTATCTGGGTTGCGTATCGCCTGTCCTTAAAGAGGCGGACGCGCAGAGACGCGCCTGTCGACTCGTCCGTGGCCGGTTCGTGAATTCCTGCCGTGCAAGAAGGAGTGCATAGCGCCCATGATAAACTATGTTTTTGAGCAATTGTACAAGTGTAGGCCCATGGGCTCACTGCCATGAGGCGCGAGCAGTTCGACATACGTACCCGCTGGGCCACCCTTGGATGGGGTGCTTGATGAACAAACTGAAGCTGATGACGATCGTGGGCACCCGGCCGGAGATCATCCGTCTTTCGTCGGTGATCAAGAGGAGTGATGAGTACTTCGAC
>CAYGKH010000090.1:0-7639 GCA_964350345.1 uncultured Coriobacteriaceae bacterium
TCGACTCTGATCACGCTTGTGGCTGGCTTCGCGGTAGGCGTGTGGGGAGTCAAGTTCCTCATCCGTCAGGTCAAGGCCGCTCGCGGCTAGATCTGATCCAGCGGGTCGGGCATCGAGTTCGCTCGGTGTCCGGCCCGACACGACCAGATAGGAGAGGTGTGCGATGCAAGGAGTGGTTTCCGGTCTGACAACGTCCACGGTCACATGGGCTGTGCAACTGATGGGCGATTTCGCTCCTTTCATCGCGCTCATCTTAGGTCTTGCAGTCGCCGGCTACGTGATCGATCTCGTCAGACAAGCGTTCGGGAAGGGGTGATCACATGGGATTCAACAGCGCGTTTTCGTCGATCGCGTCAAATGGGCTCAATAACGCTCGGCTTTTCGTGGGCGATATAGCGCCGATTCTCGCGATCGTTGTCGGGCTCGCGGGCCTCGGTATCGTCGTGGGCATCTTCTCGAGGTTCGTCAAATGATACGAGCATTGCAGATGGTGACATGCTCGGCGCTGCTTGTGGTGCTGATCGTCAGGGCGCCTCTAAGCGCGTATGCGACGTCTGCATGGCTCGACCTCGTTCCGGTGTCCGCTGCGGGCCTCGGGGCCGAGGAGCCGCACGTTTCGATGAACCTTCGGGGCATCTATGACGTGATGGGGGACCGGACTTGGCAAGTGCGCGAAGCGTCGCGCGACTACGCGTCTACCGCAAGACTCATCGACGGCGCGGGCGATTACGCGATGTCGACCTCACGCACGATCAATGCCGACGCTCCGAATCTCGCGTACCTGACTGTCGGGCGCGGTGACGTGATCGCTATCGATCTCCCTCACGTTCTCAACGGCGGTGTGCTCTGGGCGCAGCAAATGGTACCCGCGCCTGGGCAAGAGGCGAACCGGATGGATCAATCGAGCGTCTACGTCCTCCGTAACGGCTCGTATAGCGCGTTCCAGCCCTCGGCCACCAAGAACGGGGCCGCCTTTCGCGAGGGACCGGCTCAGGTCGCGGTTCGTGCGTGGCTGTTTAACGTCACGGCGGCCGTCATTCGCTACGATCAGCGGACGAACCGTACCCATTGGCATGTGCTCTACCTCCGCTATGCCTACGTGCCCGCGTTCGGGATCGGAGAAGTGGTAACGCGCGACGAGTGGGAATCCGACGCTGCAGGGACGTTCTCGTGGCGGGTCGCTCCCGGCGCGGCCTCAATCGCGCCGCGCACGTTCCACTATCGGGCCGATGGGGGCACTACGTGGCTTTCAAGCGGATCGCTGCTCCCTGGGGCGATCCTCGCGATGCAGTCCTCGGTGGGCCTCTATTCGCAAATGCCCGCAGACTGCTCCGCGCTGAAGGTGTGGATGGATGGGCTACCGGACGACGACGAAACGCTCATGGCCGAGATCGTGGGCGATCTCGATCCGAACTGCTACGAGCCTCCGGATCCGTGGGAGGAGCACCCTCCGTTCGATGGTGATTGGTCGATCCCCACAACCGATACTCCGGGGTGGGAGGAGCTGCCCGAATGGCTCGGGCCGTGGTCAGAAGAGGTTCGAGAGAAAATGCAATGGTTGACGAGCCCGCTTGCGCGGTTTCTGTGGCCTCTAACCGAGGCCGGTAGGTGGGCGGGATCGGAATGATTGACTTCAGTCCTCACGTCCCGAGTACAGCGGTCTGGTATTGGGTCTCTCTTGCGATGAACACCATGACTGATGTCGTATTCGTCTACACGTATTTGCATTGGGTTCTGCTTGGGGGTCTGCTCATCAGCGTGACGGTCGGACTCTGGGGAATCGTGGCAAGGAGGATCTAGCGTGTTGCAAATGGGGATCAAGCTCTTGGTCATGATCGGGTTGATGGTCTTGCTTGTCATGGCGATACTCACGCTCACGCCCTGGATGGGCACGGGCATGGACGCTATGCGGCAGATGAACAGTGGGAATCACTCCGGTGGCGCGTCGGTCGTCCAGGTGATGCGCCTAGGATGGGATTCTTCGATAGGTACGAGCCTCGGCCCTGCGTCCGGATTGCCGTTTAACACATTCCTGCTTTTCCTGGGTGCGATTCCGGTCATGCTCGGGATCTGGCTGATCGTCCGTCTCGCACAGAGGTTCCTCGGATGATCGCCTATCTCGAGGCGCACAGGCTCGCGATCTACATCTTCGTGGCCTGTGTCGGTGCGGTCGTGGTTGCCGGCATAGGGCTCCAGGTCATGCGGCGGTATCCCGTGTGGCGCTGGGTCTACCAGCAGCAGGGCTTTTGGTTCCAGCGCGTAAAGCCGGTCTGGGAGTTCGCGACTCGGATCTACGCCGGCCGCCGGCGATCGGGCAAAACGCTGTTCGCGACTCGAGACGCTATCTTGCTCATGCGTCGAGACGTACGGGTGCTTTCCAACTACCGGATCACGGATCCGGAGACCGGTCGGACCTCGAGGCGGATCACGTCATGGTTCGACGTGCTGTATTACTCGGTTGTCGCGCTCACCGATGGCCGGCCGACCGTTTTTGTCATCGACGAGATCCACATGTGGGCTAACTCGCGCTTCTGGGACAAGATGCCCGGGTGGTGGTTTGCGATGATGTCACAGATGGGGCACTACGGGTGCGGGATCATCGCCACCACGCAGAACCTCAAGCGGTGCGAGATCTCGCTTCGCGAGCTCGTGGATTCGATTCACTTTGTGAGGCGCGTACGTGTGTTCGATTGGCTGCTCACGAAGATGTTCCGCCGGGAAATCAACGTCCCGTTGTTTCGCTACGGTGCGTTCGATCCACTCGACGTGCCCGAAGATGGCACGCCGCCACGCACCGACTCCTACAAGTTCTCCTGGATAAAGTCGCCGGCGTACATGGGCTACTCGACGCAGGAGATCGTGGCCGTTCACGAGTTCGACGACTCCGACGAGACGCAAGCGAGGATCCTCGAGCTCTCAAGGATCGCTCAAGAGCTCGCGCGTCCAGACGAGATCCCGACGATGAGTGGCGAAGTGATCACGTGGATGGAGGCCGTGGAGTCCGCCGGCCTCGTTTCGAGCCCGGACTACGTCGAGGAGGTTCAAGATGCCGCGTGAGGTTTCCTGCTGCCCTCTGGGGTCCATCCGTACGCCGGATGGCACTCCGGTGCCATCCGGCCTTCCTTGCCGCCCCGCACACCGGGAGAGAACGGAGTGCCCTCGTTCACGGAATCGCGATCTGTGCGATTCAGTGACCACGGGGGCCGGAGTGAACGTCGGTGTGCGAGCCCTTCGGCTCTCGTGCCTCGGGAGCGGCCCGCACGGGCCGCCGAGAGGCACGCCGACGAGCTCGCTCGTCGGATGCCCAAACAGACGGCTGCCTCTTATAGCCGTCAGGAGGGTGGTGCGAGCGCCCTTCAGCGAGCACCGGTCACCCTCCGTTCAAGATGAAAATGGCCGTAGCAACCATGAGAGGATTTGAGACCATGAAACGACCGATAACACGCGAGGAGTACGCAACGATCATCGGGGGAGTCCCGGTCAAAGCCGGAGACTACGTCGAGGATTCGGCTTGTGGGCGTATCGCCCTGGTCGACAACGTCACGCGCTACTTCGTCACGCTGGTCTATGGTGATGGGCGTGTGGAGTGCTTCGGCTACCGGCACCTGATCGGGCCCAAACCGAGGGTTACGATGTGCGCCGAGCAACTGGCGCTCGAACCGAATTCAGAAAATGTTGGTCGGGACCCACACCAAGAAAAAGTGAAAGGGGAGGTCAGCCATGTTGCGTGACGCAGCGGAAACCGTGTGGGATGCGTTGGTGGTCGGTTTCGGAGAGTTTCTGCGGGGCGTCGTTTGGGTGGCGTACTGGATGAGCGGAGTACTCACTGGGGCGTGGTTCATGGTCGACGGACGCTTTGATACCGGGTTCGTTCCGTTCTGGGCGTCGGTCTCGGTGAGCCTGGCCGTCGTGGCGATGCTCTACGGGATCTGGTGGCTCTACGACCGGTGGATCTATCGCGATGAACGCCGGCTGGCGAAGCAGCTCGTGGATTTCGTTTTTCCCGAGGAGTCGTGATGGGTGAATCTAAGTCGCCGGCGACTGAGCTCGATCTGAATAACATCATCAACGCTGCCGAGAGAGAGAGGGATAAGATCGTGGATTTCCTCGGGACTGCGGCACTTGGTGAAAGCGTGGAACAGATTCCGGAGAAGTATCGGGGCTTGTGTATCACGCTTGTGGGGGCTTCTGAGTTCAGGATTCTACTGACTCGGCTCGTGATGCGGCTCTTGCGGGCTCAATCTACGGAGTCTCATGACTGACCCCGTGTGGATCTACCTCTACGGCCTGACGATGGGCCTGATGCTCGGCGCTGCTGTCGCCGTGCGGCTGTCTGATAAGGAGACGACGATGGGGAAGCATCGTGGAAATAGACGTGACTCTAGATCGCGTGTCCCTCATGGCACGCCCGAAAGCTGGGAAGAGTGAAGAGGTCGTTGCCTGGGTCCGGGCGCGTACGGGGGCCATCACTCAACACTTCGGCGCTGATGAGGTCGACACCGTGCGCTGCACGCTGTTCGGTGTCGGGTCAGTGTCGCTACGAGCGTATCGGCGGCCCCACAGCGCGAGGATCTGTCTCGCCACGAGTGATCCGACTCCGATTCGCCTCGAGTTCAATCCGAACACAACGGATCCAGAAGTACTCGAACTACTCTCCATGCTCGACGTGTGTCACCTTACGCGCTGTGACGTTGCGCTCGACTACGAGGGCGTCAAGGTCAGCGACTACGTCTACCACCGGCCCCGGGTCAAAGGAGAGATCGTCCAGGGAACGCACCTCCGACCTGAGACGATCTATCTCGGGCGTAATGGTTCTCGCCGTATGGACCGGATCTACGATAAAGCCCTGGAGCTCAAGCGAGACGATCTCACCATGACGCGCCTCGAGTGTCAGAGGCGCTACCGTCCCGACGATTGCGCTCCCATTGAGCCCGGGCTCTTCGACACGCTCGCGGTCTACAAGCGCGGGGTGCCAGCGGAGCTCAACGCGATCGATCAAGGGCTCATCGCTTTGATGCTGCACTATCCGGATCGGTTCGAGGCGTGTAGCAAGGAGATGAAGCGGCGTGTTCGGGATCTGGCTCGTGAAGCGTGCGGGCCGCTCGATCCGGATCCGGCGAATGTCTACGCCGAAGAGCGGCCGCGACTCAAGTCAGAGCTCTCTGTGATGCTGACCGGCGAAGAGCTCTCCAGGCGTGCTAACGTCTACCGAAAGGATGAGACCTCCGGGGGCAAGCCCGAGAGGTCTCAAGGGGCAAGTGTACCGCTGTCTGACGATGTCGGCAACGTCGAGAGCCCCGGGGGGGAAGCCCCGGAGCTCTCATGTGTGGCGTAGCAACCACACGGAAAGTGTACCTTTGGTTGACGATACCCGCAACGTGTGATAATGTATCAAATGACCTGGTCACAAGGGGTGTGACCACCGAAAACGGCGTAGCAGCCATGTTGAAAGGGTGTGTAGAAGATGGGGAAGCATCTACCGCACGTGTCGCTGTCCGATGTCGTCACTATGACCGACGAACCCACCGGACTCGTGCTCCTCGGACGGCTTCATAAAGCCATACGGGTCGAAGCAAAACCCGAACGCAAGCAGCCTGCGAAGCTCGAGCTCTACGTCCTCGGGGGACAGAAGGATCCGTACAAGGTTGTTTTCCGTGCGGACGATGATGGCACGTATCCCGACGAGGCCGAGGAGATCGCGGCGCAGGGCTTCGGAGCGTTCGTCTACGCGCTCGTCGACGTCAACTCCGGCGGTTTCAAGAACGAGCGTGACGAGGTCGTCGAGTACATCAACTTCCGTGTGATCAAGTGGGTGGACGTGTAGCAACCGGTGTCATACCAGATCGGGGAAGCGATCGTGGTGAATGTTCGACACATGAGGAGCGTCATCGGGGCTGTCGTAGCGATAGTCGTCCTGGTGGCGCTCCTCGCCGTCCCTGGGGGTGTCTATGCTCAAGAATCCGTGGAGGTCACTCCGACTGTCGTTGTCATTGATGAATCAAGTCTCGAGGCTCTTGCTGACGCTGTCGCGGTTCGCCTCTCGGCCGAGACTCTGAACGTCTCCGGATCAGTCACTGTTACCGATATGCCGGCGGTCTCTCTCGACGCCTCTCTCACGATCTCTCCCGACACCACCATCACCGTAGATCCGTGGCACATTCCCGGTCTCTCCGACGAATGGCCTCTCGCGTTCCTCGGCATCGTCGTGATCGGAGTGGGGGTGGGCATCGGTGCCTATCTCCATGCCTGATATCGCCTTCCTCCTCTTCGCCTCTCTGCTCGTGGGTCAGGTCTACGCCCTCCTGATGTGGATTGCGGGGCGGATATGGACTTCCTGACCTTCTGCGCTGGCCTGTTCCTTCTCTCCCTGGGGGTCTACTCGTGGAGCTGATCGTTCTCTTCCTCATGTCCATGCTTCTCGCGATCTCGCTCAAGGGTGGTGTTCCTGGTGCCTGAGATAATCGCCGGCTTCATCGCTATCGGCTCCGAGTACTCCGAGCTGTTCGGGGCCGCGTTCGTATTCTCTCTCGCGCTCGGTGTTGTGCGCTTCATCATCATCCAAGTGAAGGGGGCCGGTCGCTGATGGGCTGGACTACTGACTTTTCTCAACTACTGGTGTCCGGCGGGCACGTGATCTCACAGTTTGCGCCCTGGCTCGCGATGGTGCTCGCGATGCTCATCTTGCCGATCATGGCTGGTCTGTACTGGACCTGGCGCCACGGCCGCTCATCCGGGAGCTCTTCTCCGGATCCGGCGGGCGGTGGCGTGGTCTCCGTGGGTCGTGTCTCGGTTGGGGCCGGCGCGGTGGGGACGATGGCAGCCGGCGCAACCGCTGTCAGTTCCAAACGAGCTCGCAAGGGTCCGACCTCGAGCACGGTGGTGAGTAGTGCCGGGGAGGGTGGCGATGGTGGGAGCCCGGGGCGTCCGGATTACTCCGACCAGTGGCGCAAGTGGCACAACGACCCGTACCAGATCGGAGATCGCCCCGAGCGTCTAGCGGAGGTTGTTCCGCTACGTGGGCCACAGACAGAGAGGAAGGTTGCGTGATGGTGCCATCAGAATTGACGATCATGGGGTTGTTTGAGGTAGCGGGGGAGGTTGTCGCGGTCTACGCGCTTCTGCTGATACTCGTCTCTGGTCTCGCGGTGGGTGTCTACACCGTGAAGCTCATCATCCGTCAGATTCAAAGCGCGATCGGGATTCGTGCGATCGCGGGAGACCCGGCGTATGGATCGGCGCGCGATCGGCGTGACCGTGCGCGTGCTGGCGTTATGAGTGACGACGAGCTAGCAGCTCATTGGGAGTCGGTTTATACGATGCCGCAGGTCGACAAGATCAACATGCTCAATAAGCGGGGTGTTGACCCTCACTCGGCGTTCGTCGCGTTCAATCGTAAGCGTGCCGCAAAGCACGGGTCCATCCCGTTTTAGTGCGCTAACTCTCACCTTCGGGTGTAGAGATAGAGACCTGCCGGAACGAGGACTTGAGAGGAGGTAACGACGATGGTTCCTGTTGGACTGACGCTCGGTGGCATCCTGACCAGCGCCGGCGTTGTGGTCGGGGAGTTTTCGACTCTGATCACGCTTGTGGCTGGCTTCGCGGTAGGCGTGTGGGGAGTCAAGTTCCTCATCCGTCAGGT
>CAYGKH010000091.1:0-7619 GCA_964350345.1 uncultured Coriobacteriaceae bacterium
CACCGGGAGGGTGCCGCCGCCGCCGACGCCGGTGCCTACGACTATCGCCATCAGTACCCCGTGCTCAAGAACTGCTCTATCAAGTCATACCCCCCGAGCTGCTTCCACTCGCGCCTGAATCGGTCGGAGCTTCTCTCCCACACTCTAACATATTCGGTAAGTTTATACACGTACGGCTCCGCCGCGCGGGCTGCCGGGCTGACGCCGCGGGCGCGCATCGTCTCGTTCCACTGCCGCGCCATCTTGCGCCGGTAGTCCACGGCCACGGCGAGGATCGACGCCCACGCGGCTGCCGAGACGGCGCGCTCAGCGCCCACGACCGGGGCGTTCCTGTCCCAGTAGCGGTCGGACCACTCGGCGACGAGGCGGGCGTAGTCGGGGTTGTCGCGGCCCATGACGGCGACGACGTGCCGCACGTAGTTGACGTTCACCCGGCCCTTGGCCGGGCGGGCGATGAAGGTCTGCAGGAGGCGGCCTGCGGGGCCGTCGCGCAGCGGAGCGGCGGCCGGGCGGGCAAGCACCTTGTCGCGCTCGCTTATGTGCCACGCGCGTATCGCCTTGTACTCGTCGCTCATCTCCTTCACACCCTTGATACGCTCCTTGTACCGGTGGTAGAGGGCGTCTATCTCGGACGCCGCTTGGTTCAGGCCGTCGGGGTCGTAGATTTTGGCACCCGTCGAGGCGAGCGCGTCGGCCGGGTTCGAGAGCTTCCAGAACTCCTGCCCGGCGATGTCGACGACGCGCCGCCGGTTGTACTCGGCGTCGCGGGCGAGGCGCTCGGTGAGGTCGGCTGCCGAGATGGAGCGCTTGGGGTCGAACAGCGCCTTGTAGTCGGGGGATGCGTACTTCTTCAGCGCGTCGACGATGCGCAGCGTGGCGCCCACCGTCGCGTCGTACTCGTCGCGGTTCTGCACCCCGGAGTCGGACCAGTAGCCCTCAAGCCCCTCGCGCTCCGCTCCCGGCGGACGCAGGCCGAGGCCCGGCCCGACCGTGCGCGCCTCGGCGAGCTGCACCATGCCGTCGAAACGCTTCTGCAGGAAGCGCACGTCCCACAGCTCGGGCTTGCCTTCGATACCCGCGTCGCGGGCCGCTCTCACCAGCCACCACGGTATCTCCGGCCTGCCCTGTTCGTAGCGCGTGCCCGCCATGTCCTTGGACCACTCCATGGCGAAGAACTTGTAGTTCGTCCTCCAGCGCTCCGCCTGCTCCGCCGTGACGGCGTACTTCTTTATCGCCTCGCGGGCGAACTTGGCGGCCTTTCTGCGGCCAGCCCTGAGGTCCGTCTCCAGCGTCTTCAGCGACCTGCTCCACCCGGCGTTCGCGGCCAGCTTGTTCCAGCCCTCGCGGTACTCGTCCATCGAGCGCTGGAATATCTGCCCCTCCTTGCGCGCGTTCCAGTAGTCGGAGGCGACGAGAAGCTGCCCGTCCTGCGTGTAGTTGTTGCGCCGGTTCACGTAGGGGAGCATCCACAGGTTGTCGTCGTCGGTGAAGAACTCCTCGCGCTCGCTGGCGTTCATGTCGTAGAACTCGACGATCTTCCGGTAGGGCGGGTTCGCGTTCAGCACCTCGTCCATCTTCTTCTGGTCGGGGTATGCCTGCAGGTAGGCGAACTCGGCGTCGGCTATCGAGCGCACCTCGTCTCCGGAGAACAGGGCGTCGAGAACGGAGAGGTCCTGCTTCTCCGTGCCGATGTCCTGCGGGCGGTACTGGACGCGCTTGATGAATATCTGGCGGGAGACAGCGTTGAGGATGCCCTCGGGGTTGGCCACGACCCGCGCCAGCGGCCCCCACCAGAGCGGCTCCTTGCGCACTTCCGCCATCGCCCCCTTGAAGTCCGGCTTCAGCCCGCGCGAAACCTGCGCGTCGAAGATGTTCATGGCGAACGTCTTTCGCTTCACCGGGTCGCGGAAGAGCGACATGTGGGCCGAGAGCAGCAGGGTCATCAGCCTGTTGTCGGCGTCGAGTCCGTCGCCGGCGAGGTACATGCCCTCACCGGCGACTCCCCAGAAGAAGTCGTCCACCCACGCCAGCGGGGAGGTGTTCTTGTTCATGAAGGAGAGGAGGGGTATCTTCTCGCCGAGGAAATCGAGCCGCGTGTTCCCGGTATAGGTGTAGCTGCCGTCCTCCGTCTGGCTCCACCCGGTCGCCGTGTTCGCCATGCGCAGCGGGGCGAGGACTACCGGCCCGGCGCCGGGGACCCCGACCTCGGCGAGGTCTCCTTGCGCCCAGAAGGGCTTGGGCAGCGTCATCCGGTAGTCGCCTACGTTGAGTGTGGTCGGCGACGCCCCCGCCGCCTGCTTGACGTTCGCGGCGGTGAGCGGGTGCCGCAGCGCGAGTCCGCCCCAGTAGACGGCGAACTGCCGGTAGGCGGGAAGGAACAGGAACATGTTGCGGAGGGCGTATTCGGCCGTGGACGCGGCGTGGCGGTAGAGCAGCCGGTTCACCGTCTCCTCGGCCATCGCCCCCGCCCGCGCCACCGCGTCGCTTTTCGACACCCCGGAGAGAATGAGCTGGTCGTAGTGCTTGCCGAAGTATTCGAGGAACACGATGGTGTTGAGCCCGTTGCCGATGCGGTCGAGGATAGCGTGGGACAGCCGCCCTATCGTCTCCGAGACTATCGGGATGTAGCTTTCGTCGTACTTGAGTCCGCTTTGCACGGCCCTGACCTCCGGCAGGTGAAGCTTTTTCTCATCGAGCCGCTGGGCTATCCTCCGCACCTGCTTCTTCGAGAGGTCGGCGCCGCTCGTGAAGGCGGCGAACAGTTCGTCGTCCTCAAGGAGGACGCGCATCCGCTCCACGCCGCGGTCCAGCCAGCCCGACAGCGAGCTTCCCGGCTCCAGCTTCGGCGGGCCTGCCTTCCACAACCGCTGCTGGTGGCGGCGCAGCTCCCGGCCGCGCTCGCTCAGCTCGGCTATCCTGCCTTCGACCTGGAGAAGCTGCCGGTACTCGTCCTCGGCCCCACGGCTGCGCGCCTGCGCGCGCTTCCACGCAGAGACGAGCTGGCCGCGCTTCTCGCCCTTCGGCGTCCACTCGTGGCGGAAGGCGCTGAGCAGCTCGTCGTCGGTGAGCGCCCGTCCGGCGGCCGTGGTCGCATCGTCGGGGTGCTGCGCCCGCAGCCACGCCGCCGTGAAGCGCTTTGACGGCTTCGTTGTCAGTCTGCCGGTCCTCTTGCGCAGCGCGGCGGCCTCGGCCCGCAGCGCCTCGCGCTCCGTCGCTATCTCGGCAAGGTCGTCGAACACGTCCTGCGTCTGCCGCGCGTGCTGGGCCTTCTCGGCGTCGAGCTTGCCCGGCGTGCGGTAGGGGGCGCGCAGGTCGCGTCCCTCGCTGGCGAGCTGGAGGCGAAGGGTGGCGGCGGCGTCGGTGTCGGCCAGCAGCTCCTTCTCGATGTGGGCGCGCAGGCGGAGCAGGTAGTCGTCCGTCGACTCGCCCGCCACGCGCGGCAGCGCGAGCATCCACTCGGAAAGCTGCTCGCCGCGCAGGCCCTTGAGGTGGGCGTTGAGGAACGCCGGGTAGTCGGGGTCGTCGGGGGTCATCGGCACCCAGTTGTCCGAGGTGCGCATGATGTCGCTGATGTTGTCGGCGGTGACGCGGCGGAGCTGCCCGCCCTCGCGGGCGAGTCCCAGCATCTCCTTCGTCCGCCCCGGCTGGAGGACGCCCTTACCGATGGCCCGCAGTGTGTGGGGGCGCATGAGTTCGTCGCCCAGAGAGACGTTGATACCGAAGCCGAGGTGCGCGAGCACGAGGGTGCGGAAGATGCCGGTGAGGCGGGTGATGGAGGGTCCGAAGCGCCGCGAGGAGAAGGGTATGGGGATGATCGGGCGAGCTTGGAACAGCTCCCAGCCGGGGACGTTGCCCATGAAGGCCGAGAGCTTCTGCGGCTGGAAGGGAAGGATGATGTCCTTGGCCATCTGGCCTATCAGCTCGGCATGGTCCTCGCCCGCTTCCTCGGCCAGTTCGTCGTAGAAGCGCTTTTCGTCGCCCGCGCGGCGCTGGAGCTTCTTCGCCCGGCCCGAGGTGAGGAACTGGTACTGGTTGAACACGGTGAGCATGCTCTTGTCCCAGCCGTCGGGGAGTTCTTCGCCCTGCTGGGCGGCGGCGCGGCGCACCGCGTTCTTCTGCTGGGCCGTCGCGGCGTTCTCGTCGAGGTTCTTCGTCACCTCCTCGGAGAACTGCTGCCAGAGCTTCCACTGGCGCTGCTCGATGACGCCCCGTCCGCCCACGTCCCCCGCCTTCCGCACGGCGGCGGTGGCAAGCTGAGCGCCGCGACCTCCCCTCACCTTGGTCTTGGCCAGAAGTTCTTCGGCGGCTATCGCCTCGTCGGTTATCATCCCGTCGATGCGCCACGACTCCTGGATGTACCACTCGCGCCGCTTGGCGGCGGCGGCGCGCCGGGCGGTGGGCAGGCCCATGTTCCACTGATAGCCGAACTTCTCGATGCTGTGCGCGGCGTCTTCGAGTCCGTTGGCGATACGTGCGCCGCCTCCGGTCGGGTCCAGCGACCAGTAGGCGGCGCGGTCGACGAACATGACGCGCTTGTAGCGGGCCACGCGGCCCAGCCAGAGGGCTCCGGGGTCGATGTTCTGCATCGCCTGCCCGCCTTTGAGCCACACGAGCAGGTCGTATATCTCATTGGCATCGCGCGAGGCGGCGATACGGTCGGTGACGTCGTGGATGTCCCTTCTCAGGCGAAGGTCCGAGATGCCCGCCGTGCGGATGGAGAGGATGCGCTGCACCTGGTCTCCGCGCTGCACCCCTTGCGCCAGCCCCTCGGCCAGCGGCGTGTACCACACGGGGGCGGCGGCGTCCTGTGCCTTCTTCGCCGCGCGGGCGTAGGCGATGATCTCGCCGGAACGGGTGCTCATGCGCTCCGCTACGTCGGCCTTCCCCTGCCGCTTGGCGGTGGCGGCGGCGTTGCGCAGGCGCTCGGCGTAATCAAGCGCGTGCTCGCTTTTCGCCATGCGCTGTGCTTCGCCCGCCCCGCGCAGCGGCTTCGCCGCGAGGTCCAGCGCCTGCTCCGCCGCGTCGAGGCGGACGCGGGCGCGCGGCGCCATGATGGCGCGAGCCGCCGGGGCGACGCCCAGCTTGACCGCCGTCTTCGCTCCCTTGAACAGAACGGCGTCGAGCGCGAGGTCGATGCCGATGCTGTGCCAGAAGGTGGAGACGGCGAGCAGCGTCTTGTTCTCCTCCGGGTCAAGACCCATCTCGCGGAAGTTGTACGCGGCGTAGCCCACGCCTCCGGCCGGGTCGCTCGTCTCCTTCGTCGCCTGCTTCCACGACTCAGCCCACGCCGAGGCGTCGAACGCGCCCAGCCCGGTGGGCACCGTGAGAGCGAACGCGTACTGCCTGCGCGCCGCATCCAGCCGCTCGGTGACGCCGGGGACGTCGGGCTCATAGACTCCGGGGAGGTGGCCGGGGCCGACCGTCACTCCGCCGACCCGCTCCGCCATAAGCGCCAGCGTGAGGCCAAGGCGCTGCTTCTCCCGGTCGATAAAGTCGAAGACGGCGAGCAGGGCATCGACGCTCGGGGCCACCTCGGCTTCGATGAAGGCGTCCGTCGCGGAGAATGTCTCCCTGCGCACGCCCCGTGGGCCGAGCTGCCTTGGGGTGACGACGATACTCTCGGGGTCTTCCAGCGCCCCGACCATCGACTCGATGAACGCCGCCTGTCCCTCGCCCTCCTCATCGAGTCCGAGCCGCTTGGCCGCTTCCTTGCGTTTCGCCATCGCCTCGATGTGCGGCTCCCAGGGGGCGCGCTTCTGCAGCCACTCTTCCTGCTTGTCGCGGGGCAGCGCCTCGGGGCCGAACTCGTGCGCGAAGGCGAACATCGCCCGGTCGCCCGCCAGATAGGGGTTGTAGGCCGTGACCCAGCCCTCGTAGAGCAGGTTGGTGAGCTGGTCCTGGGCCGAGAGCGGCGCGTCCTCGTCGCCGAGCGAGCCGAGCAGCGCGAGGGCGTTCCGCACGCTTTCGTCCGGCAGGAGGGCGTCGTATCCGACGGCGAGGTTGATGTTGGTGGTGGAGGCCGCGCGCTTCGCCTCGCCGTTGTCGATGGCGTCGTATATCAGGTAGGGCAGGTTGGCGAAGATGATGTGGCGGGAGAACATCTGGTCGAAGTGCTTGTCCCAGGTGACGTTCTCAAGGCGCCACGCGTAGCGCTCGCTGAACTCGTCCCCGTAGGCACCGGCGAAGTGGCGGGCCAGCGCGTCGAGGTCGCTCAGCTCGCCGTCGCTCAGCTCGTCGCGCTCCTTGCCCATGAAGCGGGAGCGCAGGCGCATGAACGTCGCCGGGTCCATGATGGTGCCGTTGTCCTGCCCCGTGCGCCGGGCGAAGCGGCGGATGGCGGCGAGGTCGGGGGTGGCGTCGGCGTAGAAGAACCCGGCCGCTCGCTCGCCCGCCGTCTCCTCGTCCAGCCGCTCGGTGCGGATCTCTCTGACGACGCGCTGCGTCTCCGGCCCGGCCTCGGGCAGTTCGTCCCGTTCCGTGCGCTCCTCGCCCTCGCGCCATATCTCCTCGCGCTCGGCGGCGTCGGGACGGTCTATGCGCTCCTGCTGCCGGTCCAGCTCCGCGCTTTCCTCGTCCAGCCGGGCGCGGGCCGCGACCGAACGCGCGATGTCATCGGCGGTACGCGCCGTGGGGGCTGGGCGCACGTCGAGCCGGTTCGTGAAGAAGCCGTGGACCCGGTCTACGAGGTCGCTCGCCGGGTCGATGTCGTCGTCGGCCTTCTCGATGGGCAGCCAGTCGGGGAAGAGGTCGGCGAAGTCCTCGGGTTCGCGCAGCCCGGCCTTCTGCGCGGCAGCCGTGAAGGCGACGAACCGCGTCGGCGAGGGCAGCGCCCCGGTCTTGCCGAAGTAGGCGGAAGACACGCCCTTGCCGGGGGAGACGAGGCGGATTCCACCGCGACCCTCGGCGGTGGCCGAGCGCTCCTCCTCCTCCTTCCTCCGGCGGCGGCGCGGGTTGACTGTCCCTGGGTCTAGGCGGGTTCCCTTGACGAGCGCCACGGGACTACTCGGGGAAGTTCGGCGTCAGGTCGCGCACCTCGCGCAGCCGACGTTCGGCTTCCGCGCGGGCCACCTCCACGTAGCGCTGTATCCACGGGTCGGAGATAAGCGGGTCGGCGGCGAGCATCTCAGCGATGTCGGCTACGCGCATGGCGCGTCCGGCGCGGTCCATGAGGTCGAGGTGCTCCTGCGGGATGTCGATGGGCGGCTCCGGGTTGCCCTGCATCGGGGCGGCGGGAGCGACGGAACCGGCCGGGCGGCCCACGGGGCGGCGGATGGTCGGCGCTTCGTCACCGGCCCCTTGCCGCAGGCCGGTGGACAGCTCCTTGAGCTGCTTGGTATCTCCGTAGCGCTTGTCCGAGGCGAAGCGGACCATCACGGCATCATCTCAGGCATCATCTCGGGCTGCCCCGTAGCGGTCATCTCCTCCGCCTCCTGCGCCTCGGCGTCGGCCGCCTGCACCTGCGGCTCGTAGCCCTCGCTGCCCGGCGTGACCTCAAGCGAGGGGACGCGCTCGAGCACGGCGAGGTCTTCGTGGAAGGCGACGCGCTGAGCGTCGGCGAAGACGGCGAGCGGGGTCTTGCGCAGGGCGTTGAGGACGGTCTGCTTGTCCAGCGGGTCGCT
>CAYGKH010000092.1:0-7579 GCA_964350345.1 uncultured Coriobacteriaceae bacterium
GTATAGCTCGGGATACGCGAGTCGGTCGGGCACGAGCGGATACGCGCCGCAGTAGCACGCCTCGACCATCGCCAGACCGAAGAACTCGTTGATCGCGGTCGATACGGCGATATCTGCCGAGGCAAGCAGCTCGGCGTATGCCGCACGCGAGCCGGGCTCGCCGACGTGCACCAGCCGGTCGCCAAGCGCCGCGGCTGCCTGCTGCATCTCGCCAGCGGTCTCGCGGAACGCCTGACCGGCGATGGCGACCTCGAAGTCGAGCCCCTCACCCGCCAGCGTGCCGACTGCAGCGAAGAACGCTTCCGGGTCCTTGTCGTGCTCCCACCGATGCGGCCAGACGATCCGGGGCCGCGCTCCGCGCACAGGCGGCAGCGCGGCATCGAAGGGTGCCGGGTCGAACGGGGGTGCGAGCACGGCCGACTTCTCGGCGATCTGCTCGGCGACGCCTTTCGGGTGATGATCGGGGAACCGCTTCAAGAACGGTCCCGTCTCGCCGACGAACCGATCCAGGTTCCAGCGCGTATTGAACAGACAGCGCTCCGCGGCGAGTGCGCTCGTGATGTTGGTGAGCGGGAACTGGAAGTCCCACTCGGCCTCGTGCCGGTTGGGGTAGACGAGCTGGTTCTCGTGGAAGTAGACGATCGCGGGAACCTCCGCGAGTCCAGCCGACGCGGTGAGCCCCTTGAACTCGGCGAGGTTTAAGAAAGTGGAGGCGAACACCAGGTCGAAGCCGGCTCCCTCCCCTCCCGCGGCGCGCCATGAATCGACGAGCGAACGCGCCTCGGCAGCCATCGAGATCGCCGCACCGCGCATCCGCCACTTCCACTTGCGCGCGGGGAGCGTGAGGAGCGTCCACTCGGCGTCCACGTGCTCAACTAGCCCGTCAAGCACCGCGCGATGCGAGCCGCCGTAGTAGGGCTCGAGCGCGAGTATCCGCAGTCGGCCTCCCCTGCCGACAGCCATCAGCGCCCCTCTGCTGGGACTACACCCTCGGGCAGCCGTTTGGGAGCGCGATAGGCGGGCGAGCCGAAGTCACGGTAGACCGCCGAGGAGACCGCGTCGGCGACCATGCGGCCCATGTCGAGTTCCTCCTCGGCAGCGCGGACCTGGGCCACTGTGGCGCGTGTAGCGGGGGTCCTCGGCATGAAGAGCGTGCAGCAGTCGGTATGGTCGACAGTGGAGAGCTCGAACGTGCCGATCCGACGGGCCTCGACGATGATCTCGACCTTGTCGGTGCCGATCAGCGGCCGCAGCACGGGCAGGGTGGCCGCATCATCGACCGCGGCGATGTTCTCAAGCGTCTGAGAGGCGACCTGGCCAAGGCTCTCGCCCGTCACGAGAGCCTTGGCGCCCTCGACCGCGGCGAACTCCTCGGCCACCCGGACCATCAGGCGGCGATAGAGCAGCACGCGCAGGTCGGGCGGGACAGCGAGCGATATCTCGCGCTGCAGATCGCCAAAAGGGACCACGTAGATGCGAGCCATGCCACCGTAGCGCGAAAGCGCCTCACCGATCTCGGCGACGAGCCGCTCGGAACGATCATCGGTCTGCGGGCGCCCCGAGAAGTGAACGCCCGCGACGACCGCCCCACGCTTCATGAGCCGCCAGGTGGCCACGGGTGAGTCGATGCCAGCGGACAGCAACGAGACCACCGTACCCGCGGTAC
Source organism: uncultured Coriobacteriaceae bacterium (assembly GCA_964350345.1). Lineage (GTDB taxonomy): Bacteria > Actinomycetota > Coriobacteriia > Anaerosomatales > SLCP01 > JAUVXE01. The sequence continues at coordinate 1,667 of CAYGKH010000092.1, forward strand.
CGACGGGAAGGCCACCGGAGCCGGGGAACTTGCGCGAGAAGATGAACGCGTCGCCCTGCACGACCTCGATGTAGCACCATACGTCCGGGTTCGAGAGGTCGACACGCAGTCCGGTCTCGTCGACGACATGCTGGCCGATAGCACGTTTCATCTGTAAGGAAGAGACCGGGTGGTCGGTGTTTGAGCGTCGTGCCTCGATCCCAAAACTCTTCGCACTCGGGACATCGCCCACTGCGAGCAGCACAGCAGCGTTCATGTCGTGTTCCTCACGCGAGGAGATGTAGACGGGTGCGGCGTAGGAGACTCCGGGGGTCGCAGCCACGCGCTCACACACCTCATCGAGACGCGAGGAATCGATCACCCGCACCAACAGACGGCTCGAGATGCGCTCAACCCTCTCGACCGGCATCCCGGCTAGAGCAGCATCGAGGTTATCCCGGAGGCGGATCTCGAAAGTGGAGCGGTTGCGCCCTTTGAGACCGATCTCGTGATAGTGGATGAGTGCGCCGCGCTCGAACATGGCGCCGCGCTACTTGTAGCTGTCTTTGACCCGCTCGTAGCCAACGTCGCCCGAGGAGATCTCCTCAAGAGCGAGTGTCAGGGGCTTGGTGCTCGTGATCGCCGAGATCTGCGACGGCGCCATCGTGAGCAGCGCCTGGTCACGCACCCCGTGCAGCATGTCGTTGATCTGGCGCGCACGGCGAGCCGACAGGATACACAGCGTGTACTTCGAGTCGACCTTGGAGAGCAGGGTATCGATCTCAGGCTGGATGACCATGTGCAGTATCAGTCCTTCTGGTCGTTGTCGCGCGTTCGCGCGTGGGATTCGACGATGTGTGCGAGCTCGGTCGTCGCTCGCACTACGTCGTCATTTCTTACCACATAGTCGTACGTTCCCGCAATCTTGAGCTCATCGACCGCGGTACGCAATCGCTGCTCGATCTGCTCGGGAGTCTCGCTTCCCCGGCCGACCAATCGCCGTCTCAGCTCATCGAAAGACGGCGGTTCGACGAACACGAGTACCGCCGAGGGCATCGCCGCCTTGACCTGCGCCGCACCCTGCGGATCGATCTCGAGAATCACATGTTCGCCCGCCGAGGAGTGCTCCTCGACTTTCGAGCGCAGGGTCCCGTACCGATTCGTGTGCACCTCGGCCCACTCAAGAAAGCCGTGAGCAGCGACGAGTTCGTCGAACTGTTCGGGTGTGAGGAAGTAGTAGTCTACCCCGTCGACCTCGCCTGGCCGCGGTGGACGCGTGGTCGCCGAGACTGAAAGCCATAGTCTGGGGACCCGGCCGAGCAACGCCCGCACCAGGGTCCCCTTGCCTGCCCCGGAGGGACCCGAGACGATGAACACATCGCCCCGGCTGACCCCTCCGTGGAGTGAATTCACTTCGATCGCGATCCGGCTCGGCCGAAGCCTAGCCGAGCTTCTCCATCAGAGCCTCACGCTGGCGAGCGCCAAGACCCTGGATCCGGCGGCTGTCGGAGATTCCCAGCTCCTCCATGATCTTTGTGGCCTTAGCCTTGCCGTAGCCGGGAAGGCTCTCAAGCAGGGTCGAGACCTTCATTCGAGCGACGATGGGATCGTCGGTCTTGGCCATCACATCAGCGAACGACATCTTGCCGTCCTTGATTTTCGCGCGAAGTTCGGCACGTTTCTGGCGGGCCTCTGCTGCCTTCTTAAGAGCAGCCCGGCGATCCGCATCTGAAAGGTTCGGAAGTGCCATCGTTCCTCCTCGTCCTCTGGGCGGAGCTGTACACGACGCCCCACGATTGTACGCACAACCACGCAACGCTTACAACCAGAACACAGATGCGATGTTACGCTTGACCTGCGGAGATGCCAACCCTCAACTTACAGACGGCGACTTCCGGGGGAGTCGATCGGGACTCCAGATGCACAATGGCCACACTCCGAGGGGTCCCAGGATTCGACCTCAAGTCTCAATAGAGGGATGAGTTCGTCGCCGAATCGCTTCGACCCATCGCGCTCGATCAACGAGACCACGCCGGCGACCTCGCCCCCCTTTTCGCGTACGAGGGCTGCTACTTCTGCGACCGAACCACCCGTCGTGACCACGTCTTCTACGATTAGGACACGAGCACCCTCAGGCACATCGAAGGACCGGCGGAAGGTCATCGTGCCGTCCTCCCGTTCACTGAAGATGAACTTGACCCCTAGAGCTTGTGCGACAGCGAACCCGATGGTGATGCCCCCGACGGCAGGTGCGGCCACAAGATCGATCCCGCGACCAGAAACTTTTTCGGCGGCGGTTCGCGCGAGGCGTGTCGTCAGCGCTGGATCCTCGAGAACCCGCGCACATTGGACGTACGTGTCCGAGTGACGGCCGCTCGTTAGCTTGAAGTGCCCGCGCAGAATGGCGCCTGCCTCTTCAAGCGCGTTCAGGACCTCGGACTCGGTCATGATGTCGGTTCCACCAGGGCTCATCTACCGCTCCTTACCCTTCGTCGATGATACGCTCGACCGCTGCGACCGGGGAGTCGGCGGCGGTGATCGGACGCCCGATGACCAGATGGCTGGCGCCGGCACCGAGCGCATCGGCGGGTGTCGCGATCCTGGCCTGATCTCCCGTCGCCGCCCACGCAGGCCGCACTCCGGGAGTGACCACAAGAGCCTCCGGCCCGAGAAGCCCGCGCGCGTCCAGCGCTTCCTGCGGAGAGCACACGACCCCTTGTACTCCCGCTTTGCGCGCGAGGCGCGTCAGCAGCGCGACCTGTGCGGCAGGGACTCCGTTGACTCCGGTCGCGGCCAGAACCGCCTCGTCGATGCTTGTCAGGACCGTCACCGCGATCACGTCCGGGGTATCGACCCCGCACTCCCGGCTCCCATCGCAGGCGCCCTGTACGGCCGCTTCCATCATCGCGGTGCCGCCAGAGGCGTGCACGGTGAACATGCTCACTCCGAGCCGTGCGATCTGACGCGCGGCCCCCTCGACCTGATGAGGTATATCGTGCAGCTTCAGATCGACGAAGACCCGGAACCCCATATCGGTCAATCTGGCCACGATCTGAGGGCCTTCAGCGTAGTAGAGGGTCATCCCGACCTTCAACCACGACACGTGACCCCGAAGACTGCGAGCCAGCGTGAGCGCGGTGTGCGCGTCGGTGTCGAGCGCGACGATGATCGCGTCGCGTATCCTGCTGTCCCTGTCACCCGTCTCTGCACTCATCGTGCCCTCTCACCAGCCGTCGATCGAGATCGGACGTTGCGGACCCTCCCAGATACTTTCACGAGAACCACCGCGCTCATCGAAGCGAGTGACGACCGTGCGGATCGATGCATCACGATCGCTCCACTCATCGTCCAGCGTCAGGATGCCACCGACCGGATGCCACGTGGCACCGTAGTTGATCGGCAGATGACCGAGCTGAGCCATCTCATCCGGAGTCATGAGCCAGATCGACTCGTCAGCGAGAATCATCACTCCGGCCTGTCCCGCGCCGATGACACTGAGGTCCCACGAGCGGTCCCACTCCTCAGGCACAGATACCCCGTCGAGCCGATCCGCGTCAAATGAGACGCCGCCCGGCTCGATCGCAACGAGACGAGTCGCGCCTTCCCACTCGTCAGCCTCGTACGCTTCCTCATCGATCTTCGTGGCAAAGAGAACGTCGTCTGAAGGATGCCACGCGGCGACTGCCGCACTAGCTCCCATGCCGACGTGCCCACGCATCTCGGCGACGACGCCCCCCTCGACTGCGTCGACGACGAGTATCCGTGCCGTATCGAACACCTCTTCCGACTCCCCGGTCTCTTCGGGCTGATCGGAGCCACCAAAGAGCATATCCCACCAGGAGATCCCCTCGTCGAAGAGTGGCATCTCGGTGATGGGTGAGCGCTCGACAAGGGCAAGGAACCGACCCGAAGGAGACCAGCCGACGATGTCGAAGGTGCCCAATCCTGCGGGAAGCACCACCTCGCGAGTCTCGCCAGGGGAGGACTGATTCTCGATCAGAAGCCGCGACGGATAGACTCCCCTATCTGCATCGACCTGGGGATACACCGTGAACTCCGCTGGGCCCGGCCAGGCCGTCCAGCCGGGATCAAGGGTCTCAGCAGGACGGGGGCTGCTCTCGGAAAAATCCCACGTGTACAGTTCATCCGGAACACTGTCACCCAGCGGATAGACCCAACCTGAGTTCGGAGCTGCACTGTCCCCGGCTGGGACCAACCATGCGACCCCACCGAAGTGCTCGACCGCAAGAACGTGATAACCGGCCTCGGTCCGTGTTTCGTCGGTCTCGCGATCCCAGACGACCACGAGCGGTTCTTCATCGACAGTAAAGCTCTGGATCACCGCATAGCGACCGTCCCCGCTCCAGCGGACGAACTCGGCGCCCGACTGAAAAGTCTCCGTAACGCCCTCGAACGCGGACCGGGCAACGAAGACGGATGCGACACTGCACACACAACACAGGAGGAGTGCGATGATAACCGCGACGAGAACCACTGTGACCGATGCCCGACGCCGCGACTCCGATTCCGTCGGTATCGGCTCGGGGATCGGCGCAGGCTGATCGGACGGTGCCTGAGGGAGGTTTCCGTCACTGTGTTCAGACATCCAGTGCCCCCGTAAGATCCTTAACCGATCGAATGGCGAGGGCGTGACAGAGCTCGGCCAGCCCGTCGACGATACGAACCGTACTCGTCGGGTCCACGAAGTTGGCAGTACCCACGGCTACCGCGGTCGCACCTGCAAGCATGAACTCGGCGGCGTCCTCGGCAGTCATGATACCTCCCATCCCGACCACAGGGATACTCACCGCTCCGGCGACCTGCCAGACCATCCGCAGGGCGACAGGCTTGATCGCCGGTCCAGAGAGCCCCCCGAGGACCCGTGCAAGTCTCGGCCGGAACGTCTTGGCATCTATCGCCATACCGAGGAGTGTGTTGATCAGCGAGACTCCATCAGCGCCTGCGGCCTCGACGGAGCGGGCGACCTCGACGACGTCGGTGACGTTGGGCGAGAGCTTGACGATGAGCGGACGATTCGTGACCTCTCGGCACACGGCGGTGACCTCGCTGGCTGCGGCGCAATCGGTACCGAAGGCCATACCGCCGGCATCGACGTTGGGACACGAGATGTTGACCTCGTAGGCGTCGACATGCGATTCGCGGTCGAGACGCTCGATCACCGCAGCGTACTCGGCCACCGTATGACCGGAGACGTTCACGATGACCGGGACGCCCGGCGCATGCTCGGCGAGCCACACGAGGTCCTGGGCACAGAACTCTTCGACGCCGGGGTTTTGCAGGCCGATGGAGTTGAGCATCCCGCTAGAAGTCTCAGCGATCCGAGGAGCAGCATTGCCCTCCCACGCCTCAAGCGAGACTCCCTTAGTGACGATGGCGCCAAGTCGCTTCAGGTCGATGAAATCAGCATACTCCCGACCGCTGGCGAACGTGCCGGAGGCGGTCAGGACCGGGTTGGCAAGCTCAAGCCCGGCCAGGTTCACTCTCATGTCCACGCGACTGCTCACGGATGGTCCTATCCTCTACCTCGACTTGACGTTCAGTGTCCGGATCCTGTACCAGGCGAGTCCCACATGACCTCCTCGGCCGGGAAGACAGGGCCGTCGACACAGGCGCGCTTCAGTCCGGAGGTCGTGCTCACCACACACGAGAGACAGGCGCCGATACCGCATGCCATGAGCCGCTCGAGCGACACCTGACAGGGCACATCGACCGCGGCCGCCTGGCTTGCGACGATCCGCTGCATGACCTCGGGTCCGCACGTATAGATGACATCGAACCTGTCCTCCTGCAGGAGAGATTCGCACACGCCCGTGACGAATCCGTGGGCACCGCACGAACCGTCATCGGTCGCGAACACGACGCGGCGGGCGACACGTTCGAAGAGGTCCCGGCCGAGCAGGCGATCTTCGCAGG
>CAYGKH010000093.1:0-7471 GCA_964350345.1 uncultured Coriobacteriaceae bacterium
CGCCATCGCTACTCCGCCTTCGTCCGCCCCCCCACCAAAACGAACGGATCATCCAGTCCGACAGAAGCACCACGGTTCCGGCAAGGACCGCTGTCATAGTCTGAACGAGCGTATCGTAGTTCTTGATGTGTGCCAGCTCATGGGCGACAACGCCCTCGAGCTCTGCGCGGTCGAGCTTCTCCATCAGCCCGGTGGTGACTGCGATGGCCGCGTTATCCGGGTTGCGCCCCGTCGCAAAAGCGTTAGGCGCCGGGTCGTCGATCACGTATGCCTTGGGCTGCGGCAGTCCCGCCGCGATAGACAGTCCTTCGACCAGATTGACAAGGTAGGGCTCCCGGTCACGATCGACCAATCGCGCGCGGCTCATGGAGAGCACGATGCGATCGGAGTACCAGTACGACCCCCAGGCCATCCCGAAGGAGACCAGGAGCGCGAGGACGAGCCCGCCATAGCCCCAGTCGGTCGCCATACCGAACGCCCAGCCCACAGCCAGCACGAGCAGCACGAAGACCGCCACCAACGCGGCGCTCTTGAACTTGTTCGTCGATATCTGATCGTACATGGTCTCCGGGGGTGTCGGCAGCCGTGAATCCTGTCCCGCACATGGCGGCACCGGAACCCGTCAGCTGCGGGCGACTAGAACTGGACCTGGACCGCCTCGCGCGCTTCGACCTCGATCTCGAAGTAGTCACGCTGGGCGAAGCCGAGGATCCCTGCGATCAGGTTCGCCGGAAACGACTGGATGGCTGTGTTGAAGCTCATGACGGAGTCGTTGTAGAACTGCCGCGCGTAGGCGATCTTGCCCTCGGTGCCCGACAGTTCCTCCTGGAGCATCATGAAGTTCTGGTTCGCCTTGAGATCCGGATACGCCTCGGCTACGGCGAAAAGGCTCTTGAGAGTGGACGAGAGCATGTTCTCCGCCTGGCCCTGTTCTTTGACCGAGCCCGCGTTGACCGCCATGTTGCGAGCCTCGGTGACCTTTTGGAGAGTCTCGGCTTCGTGGGTCGTGTAACCCTTGACCGTCTCGACCAGATTCGGGATCAGGTCGTAGCGACGCTTGAGCTGGACATCTATCTGAGACCAGGCGTTGTCCACCCGGTTGCGCAGCACAATAAGGCGGTTGTAGAGCACGATGACCGCGATCGCGAGCACAACGAAGATGGCCGGCACACCACAGAGCATCAACCCGAGTACCTCTGACATCGGACCTCCTCGATAATCTTCGACCCGCACCACCTATCTGTCCCCGGGTGCGCGTCGGGTGCGATACACTCGCGCTCAAGATGGTAGCAGAACCCACACATCGATGATTCCTATCCGCGACGAGAACCCGACGCGCCGCTTCCCGCTACTCACGATCGTGCTCCTCGTGATCAACGTGGCGGTGTTCGCGTACGAGGTCTCGCTTCCCGATGCAGCGCTGATCGAGCTGATCGACCGGTGGGCCCTCAACCCTGCCCGCCTGGTAGCAGATCCGCTGTCACCAGAGATTCTCCTGACCCTGCTCACTGCGATGTTCTTGCATGGCGGGTGGCTACACCTCGGCGGGAACATGCTCTATCTGTGGATCTTCGGGAACAACATCGAGGACCGGCTCGGCCGCATGCGGTTCCTGGCGTTCTATCTCGGCAGCGGAGTCGCGGCCTCCCTCGCACATGTCGCGATCGACGGCCCCCGCGACATCCCACTTCTCGGTGCCAGCGGCGCGATCGCGGGTGTGCTCGGGGCCTACCTGCTGCTCTTCCCCCGGGCGCAGGTCGTCGTCTTAATCCCGATCTTCTTCATCATCGAACTTGCAAAGGTGCCGGCGGCCTTCGTCATAGGGTTCTGGTTCCTCATGCAGGTCGCCCAAGGGGTCGGCTCGATATCGCCAGGGGCGACAACGGGTGGGGTTGCGTGGTGGGCACACGTTGGCGGATTCGTCGCCGGCCTCCTCTTCATCCTCCCGGCCTGGCTCATCGACCAGAGACGTCGCCGAAGGAAGAAGAACGGAGCCAGGCAGTCACGATTCACGACGTGGCGCTAGAGGTACGGGAGCGGTGAAGCGCTCCGGCGATCGCCGTCCGCCTAGCGTTCGGAGTCGATCTCGTGAAGCACGTCCTCGACACACCCGACCGCGTCGAGCTGTCTGCGGAAATATTCGCAGTATGCCTCTTCATGATCCTGGTCGAGCCCATCATGCCCCTCGAACTCGACCGACAGTGCCATCATGCCCGTCACCGGGGCCATATGCCCCCCGGCCTCTTCGGCAAGTGACTCCATCGCGGACAACAGGAACGAAGGAACCCGTACCGTGACCTCGATCTCCAACCCGCAGGACGGACATGCGAAGACTATGTCTGCGTTCTCGGGCTCGCGCAGCACAACCGTGTCGATGTCTTCAAGAGACACCTCGACAGGGCCGTCCACCGGACATTCGATAACGAACTGCACCGCACTCGCCTCCTCAAGGAGGATGTTCCCTCTCAAGACCATTGTAACGCGCCGACGCCCACCGTGGGGGGATGCTCACTACGGCACCTCCGCACCTCCGCAAGAAACACGCCACTTTCACGCCTCCCGGTGTTACCATCTCGTGCATGCCAGACGACGCGACCTTCTCCCGTACAGACAGCCGCCTCACCCGCTTCATCCGCGGGACGCGACTCGGACTTCCGATCCTGCTCGGCTACATGCCTGTCGGGATCGCCTTCGGCGTGCTTGCGACCACCATCGGCTTCACCGCGATCCAGGCAGTGATCTGCTCGGCCACGGCACTAGCGGGCGCTGGACAGTTCATCGCCCTCAACCTGATGAAGGATCGGGCCGACATCTTGGCTGTCGTCGCGGCCACGACGGTCGTGAACCTGCGTTATGTGCTCTTCGGCGCAACCCTCTCACCGCACTTGCGAGGAATGTCACCCGCAAAGCAGGCGTTCCTTGCATTCACGCTCACCGATGAGACCTTTGCGATCAACGTCAGCGATCGCCGAGCAGGCAGCTCCACCGGCGCATCGATGGCGGGGGTCGGCGCTATCGCATGGGTCGGCTGGGTGACAGGCACTGCGCTGGGAGCGATTGCGGCGACGTGGATCGGCGATCCGTCCCGGTGGGGCATGGACTTCGCGATGCCTGCCATGTTCACCGCACTACTGGTCGCCCTGGCCGAGGAGCGCAAGCACATGGCAGTAGCGGCGATCGCGGCGGCGCTCGCGATCGGTCTCCCCGCTCTCGCCCCTCTCGGACTCGTGATCCCCGCCAGCTGGCTTATCATCACCGCCTCGATCGGGGCTGCGACGATCGGGGCGGTGATCTACCGATGAGCCCGGATTACGTATGGGCTGTTGTGGTACTCATGGCTGTTGCCAACTTCGCGGTCCGTTTCCCACCGATCGCGCTCGTCTCCCGGCTCGATCTACCCGAGACCGTGATGCGATGGCTCGGTTTCGTGCCCGCAGCGGTCATGGGGTCGCTCGTCGCCGGAGAGGTGCTACGCCCCGGCGGCGAATACCTGATCACCCCGGCCAATCCCTTCCTCCTCGCCGCCATCCCGACCGCACTGGTGTACCGGTACACGCGAAGCTTCCTCGGTGCGACGGCATCCGGCATGGTGCTGTTCGTTGCGGCGCGAGCGCTCGTCGGATAACGCGCCCATGCCGAGCGTCATCGGCCAACTGCGACCCGCTCGTGACCCTGGTCGCATCGAGGGCCATCCGCTAGACTGACTGCCCGGACCCCTCGACGGCAGGCAACGCCGCCGGGGGCAGACCACACCCGTCCCACACTCGATGAGAGGATGCCGCCGTGGCCCGTGTCCGCGCATTCAAGGGGTACACCTACGCTCGAACCTCCTCGGACATATCAGACTTCACAGCACCGCCGTACGACGTCATCTCCGACACACAGCGGGCCGTACTGCTTGCACGGAACGCACATAACGTGGTGGCACTCGAACTGCCTGAGGGGCCGCTCGATCCCGCTGCCCCCGGGAACCGTTACGAGACGGGGCGCAAGCGCCTGCAGCAGTGGCGCGACACAGGCGTCCTCGTACGTGACCACCGACCGGCGATCTACGTCCTTGAGCAGCGCTACGAAATCGACGGGCGAGAGGTGCGTCGTCGCGCGTTCATCGCCGAGGTCGGCCTGCACGCCTTCGAAGAAGGGGTCGTCCTTCCTCACGAGCGGACCCTTCCCAAGGCCCTCGGCGACCGTTTCAATCTCACCCGCGCGTGTGCTGCCAACTTCAGTCAGGTCTTCGGCCTGTACAACGACCCCGGCGCAGTCACGGACCGCTACTTCGAGGAGCCGATGGAGGGCCGCGTGTCGATGGCGGCTACCGACGCCGACGGCGTTGTCAGCAACGTCTGGACGCTCACCGATCCCGACGCTATCGACGCGCTGTCCCGGGCACTCGAACACAAGCAGGTCTTCATCGCCGATGGGCACCACCGTTACACGACAGCCCTCGCCTACCGCGATGAGCGCCGGACCGCCGACGCTGCGGCAGGAGTCACGCCGGTCGACCCCGACTACGACTACGTCATGATGGCCCTCGTCAACATGAACGACCCCAACTTGATCGTCCTACCGACGCACCGTGTCGCCGACTCGCGCACATCCTTCGACGCGCAGAGTGTACGCGCGGCCCTGGCCGACGCCTTCGAGCTGTCCGACCTTGCACCCTCGGACTCTGCCGAAGAGGTCCTCGCTTCCACGGACCGCCCGGCATTCGTCGCAGCGCTCCGGGGAGAGGCCGTTCCGTTCCTTGCCGCACTCAAGCCGGATGCCGATCTCGGCGCGCTCATACCGCTCGATCGCTCCCGCGAGTGGAAGTCGCTTGACGTCGCGATCCTTCAGGAGCTCGTCCTAAACCCGCTCTTCGACATCCATCCTAATCGCGGCGAGACACTCGACCGCCTCTCTTTCGTCAAGGATACCGCCGAGGCCCTAGCGGCCACTGAACACCATGACGCCGCCTTTGTCCTGCGCGCTACCCGGATGGACCAGATGCGCGCGGTCGCACTCGCAGGTGAGACGATGCCCCAGAAGTCCACCTACTTCTACCCCAAGTTGCTCTCGGGCCTCGTCATACGCGCGATGGACTAGATACGAGCCGATCACTCAGAGTCACGGGCAGCGAAACGCCGCTGTCCGACCCCTTCGACACCGAGCCACGTCCGCCTCGCAGCTGCCTCGATCTCGGCAAGGGTGTCTCGCCCGGCAAGCTCCACGCCAAGACGCCTGATGAGGATCTCGCCCGCCATCACGGCCTTCTTCCGCCCGATGCCGTCGAGCGCCGAGAGCCTCTCGGTGACGTCCACCACGTGGCTGCCGCCGGGCCAGAGTGCGGTGGCGTCGCCTCCGTACTCCTCGAGGAGGCGCCGGGCCGCCGAAGAACGAACCACCCGCCTGCGCAGCTCCCGCGCGCTCGGGCCCTCTGCCGTAGACGAGCAGCTCGATGCCCACAGCCTCCGCCTCACCCTGATCCAGGTGAGCGGACAGATCGACTGCGCGGGGGCCCGGATCGACGACGTACGCCAGGCTCAGTAGCGCAGCGAGTTGCGCTTGATCCGGTGGATGAGAGCCTCTCGTTCCTCGGGCGTATACGCCGCCCCGGCCTCGCGAAGGGCAGATATCCGCGACTCGAGAAGCAGTCCGTTCGCTGCCCTATGGGCAGCATAGAGAATGCACGTGGTCGCAAGGGCGTAGAAGACGTCCCTGGCGATCTCCCACATCGAACATCCAGCCGTCTCACCATAATCGCAGATCGGGCACATGTGGACCCCCCTCGGCCATGACTGATAACCGGGCGTCGGCTCGGACAGGAGTCCCTCTCCTGCAACACCTGGCCTTACTCCTGTATACCCGCTTCGCCGACCACAGGCCCTTTGCGAAGGAAGAAAGTGCAGTAAGTACAGGACTCGCTGATCGCTGCAGCGCGATCGATGTAGGGGTCGAATATCAGCGCAGGATCCGAAGTGACCTTGTAGGTAGGCCGATCACATATCGCGAACGCACACTTCGCCGGACACCTGTCCCGCAGAGTCGTCACATGGAGGCAGCGTGACTGCATCTCCTCGTCGCATGGGCGCCGCTCCCAACACTGTGCCATCCGTCGACCTTTCATCCGATCCCCGCAATCATGCGATAATACACCTTTTGTACCGCACGCGGATACCTGGACACGAATCTGCCTCACGCCGCAACCCTCTCTGCCTGGCGAGCGTACCACTCCTCACGGGTTGCTGACGGGCTCATGAAGCCGCTCTTCTCGGCCACCCCGTTGGTACGCGGCTGCTCGACGAAGGCGTAGCTCGCCTCCACACCCCGGAAGCGTACCTGGTCGCGGAAGTGGTCCGAGATGTACTGTGTGCCGTTGTCCATGCGCAAGGACAGACCGCGGCCCACCTCCGCCTCGACACCGCCGAAGTGCTTGAGCAGACCCTGGGCCACCGGTTGCAGTGCGGCAAAACGGTCGGCTCGCTTGCAGACGTGGCGCCCCACTACCTCGCAGTTGAAGTGGTCGACGGCCGTGAAGACCCAGCACATCCCATCGGCGACGGTCATGACACACGTGCCGTCGGTGCCCCACATCAGATCGGGCGCGTCGGTGGTGATCGTCCCGTCGTGATTCACGCCCGCACCGGTTCTCACACGGCGCGGGGACAGCAGGTTGTGCTCGCGCATGAGGCGAAGCACACGTCTGCGCGACACCCGCACCCCGGCGATGCGCAGGCGTGCCCACACCGGTCGGTGACCCTCGCCGATGAAAGGCGAGCGTTCGAGATCGTCGACGATCATGGCGTGGAGCTCCTCGTCACAGACCGCTGGGACCGGACCCCTTCTGGCCGGCTCCGCCTCGGCAGGAGCGGCGTAGAACGTCGAGCGGGCCACACCCCACACCGCACACACACGTTTGACGCCGTAAGCCCTGTTCGTGGAAACGGAGATCGCCGCGCTCATCGCTTCGACCTCCGGCCGGCCAAAGGGCCCGGGCGCTCGATCCTCGCGCGAAGCAGTTCGTTCTCCATCGACAGCTCACCGATGCGACGCATCGCGGCGTCGAGCTGATCGGATACGGGGTCGCCTTCGCGCTCCTTCAATCCGGCGTCCATGCCGGCAAGTGCCTTGTCGCGCCACTTCTCCAGCCGGTAGACCTCGACGCCCAGCTCGCGGGAGAGCGAGTCGATCGGCTCGCCTCTCAGCAGACGTAGTGCCACCTCACGCTTGCGCGCGAGGCTCCAGCACTGGCCGGGCAGAAGCGGGCCGAACGGGACGAACTGACAATCTTCGGGCGGGTTGTTCTCTGACATGACGGACCTTTCTCTCGGACACGGATGCTACACAAAACCGTGTCCAGGAAATCCGGCGCCGCCGCAAGAGCGGCTGACACGAGAAGCAGGATTGCTCGCATCGATACCTTAGCCATCTATTCGGCTTTCCTGATGACATCCGTTCCGGACAATACGTCGTGGATTGCCCGCCTGTCGGA
>CAYGKH010000094.1:0-7376 GCA_964350345.1 uncultured Coriobacteriaceae bacterium
GATATAATCGTCGGGCTTTGCTCCCGACCGGGAGCGTGGATCGGAGGAGCAGGCGTGAGCAAGAGGACATACCAGCCGAACAACCGCAGACGCAGCAAGAAGCATGGCTTCCGCCAGCGCATGTCGAGCAAAGGCGGTCGCCGAATACTGGCCAGCCGTCGCCGCAAGGGCCGCGAGGTTCTTTCGGCCTAACGGCGACACATCGGAACAGGACGTGACGCGATGCGCACGATCCGGTCGAGCCAGGAGTTCGACGAGATCTTTCGCGAGAGCAAGAGAGTCTCTCACCCGCTCGTGATCGCGCTGATACGAAAGACACCACCGCAACGCGGCCCCGGGGGCCGCGTTGCGTTTGTCGCTGGGAAAAAGCTCGGGGGGGCCGTCCTCAGGAATCGCTCGAGGCGCGTCCTGCGAGAGGCGGCCCGGCTCGCAGGCGCCCCGTGGGACGGGATGGATGTCGTTCTCATCGCCCGTTCAGCCACGGCGAGCGCCCCGCCCGACAGGCTCCGTGAGGCCATGGCGCGCCTCGCCCCCTACCCCACCGGGGAGGGCTGGCGATGAGAGACGCCCCCCGAGTCCTCGCGATAGCGGCAGTCCGCGTTTATCGGCGCCTGGTCGCGCCCCTATTTCCCCCGTCATGCCGATTCAGCCCCTCATGTTCGTCATATGCGATAACATCACTGGAGCGGCATGGCCTCTTCAAAGGTGGCTGGCTCGCACTACGGCGCATTGGGCGATGCCATCCGTGGAATCCCGGAGGATACGACCCTGTGCCGTGAGACCATGACGTGCACTCTTCACTAAGCCCATACGCCGGGTAACCGGCGCGTACCCTTCACCGAGGAGGTCTGCAGACCGTGTGGCTTGCGATCAAAGAGGCGATATTCGCAGGACTTCAGTACCTACATGACATAACTGGGGACTATGGAGTTGCCATTATCCTACTCACTGTCTTCATCAGGCTCCTTATGGTGCCCCTTACTGTGAAGCAGACGAGATCGATGTACGAGCTACAGAGAATCCAGCCGAAGATCAAAGAGCTCCAGAAGAAGTACAAGAACGATAAAGAGAAGCTCCAGGAGGAGACGCTCAAGTTCTATCAGGAGAACAAAGTGAACCCTTTTGGCGGCTGTCTCCCCCTCCTGCTGCAGATGCCAGTCTTCATTGCTCTCTACCAAGTTCTGGGAGGAACACCGGGGAGTCCTGGCCTGTTCCTTAACTACATCGAAGGCCTCCCTGCGGCCGAGCAGGCCGCAATGACCCGCTTCTGGATCGTGCTCCCAGACCTCACTGCGACCCCGTCGGCCGTCTACTCAGACGTCGGGCTCCTGAGCGTCATCCCGTACGCAGCGCTAGTGGTGCTCTTCGGTCTCAGCGTTTGGATCCCCCAGATGCTCATGCCCGGCGAGAGCCAGCAGAAGCAAGTCGCAATGATCATGGCGGTGTTCATGCTCTACATCGGTTGGATCAGCCCGGCGGGAGTGCTTCTCTACTGGGTGACATCCAGCCTGATCGGAATCGTTCAGCAGCAGATCCAGATGCGGCTTCTTGGTCAAAAGGAAGGAACATAGAGATGCTACGCGAAACGATTACCGAAGCACCATCTGTCGAGGAGGCTCTGGACGCCGCGCTTGAGGAACTCGGAGTACAACAGGATGCGGTGGAGTACGAGGTTCTCGAGGGCGGGGGGAAGGGCGTTTTCGGGTTTGGCGCGGACAAGAGCGCCAGGCTGAAGGTCTGGCTGCGCGCCGATTTCGTTGCTCCAGGCACTGATGAAGAACCCGAGCCATCCCGGGCGGAGCCGGGAAAGCCGGTCATGGGCGACTCCCCGGAGCGCGAGGCGCTGTCCGAAGAAGAGCTCGACGCGATAGCTGATCAGGCTGTGAGCACTATCCAGTCGATTCTTAACGGATTCGGCATTGAGGCGACGATTGAGGAATACGAAGGTGATGAGGACGAGATTATCCTCGATGTGGTCGGGGAGGATCTCGGAGTACTCATCGGGCGGCACGGGCGGACTCTGGACAGTCTGCAGATACTCGTCTCGGCGATCACCAATAGACGCCTGGGTTATCGTTACCCCGTTCTTGTCGATGTCGAGGGCTATCGCAACCGGCGGAGAGAGAAGCTTGAGGAGATCGCCGGCAGGGCCGCCGAGAGAGCGGTCCGGCAAGGCGAAATCATCCGGCTGCGTCCCATGTCGAGTCTTGAGCGGCGGGTCGTGCACGTGTTCTTGCGTGACGACCAGCGGGTTTCTACCGAAAGCGAGGGCGAAGAGCCATTTCGGGCGGTCGTCGTGAAGCCGATGCGTCGCTAGTCGGACTTCGGGGCCAGCGCCACATACGTGCGGGTATAGTAAGTCCTGAGGGGAGCCAGCGCCATGGCTCCCCTCACCTAGTTCTCGCATACGCGACCAGAGACGGGCCCTTTCCCGCTAGAAGAAACCTGAATAGCTCCGGGCTCTTGCGCTCGTCTCACACGCAGGCGTTCAGGCTTCGCGCTGGCGGGTGCTTGAAGTGCCGAGCCCTTCGGCCCAGACAGGCCGCCGCTGGCGAAACGCTGCCAAGACTTCCCGGCTCGCATGTTTCTGTCAACAACACCCGTGCGCATTGGCGACGACGAGCGGCTCATTGCCGACCACCCCCAGGACGGCGCCGAACGGAGTCGAATTTCCAGGATGAATGCGCCTGGCCGTGGACCGCCCGTGACGGGCGCAGCATATCGGCTGTCGCGAATCGGTGAACGATGGTATGTTTCACGTGGAACATACGAGCATGGGTAATCAGGCTCGGAGGAGAGGGTTTCACGTGAAACATTCGTCTCGCGCCGCCGATGGATTTCGGGCCAGTGCTCGCGACAGCGCGGCCGAGCGCGTGATCTCGGGTACCGACATGCTCGGGGTCACGATCTCATATGAACAGGCATGTGTGCTGATCGGGCACCTAGACCTGGTCCTGTCCGCGAACGAACGACAGAACCTCACACGAATCACCGACCGAAGCACGGCGGTGCTGTCACACATCGTCGACTCGCTGGCGGCTGTGCCTCACCTACAGGGAGTGCCGGCTGGTGAGACGATTGGCGACCTCGGGTCGGGCGCCGGCTTTCCGGGAGTTCCCCTGGCCACGGTTCTGCCAAATCCGGCTCTTCTGATCGAGTCGTCCCGCAAGAAAGCAGCCTTTCTCCAGGAGGTATGCGGATCACTTGGATTGGCGGAAAGAGTCAGAGTCTACGAGGGTCGCGCCGAGGAGCTGGCGACGGAGTCGGGCGCATCGTGCGGGGCAGTGACGGCTAGGGCGGTCTCCAGTCTTGCGGCACTTGCCGAGTTGGCTTCTCCCCTGCTGGTGAACGGAGGAATCCTCGTGGCGCTGAAGGGCTCACCGGGGGCGGCAGAGTTCGAAGCGGCCGCGAGAGCCGCTCATCTTGTCGGCCTGGAGGAAGAGGGGCGACACGAGTACACGCTGCCTGTGCTCCAGCACGCACGCACCATCGTCGTTTATCGCAAGGTTGGCGAGTCCCAGGCACCCCTTCCCCGAAGGACCGGCCTCGCGCAGCACAGGCCACTTGGGTAATCTGATCTATCCTCTTCCTGAGAACTCCCTGAGTGATATACTCTCCTGGATGTGTGTGGCGGCGAGAGGGGACAGCGTGCCCATTCCGACAGAGGGCGTCTCGGTTTCATCCGGGCGCGCGCGCGCGCGCACCCTTGCAGTCGTTAATCAAAAGGGCGGAGTGGGGAAGAGCACCACTGCCGTCAACCTCTCGGCTGGGCTTGGGGAACTTGGGCAGAAGGTTCTCGTTGTCGACCTCGATCCTCAAGGGAATGCGACGTCTGGGTACGGGCTCAACAAGAACCAGCGGCAGCAGTGTATCTACGACGCCCTGCTCGGCGACACCGAGATTGCATCCCTCGTCGAGCCGGTTGAGGTCGAACACGTGTTCGCTGTTCCGGCCACCATTCAGCTAGCCGGAGCGGAGATCGAGTTGGTTTCGGCGATGAGCCGAGAGACGCGGCTCAAGACGATCCTGGAGCCTGTGGTCGCGGACTTCGACTTCATCATCATCGACTGCCCGCCATCTCTTGGCCTGCTGACCGTCAACGCCTTGACGGCAGCGGACGGACTCGTTATCCCGATCCAGTGCGAGTACTATGCTCTGGAAGGACTTTCCAAGTTGCTTGACAGCGTGCGTCTCGTGCGCGCCCATCTTAACCCGGCGCTCGAGGTCTTCGGCGTGGTCATGACGATGTACGACTCGCGGACCAAACTTGCACAGCAGGTGGTCGACGAGGTGAGGGACTTCTTTGAGGACGTTGTGTTCAACACGCTGATTCCAAGAACAGTGCGTCTCTCCGAGGCCCCCAGCTTCGGTCAGCCGGTTACGCTCTACGATCCAAGCGGTAAAGGCGCAGAGGCCTATAGGGAGCTAGCGAAGGAAGTGGTCGATCGTGTCTAAGAGGGGGCTCGGCCGGGGCCTATCCGCACTCATACCCAATGCGACCGAAGAAGAGATCGCGGACGTTCACGAGATCGCCTTGTCGCAGATCGCGCCCAATCCCCGGCAGCCGCGAACCGACATCGCCGAGGACGCGGTGGCTGAGTTGGCGGACTCCATCAAGAAGGTGGGCGTACTGCAGGCGATACTCGTTCGGCCTTTCGGTGACGGATATCAGATCGTTGCAGGCGAGAGGCGCTGGAGGGCCGCACGGCAGGCGGGTCTTGAGCGCGTGCCGGTTCGCGTCATCGCCACAACCGAGACCGAGTCTCTCGAGATCGCGCTGATCGAGAACCTGCAGCGGGAGGATCTCAACCCGATCGAGGAGGCGCGAGGGTACCGCCGGCTTCTGACAGAGCATCAGATGACTCAGGCGGAACTTGCCGATAAGGTCTCTAAGTCGCGCTCGGCCGTGACGAATGCTTTGCGGCTGCTGGACCTTCCCGAGGAGGTCCAGGATCTCGTCTACGAAGGAAAGCTGTCCGCCGGACACGCCCGTGCCGTCCTTGCGGTCCCGGATGAAGCGCTGAGGGCCAGGCTCGCCGATAAGATCGTTTCGGAGGGACTGTCTGTGCGAGAGGCGGAGAACATGGCGCGCCTCTATGCGGCAGGTCAGGTAGAGCGGGTCCCCCGTCCGCAGACCCCGAAGTCCTTCAAGGTCGTCGCGCGGAAACTGAGGAAGACCCTCGGTACCGCGGTGAGGGTGCGGCAGACGGCGAACAAGGGAAAGATCGAGATCGACTTCCACGGGGAGGATGAACTCGAGAGGATATTCAGGGTATTGACCGAGGGCGAGTCCCGGGAGGAGATAGGGGAGGCGACGCCATGAAAGTGAAAATGGAATATCTTGCCATCGGCATCTTTGTTGGTCTGGTCGCCGGGATTGTGGCCGGTCTGCTCTTCGCTCCGACCAGCGGGGCGAAGACCCGCCGTCGCCTCGCTGGCGAGGCGCGGAAAGCGGCAGAGGCCGCGAGGGCTGTGGCGGACCGCGCCGAACGGGCGGCCGAAACTCTCGGCGGAAGAGTCGACCACTACCTCGGGCGCGATGAAGAGATCGCGTGGCGCAAGGTGCACGAGATCCGCGAAGGCGTTCAGCGCTACACCCGGGCCCAGACGGGATCGTGACGTCCGTCCCGTGTCAGGGCCTCGTGAGACACTCGGCTCACGAGAGAGGGCTGACATGGGGCTGACGGTTGTCACAGGGCGCGGCAACGCGGGCAAGACAGGACGGCTGTATCGCAGCGTCCGGGAGGAGGCCGAAAAGGGCTCCAGCCCGATCGTGCTGCTTCCGAGTTCCCCCGACGTCCAGCGTGCTCGACGGGAGTTTGCCGCCGAGGGCGTTCGGGGGGTTCGCGTCGCCGTGCTTGACCGCTGGATCGCCGAGATCTGGGGATTATGGGGCGACGGCCGCGCTCTCGTGGTGGCGGGGCAGCGGGAGGCGCTCATGGCCGAGGCGATTGTCGCGCATGAACTCCATGTCCTGGCCGACTCGGCACGGCATAGTGGCTTCATCGATTCTTTGGCGTCGCTCGCTCGGAGAATCGCAGATCCAGCGATGTTGGAGACGGGGACCCCGCACGACAGCGAGATTCGCTCGATCCTGGCCACCTACCGTGACTTGTGCCTCGAGCGAGGGCTAGCCGAGCAGGTCGAAGCCCTCGGCCACCTCGCCACCTCGCCACCCGAGGAGCTCCCGCCGCTCTACGTCAATCGGTTCACCGATCTCAGTCCCATGCAGGAGCGTTTCTTAGTCTCGGTCTCGCAGGCCACCCCGGTCTGGGTCGCCCTGCCATGGGAAGCGGGCCATGCGGCAACGGAAGCGCTCGAGGCTCTGGTGGGCCGCCTTGCGGCGGCCGGCACTCATGTGCGTGAGCCGGCGCCCGAAGTCGCAGACGAACTAGGCGCGCTCGAACGGGCGCTCTTCACCACGGATGGGCGCCTCGAGGCCGCGGGCATGGTCCTCATGGGCGAGGCTCCGGACGAAGCGCGCGAGGTGACGGCCGCCATCGATGCTGTGCGGCGGAGCATCGACAGGGGGACGGAACCGTCGCGGATAGCACTGACGTTCCGCGCGGCGGGGCGTCGTGCCGAGTCGGTGGCGGCGGCGGCGCACGAGGCCGGCGTCCCCCTCTACGTCGACGTTCGAAAGCCGCTTGCGAGGTCTTCCCTCGGTAGGGCACTGTTCGCTCTCCTCGACGTGACCAGTGGCCGGGACATGTCGAGGCAACGATGGAGCGCGTATGTACAGAGCATCTACTCCGGGATCACGCCGGGCCATGCCGCCGGGCTCGACAGCCGATGGCGTCGGGATCGGACGGGGGGCGAGGGTTTAGCGGGAGGGGTCGAGGCCTTCGGAGGTGGAGCCCGAAGAGCAGTGGCAGCCGCAAAGGCTGTCTGCACGGGAGGAAGCGGCCCGACCCTCGTGAAATGGAAGGAACTGGTAGATTCCCTGGCCGCGAACGCCTGGGCTGTACGGGACCGAGACCATCCCCAGGGCGCGGAGGACGCGGCTGCCCACGCGGGCGTGCTGGGTACGCTTACCGCCCTCTCGGCGGTGTGCGACGAACTGCGTGAACCCGACGCGAGAAAGGCTCTCGAGCGGGCCGACATCATCGTCTCCTCAGGTGACGAATCCTCATGTGTCCACTTCACCGAGGCGCGGCGTGTCCGGGCGATGCGTTACGACCTTGTCGTTCTGGGTGGCCTGAACTCCGAGGAATTCTCATCGGAGCGTGATCCCTCCTGGGAAAGCACGTTCCTTGAGCGCGTCGGGCAGGGGGCGGAAGATGAGGAGCGCCTCCACGAGCGACTGCTCTTCTACTCGCTCGTGACCCGGGCAAGGAGGGGGCTGGTACTCCTGCGGTCGAGCGGAGAGGGGGAGG
>CAYGKH010000095.1:0-7307 GCA_964350345.1 uncultured Coriobacteriaceae bacterium
CCGCAAAATGGTCTTCGCCGTTGAACGGGACGAACTCTAGCGCAAGGCCGGGCGGAGGATCTTCCGCGAGCAGTTCCGCTGCTGCAAGCAATGTGGCGACTCCGGTCGCGTTGTCGAGCGCACCTGGCGTGTCCGGCTTGGTGTCGATGTGTGCGCACACGATGATGCGGCGCCCCGCACCGGGGTCCCCGAGACGGCCTACCAGCTGCTCGCCCCGTGAGACGCAACGCCCCGAGTCAATTGAAACGGTGACATCGCCTCCCCGTGTCG
The DNA here is from genome assembly GCA_964350345.1 of uncultured Coriobacteriaceae bacterium. GTDB lineage: Bacteria > Actinomycetota > Coriobacteriia > Anaerosomatales > SLCP01 > JAUVXE01. The sequence goes on from CAYGKH010000095.1 coordinate 271, forward strand.
CGATATCGAGAAGAGGCGCGATGTCTGCCTCGGCGAGATACGTCGAGGGGAGCGGGAACGTACCGTCCTCCACGAGCGGGAACGGTGACAGGGCGGCAGTAGAGGCTGGGTTCTTCCCGGTGGCGGCGATGATGGCGACAGGAGCGGCGCGCTCGATCGCATCGAGGATGGCGGTGTGTTCCGGATTGTCGTAGAAGGGATACCCGCGTGGCGTGAGTTGTTCGGCAGCGATCTGCCCGTAGAGCAGGAGAGCTGCGCCGCGAGCATCGAGCTCGGCTAGTGCGGCCGGGGTCGACACGGCCGTCAGCGGGAGGGTGGTCCGTGGCATGGGCGGCGAGAACGGCCCGACATGCAGTTTGGGTTCTTGGCCATCGAACTCGATCCGCGCGCTGCCGCGGCGCCAGCCGACCGTCTCGAACGGGAGCGACTCGACGGCAAGACCGTGCTGTCGCATGGAGTCTGCCACGTGGGCCACGGCAAGCGCGTTGGCGTCGGTACCTAGAAAACGGTCGACCCCCGCTTTGCAGAGAGCCGAGACGTGTGCGGCGATCCGGAGAGCGAGAGCGTCAGTCGGGACGGCCATGCGATCCTCCTCGGGGGAGTCGAGTCTGTTCTCTAGCCGCCCAATGCGCTCATCGCCGCCTGCGCTACCCACAGGACGATCATTCCCGTAGCGAGCGTGGCGATGACGTTCCGTGTGCGAGCGGCGACAAGGAGGGCGGCAAGCCCGGCGAGGATCCGTGCCGGTGCGAGTCCGTAGGCACCATCGACCTTCGTGTACAGGACGTTCGGCACGATGAGCGCGGTCAGGGCCGCTGCGGGCACGTGGCGGAGCAGCCGCTCGAGCCATTTCGGGCCGCGGGCGCGTCCGTATAGCCACAGCGGGAGACTGCGGATGAGGAACGTCCCGCCGGCAAGCCCGAGGATGATCGTCCAGAAGGCGGCGGTGTCGCTCATGCGTCCACCTCCTCGGCAGGATGCTCGTGATGGCGGACAGCGCCCCAGACCATCCCGATGACGATCGCCACGATCAGTCCGGTCTGCATCGGCAGCAAGGGTACGAGCACGGCAGCCGCCAGGCCGGTCGCAATCGCCGCCTCGACGTCGGCACGGAACTTCAGCGCGGGCATGAGCATTGCGAGGAACACGAGTGGGACCGCGAAGTCGAGCGACCACGAAGCCGGAACGAGCGCCCCGCCGAGCGCTCCGGCAATGTTGGAGATCTGCCAGGTGATTGCAAGGACCAGCCACGAGCCTACGTAGTAGGGGACGACGCGGATGTCGTCGCGGTAGCGGCCGTGCAACATGGTTACCGCATAGGACTGGTCGACGAGTGGATGGCCGAGGAGCCAGCGCCAGCGTCCCGCATGCGGGACGATCACGGGCGCGATCGACGTCGAGTAGATGAACATCCGCGCGTTGATGACCAGCGCGGTCCCGATCGCAATGAGCAGTGGTGCGCCTTCCGTGAAGAGAGTGGCGGCAGCAATCTGCGATGCGCCCGCGTTGACGAGCAACGACATCGCTATCGCCTCGGTCAGCCCGAAACCCGCGGTGATGACCGAGGCGCCGGCTACCAGACCGAACGGGATGATGCCCAGGATGATGGGCGAGACGTCCTTCGCACCGGCAAGCATGCTCCGGGCCGTGTGGTTCACGCAGGCTCCTAAGTGTTTTCGGATACGCGATGGTATCACGCCTGTGGGCGCAAAGACCCATCCGCGCTACGATGTTCGGCACTACAGTCAGTCAGGAGTCCTCAGATGATCTCTGCCTTGATGGCGACCACTGCAGCAGCGTGCTTCGGCGTAGCCAACTTCCTCGGCGGCATCGCGAGCCGCAAGGATGCGGCACTCGCTGTGACCGCCAATGCGCACCTGGTAGGAGCGGTGCTCATGGCGGCCGGGGTGCTGATCTGGCCTGCGAGGGAGTTCGGGATGAACGATGTCGTGTGGGGCGGGGTCGCGGGGGTTACCGGCGGCCTGGCGGTCGTCGCGCTTTACGCAGGGCTTGCCCTCGGAAGGATGGGGATCGTCGGCCCGCTCACCGCAGCGATATCGGCGGCGCTGCCCGCACTCTACGACGTTGCGAGCGGCACGCAACTACGTCCGGTCACCGGGGCGGGGATAGCGCTCGCTCTCCTGGCGGTACTTGTCGTCAGCGCAGGTGGTGATGAGGAGTCACGAGCGGAGATGCCGCTGCGGGCGGTGCTTCTTTCGGTCTCTGCGGGGATTGGTTTCTCGGCGACGCTTCTCGCGCTCTCGTTCACGGGTGAAGCGAGCGGGTTCGTGCCGCTGCTCTGTGCCCGCGCGGTGTCGGCAACGCTCCTCGGCGGTCTCTCGATCGTCCGCAGCGGCCACTACCTGGTCGACGTATGCGCCCGGAGACCAACGTTCGGGTCGGGCATGGTGGATTCGGTTGCAAACATCGCGCTCATCACGGCTCTCCGCACTGGCCCGCTCGCGGTGGTCGCCGTGCTCGGGGCACTCCACCCGGTCGTGACGATGCTGCTCGCGCGAACCTTCCTCGGCGAGAGACTGCGCGGGATACAGCGAATCGGAGTGGCTGTTGCGCTGGTCGCTGTCGTCATGACTGCGCTTCCATAGGGCGGCCGGGGTACACACATCCCAGGGAGGCTCGAAGAGTCGCCCGCTGCAAACTTCAGGAGGACTGAAGATGATCACGCTCGACATCCCTGGTCGAGAGGCGCCGCTCGTGATCGAGCACCTCGTCCTCGACGTGAACGGGACGATCGCACGGGACGGAGAGGTTCTCCCGAACGTGGCCGAGGAGGTCGCCGCGCTCGTCGGCTCCGGAGTCCATGTCGTTGCGATCACAGCGGACACTCACGGGACAGCGCCGACACTGCGAGAGACGCTCGGAGTGGACATCAAGGTCATCGAGCCCGGGGCCGAGGAGCAGCAGAAGGCGAGTTACGTGCGCTGGCTCGGGGCGCAGCGCGTCGCTGCTATCGGCAACGGTGCGAACGACACCGGGATGCTTGCTGCGGCTGCGGTCGGTATCTGCGTGATCGGACCCGAGGGGGCGGCCGGATCTGCCGTCACGTCCGCCGATGTCGTTGTGGGCGACATCGGAACCGCTCTCGGGTTGTTGCGCGCGCCGGCCCGGCTCATCGCCACTCTCAGGCGATAGAGAAGACACCCGTCTACTACGGTCACCTTGGCGGATAGAGAGGCGCGTCCTCGCTCATCCGATGGCACCAGGAGCATCGGGAGTCCGGGTGGTCCGCCGAGGGAACCGGTTGCGCAGGGTGTACGACGGTCGTCGTGAATCTGAAACCCCACCAGGCGAGAGCGGTGAGGACCCCGATTCCGGCGAACGTGATCGCAAAACCCGCCAGGACCTTCTGTGCCATCATTCGAATGCACCCGGACCGAAGATGACTCCGTCACAGAGAGCGGCGGCACGTTCCATCTCCTCAGGGCTCGTGGCCGTCCATCCGATCAGCGGCCTGCCCCGAATCTGTTGGAGTCGGGCACCGAGGGTGGGAAGCGCATCTAGCTCGTAGGCGATGAAGTGGGGGCGGCTCTTCCAGTTCATGAGGAGGGAGCGCAGGGCGAATACCTCGTATGCAGCAAGATCCTCACCCTTAAACGCGTTCGCGAGTTGTCCGCGGGGAATCAGTGGGCCGCCATCACGAACCGCGGCGAGCGAGAAGGGGTTGAACGACTGGATAGCGACCTCACCCCGGTAGTTCGCGAGCTCGCGGAGTACCGCGTTCTCAAGAGGACCCACCTCACCGTCCCGGTTCTTGATCTCGATGAGCACGGGTACGTCACCTTCGATGAGATCGAGGACCTCGCGAAGCGTGGGGATGCGCTCGTTGCTATCCAGGAGCCGAAGCCCCGCGAGGTCCTCGGCGGTGACTTCCGAGAGCGCGCGAGGATCACCTGTCATACGCTCGAGTGTCTCGTCGTGGAACACCACGACCTCCCCGTCAGAAGAGAGGTGCACGTCGAGTTCGATCGGGAAGTCCTTCCGCAATGCCTCGCGAAACGCGGAAAGCGAGTTCTCGGGCCGCCGACTATCGTCGGTATGTAGCCCCCGGTGGGCGATCTTTGCACCCTCGATCCAGCCAGCCCTCTCTTCGGTGGGCGGTATCCCGCCCGTGGCGAACCAGTACCCGGCGCCGGAGGCGGCCACTACGCCGAGTACGATGAGCGGTACGTACGCACGCATGCCGCTCACCGCCGTTTCAGGTCGCGGCCAGCTGCGATGGCGGCACGTGCGCCTTCGCCTGCTGCGATGATGACCTGCTTGCCGAGGCCGTCGGTCACGTCGCCAGCCGCGTAGACTCCCTCATGACTTGTCGCGCAGTGCTTGTCTACGGTGATCTCGCCCTTCTCGTTCGTCTCTACGAGCCCTGCCGAGAACTCGGCCGCCGCGATGGCGCCGGTCTCGATGAACACGCCGCGGACCGGGAGGATCTCCTCGGCGCCTGACGCCGTGTCACGCACCATGATACCGCTGACCGTTTCCTCGCCTTCGATGCGCACCACCGTGACGCCCGGGCGGAGCCTGACATCTGCCTGTCGGAGCGCGTGAGCGACCACATCCGGGATCTTGAGCGGCCGGGTGCTGAAAAGGGTCGGCCTCGCGCCGAGTCGCGCGAGCTGGAGAGCGGCATCGGCGGCTGCCTCACCCGGCCCCACGACGGCGACATCGGCATCTGTGAAGAACGCCGCATCGCATGTCGCGCAGTACGAGACTCCCCGGCCGATGAACTCGGTCTCGCCGGGGACCGAGAGGCGGTTGGGTGCTTTGCCGGTCGCGATGATGACGGCGCGTGCCACCAGGCTGTCACCTTCACGCGTATAGAGATCGAACGTGCCACCCTCGCCGGGAACGATCGCGTTGACGAGTTCTCCCTCGCGGCATGTGACATCGAATGCGGCGATATGCTCGCGGAAGCGGGCAACCAAGTCCTGGCCGCTGATCGCGTGCCAGCCGAGGTAGTTGTCGATCGTCCCGGCCCACGCGGTCTGCCCCCCGACCTCCCCGCCGATAACGACGGTCGTGAAACCCTGTCGCGCGGAGTACATCGCCGCGGTGAGACCTGCTGGCCCCGCTCCCACGATGGCGATGTCGTACGGTGCGCCTGCTGTCTCGGCCATGCCGCTCCTTTCCTGGGCGTACGAGGTGTTACTTCCCCTGATCGCGCGATTCACTCGTTTGCCCGGCGTCCGGATGTTTACAGACTCTCACGATAGGGCCACCCTTTCGAGTGAGCGCGTTTTCGGGGGTGGCCTTTCTGGAAGGGGTGGTTGCGATGTCGCGAGTCGTGGTTATCGGCGGGGCGAATACCGACGTGGTCGGGGTGTCTGCCGACGAGTTTATCGCAGCGGACTCGAACCCCGGAGTCGTACGTTTCTCCGCAGGAGGGGTAGCACGCAATATCGCCGACAATCTCGCACGCCTCGGTGAGCAGGTCGAACTCGTGACCGCGCTCGGGGACGACCATGCTGCACGCATGCTGGCCTCGTCCTGCCGAGACGCCGGGATCGGCCTCGAACACTCCGTCACAGTCGCCAGCACGCCTGGCTCGGTCTATCTCGCAGTCATTGACAGTAGCGGCGACCTGATGGCGGCTGTATCGGACATGCGCGCGCTCGACGCGCTCACGCCTTCGGCTATCGAGCGTGCGCTCGAGGGCATGCCCGCGCCGGACGCTCTCGTGTTCGACACCAACATCAGCGCTGAAGCGATCATCGCCGCGTGCGGGTGGGCCCCGGGAATCCCGGTCTTCGCGGACTGCGTGTCGGTCGCCAAGGCGACCCGGATCCGCGAATCCCTCCCCTGCGTGTCCGCCCTGCACGTCAACGCATTTGAAGCCGAAACGCTCACAGGCGTCGCTGTCCGGGACACCGCAGACGGAGCGTCTCGAGCCTCGGAGCACCTGCACCGCCTCGGCGTCGAGCGCGTCTACATCACCGACGGCCCCCGGGGAGTGTACTACTCTTCGGCGGAGGAGAGCGGTCGCATCGCGGCACCCCGGGTAGGGGTCGAGAACGTGACCGGAGCGGGCGATGCTTTCATGGCGGGCGTCGTGTGGGGTACGCTCCAGGAGATGCCCGTGTCGGCGGCAGCGCGAACCGGTGTGGCCGCGGCAGCGATCACGCTCCGCAGTCCCTCCACCGTCTCTCCCGGGATAGACGCCGACGCCGTATCCGCCTTGGCCGAGGAGATCGCGAGATGAGCAGGTACTTTTCCATCTCTCATGAGGTTCGCCAGGCGCTCGATGCGGGTGCGCCGGTGGTCGCTCTTGAATCGACGATCATCACGCACGGCTTTCCCTACCCGGCCAATCTTGAGTGTGCGCTCGAGGTGGAGCGCGTAGTCCGAGAAGAAGGCGCCACTCCGGCGACCGTCGGTGTGGTCGGTGGCGTTCTTACCGTCGGCATCGACCGCGAGCAGATCGCGCGTTTCGCCTCGGCAGGTGCGACCGCGAAGGCGAGCCGACGGGATCTGCCGGTGCTCGCAGCCCAGGGTGCAGACGGTGGTACCACCGTTGCGGCAACGATGGTGGCTGCGGCGCGTGCAGGCATCCGGGTGTTCGCGACCGGAGGCATCGGGGGCGTGCACCGCGGCGCAGCTCGGACATTCGACATCTCGGCAGACCTCACCGAGCTGGCACGGACCGATGTCGCAGTCGTCTGCGCCGGAGCAAAATCGGTGCTCGACATCGGGCTCACGCTCGAGTACCTGGAAACCGCCGGGGTGCCGGTGATCGGTTACCGCACCGCACAGTTCCCCGCGTTCTATACGCGCACCAGCGGGCACGCCGCGCCTCATCGAGCCGACACCCCCGCCGAGGTCGCGCGGATCATCGAAGCCAAGCACGGGATGGGCCTCGCCGGGGGTATCGTTGTCGCCAACCCGATCCCCGAGCCCTACGCGCTCGATGAGGCACTGATCGAATCTGTCATCGACTCGGCCCTCTCAGAGGCAGAGTCGGCAGGTGTCGAGGGTCCGGCTGTCACTCCTTTCCTGTTGGCGCGCATCCACACTGCGACCGG
>CAYGKH010000096.1:0-7245 GCA_964350345.1 uncultured Coriobacteriaceae bacterium
TGCCCGCAAGAATCCGAGATGGAAAGAGGAGGTGGAGGCGTCCGGCGTCGAGTACTTTTATTGTGAGTCAACGAATCAGTCGCTCGAGTACCTTTTATTCAGGCATCACGGGCGCCGCGCAGGACGGTGCTCTACTCGTCAGACTTGGAAGACTTCGATGCCTTGGCGACAGGCGCGTCCTCATCGTCCTCAAGACCGTCATCGCCCTTACCGTCGACCCCATCGCGTATCGCCTTCATGGTCTTGCCGATCGACTTCCCGAGCTGCGGCAGGCGGCTCGGACCGAAGAGCAGCAGGACGACGACGAGGATAATGACCCACTCCATACCGCCAGGTAGACCCAGGACTGCTGCCATTGCTTCCCTCAACTCCTCTTGGATACTGTGTCAAATCTGTCTCAGCCGCAGGTGCGACCGGTTGCTCCCTTTACGCAGGCTAGGATATCACTCCACCGAAACCGGTGCTATCGCATCAGCCTTGGACAGGTAGTACAGGGTATGAAGCAACTCTCGGACCGGGTCGGTGTTGTGCAAGGTGACACTAGATGGGACGCGTACCATGGCCGACGAGTAGTTCAGGATAACCCGGATGCCCGAAGCGGCCAACCTGTCAGCCACCTCCTGGGCCGCCTCCTGTGGTACAGCGATGACCCCGATCTGGACCTGCTGCTCGCCAACGATGCGGTCGAGTTCGGAGATGTGTCTCACTATCAGCCCTCCGGCCCGTGAGCCGACCTTGGAGTCACTGTCGTCGAGCACCGCCACCACGGAGAAACCTCGTGCACGCAGGCCATCGTAGGCGGCTATGGCCGATCCAAGATGCCCGGCCCCCACGAGGACGATCCTGTGCACGTGATCGGATCCGAGTATCGACTGGATGTGCTCGATCAGTTGAAGCACGTCGTAGCCTACGCCCCGCTTGCCGAACTGACCGAAGTGAGTGAGGTCTCGGCGTATCTGCGCGGGATTGACGTTGGTGAGCTCACCAAGCCGGGCAGAGGACGTAGTGGTCTGGCCCTCCTGCCGCAGCTGCAACAAGAGGCTTAAGTACGCCGGCAAGCGCTCGATCACGCCCTCGGGTATCCGTGACACATGATTACCGCTCACCTTGACTCCCTGATCGAACCGACCGCCATATCGTAACAATAGTTACAGGATTGGGACAATAGGTTGCCGAAGATATGGAGGGGGCGGGCCTGGACGCTGTTCGCTTCCCTCCCGGACAAGACGCGCTAAAGGGTCGCCCGTTTCATGCGAGAGACGAGGTCTGCCCTGGTCAGAATCCCCACAAGGTGCCCGTCGCGGACGACGAGCAAAGCACCCGGCTCCGGTGCGGAGAGCCTCGGAAACACCGACTCAGCGGATGCGGACGCCTCGACAAGCAGTCGTCCCAGATCTCGATCAGCGATATCCACCACCTTCGTCGAGTCCCACTCGTCCCTGGGAACCCTCTTCGCGTCAGACAGTGAGACCAATCCGACAACCGAACCGTCGACCTGCACGGGATACCGACTGTGCCGGCCACCGAGGAAGTACTCCTCGGCCAGTCGATCCAAGGTCAACGTGCCCGGCGCGATGACCGGATCGGGCGACATGATCGAGTCGATCGTGACACCCTCCAGAGTCGCCTTGAGCAGCTGCTGCCGATAGGATCCCTCCGCGATCATCGCGATGAACCATCCGATCAGGCCGAACCAGATCAAGTTCAGCGAACCCCCGAGAACGCCCAGGACAGCGATCGCCACCATGGTGTAGCCGATGAACTGACCTGCGCGGCTCGCCCAAAGGGTCGCCTTCAATTGGTCGCCGGTGATGCCCCACAGGATCGCCCTTAGAACCCGGCCCCCGTCGAGTGGAAAACCCGGCAAGAGGTTGAACAGGCCGACAAAAAGGTTGATAAGAGCAAGATACTGGAAGGGTGCCCAGATGATATCCGACACTCCGGCCACGGCGAAGACCAGATAACTGATGTAGAAGGCTGCCGCAAGGACGATGCTCGCCAACGGACCGGCGACTGCCATCACTAACTCACGGAGGGGGCTTGCAGGCTCCTCCTCCATCTGCGCCACCCCTCCAAACATGAAAAGGGTGACCTTCTGCACCTTGATGCCACCAGTGCGCGCAACGAGTGAGTGACTCAGTTCGTGCACCACGATGGAGGCGAAGAAGAGCAGTGCGGTGATGATGCCGCTCACCACATTCACCGCCGAGGACCTCCCGGGAAACTCACTCGGGAAGTACGTGAACGAGAGTGTTGCGGCCACAAGCACAAAGATGATGAGCCACGTCGGATTGATCTCCAGCGGGATGCCGAACAGGCGGCCGAGCCGCAATGAGGGCAGGTTGAACACTAGAAGGCCGCTCCTTCGAGTGCGGTCGCGCAGACGCACTCCCGTGACTTCGGCAGTGCAGGGATCATCTTGTAGAGCAGGTTCTTGACCTTCTCGTTATTCGCGTTGAAGACCCTCACGACCTCGTCGTTGGTGACCGGCTCCGCACCTTCCGCCCCTGCGTCGTGGTCGGTGATGAGCGAGATATTGCAGTAGCAGATCTCCAGTTCACGCGCAAGATAGCACTCGGGATACTGGGTCATGTTGATGACCTCCCACCCTTGCGCGGCGAACCAGCGTGACTCGGAGCGAGTCGAGAAGCGAGGACCCTGGATGACCACTACAGTCCCCGCCGGGTGCGCGGTGATGCCGAGATCGACCGCGGTATCGTAGGCTACCGTGCGCATCGTGGGGCAGTAGGGATCAGCAGCCGAGACGTGCGTCGTGATCGGCCCGTCATAGAACGTGTCCGCGCGTCCGCTGGTGCGGTCGACGAACTGGTCGCATATAACGAAGTGACCGGGCTCGATATGCGCCTGGAGAGAACCGCATGCATTGGGCCCGATGATCCGCTCGACGCCAAGTTCCTTCATAGCCCAAAGGTTCGCACGGAAATTGATCTTATGCGGAGGAAGCGAGTGGTCCTTGCCGTGACGGGGGAGGAAGGCGACGCTCCGGCCACCGATCTCTCCGTACATCACCGGGGACGAAGGTGCACCGTAAGGAGTGCCCACCTTAAACTCGCGAGGGTTGTCAAGCAACTCGTAGAAACCGCTGCCTCCGAATACGCCTATCTCCGCCCGGGGATACTCCATCTGTCTCTCCTTATCGATAAAGTCACGACTTGAGCTCCTCACCAGCGATTGTAGTGCATCCGCCAAGCGGGCGCTCACGCACCGATGAGGTACTGTGCCTCCTCGATGTCGGGAACCGGCCTCGAATCGTCGATGGATGCTGGCGCATACAGCGGACGACGGAACAGGTTCTCAGCGTCTGTCCAGCGCTCTTCTACCAGAGAAGGTCCTTCCGTCAGCGCAAGGAACCCGTCGGCTTTCGCATCCAGATTGTCGGCATGATGTAGCAAGAGCGCCTCGACCGTAGACGGTCGCTTGGGGGATCCCCACTCCAGCTCACCGTGGTGCGCCAGCACCGCATGCGAGAGCCTCGTGAACATCTCTGCCTGTGGCGCCGGACGCAGACGCGCTACTGCGTCACGCACCCTCCGTTCCGAGAGCACGACGTGCCCGAGCAGTCGACCTTCGCCTGTGTACCCGACGGCCGTGTCATACCTCAACGCGTCTACCTTCCCGATGTCGTGCAGGAGAGCTGCGGTCACGAGCAGATCGCCGTCCACCCGCTCGTACACCCCTGCCAGGGTCCTGCAGAGCGTTGCCACCGCGATCGTGTGCTCCATGAGGCCGCCGAGGTAGGCGTGATGATGAGTCCGCGCGCCTGGGCATGTCGTGAACCGCGCAAAGAACTCCTCGTCTCCGAACACGGCCTTGAGTACTCTGCGGAGCTCCCGATCGTGCACCGTAGCCGCAACCGCTTTGAACTGAGCGAGAGTCTCTGCCTTCTCCCGTCGCGAGGATTCGAGCAGGTCGGAAGGGTCGTACTCTGCGACCGGGAACATGCCCTCGACCGACACTCGCTTCACTCCCCGAAAGCGCGTCACCGTTCCGCTCACTCTCACGACAGTCCCCGTCGGAACCGCCGAAGCCGCAGGTTCCGGGCGGAAGTAGACCGCCGGCATGCGACCACTTCGATCCGCGATCTCGAGCGCCAGATAAGCTTCGCCGGTCCGGGTGGAGCGCATCTCTTTGGCCGCGAGATGGAAGTCGGTGTCGACCCTGGCCCCTTCGGCGAGTTCACGAACGTACTGTCTCTTCATTACGGCTCCTCGGTTTCTGCCCCTACTACAGCACCGAGTGTACTTAGAGGGTCTGACAGGCCGTGGGCCTCACAGCCCCCTGATCCGAGCGGGGGTACCGGGTTCGACTCCGTAGCGCTCGGCCGCACTGTTCTTCCTTACAGAGAGAGTCAGCCAGCCGGAAGCGTCGACAAGCGCTACCGGCTCCCCCTCGGGCACGTCGGCGAAAGTGTTCCCGAACGGCACCTCGAGAACCAAATGGCCTAACGCGAACTCGATCATCTCTGTTCGCAAGTCGTATCTGTCGAGGTCTTCAGACGCGATACGCAGTCTCAACGACCCGAACCGGTCGCACTCGAGAACCTCGGCAATGATGTATTTCCCGTCGATGACTGTCTCGGTGAACGGTGCCGGAACGAGGTCTTCGACCTCGACGAGAGTGCCAAGCGAGGTGAGTTCGACCCCGCATGCGAGGGCTGCTGCTGCCGGGGCAAGCACATCCCGCGCATGGAACGTCCCGAGTGGACGGCGAAAATCTATCTTCGAAGGGTCAACGGCGTAGGCGGCCTCAACCCCGCCGGCCCGCTCGGCAGCGAGCATCAACACTCCATTGTCGGGGCCGACCAGACGCGTGCCGTCTCTGGTCAGCATACACAGGTCCTTTCGCCCCCCTCCGACGCCCGGATCCACCACCACGAGGTGAATCGCCTCGGGCAGCTGATAGACACCCGCTGCAGCCACCGTTGCTCCCTTGCGAATATCGAACGGGGGGATCTGGTGTGCAAGATCGACGACCCGCGCAAGAGGGCACGCGCGATGGATGACAGCATGGCACACGCCCACCCACGTATCCTCAAGTCCGAAATCGGACACGAAGCACACGATGTTCTGCATGGTGCGCCCTTCCTAAGGCCCCACGGGATCGGTTCTGTCGCCCAACGACTACTATACGACGACTCCCGCCGATCACGGGCGTATCTCTCGCGGCCCGCTATGCACTACCATGGTGCCATCGGTCTACCGAAGGGGTGATGGGACAGTGATCGCACAACGGTCCAGCAGGTTCGGAGCGCAGTTTGCCCTTCTGCTCGCCCTCTCGTTGACGATCGTTGCGTGTTCCTCCCCCCAGATGGTCTTCGTGGACGAGGGGAACTCCTACGACCTCGAATCGATCTCCGAGCTCCTCGCCACCGTCGACAGGCCGTCGATCGAAGGACGCGATATCGATGAAGCGAGTGACCTGCGCCGGGAAGCGCTCATCGAGCTGCGGTCTCAGGGGCAGGACGCGACAGAGCTTGCCGAGTTCGTGACCAGGACCCTGCCGGACAACGGACGCTCGGTCCCGTACTACGGTGAAGCTGCCGTCACCAATGGTTCGGACACATGGGTGCTGCTCGAGATGTGGGGCCCGGAGAACGGCGTACTCGATCATGCGAGGATCTGGGTCTTCGATCGCGCGACCGGAGATATCCTGTACTCGTCATCATCCCAGTAGCGACTCAGCCGGCGCGCAAGAGCCGTTCCGCGTCCGACCCGATGCAGGCCGCCACCTCCGCGACCACATGCGCCTCATCGAGCCCCGCCTTGCGAAGATCGCTTGCAAGCGATGTTGCGATCACCCGTCGACGATACGCTTGGGCCTCGGGAGCATTCATGCGGGCGGACAGTCGCCTCAGCGTTGCAAAGTAGTAGTTCTCGATCCGACTGACAGAAGCCGGGTCCAGATCGACAGACCCGAGATGGCCCAGATTGCGCAACGTAGCGCTCCGCGCGCTGTTCACCAAAGTCCGGGGAGCACCTTTTCCGCGCACGGCCCGCTCGCACAACGAATCGAGCAAGCCGTCAACAGATTGCACACCGCCGATAAGACCCATGTCCTCGCTCCTCTCTCCGAACACCTGTTCGTAGAGAATGTACCGAGCGGGTCTGACACCGATCGCTAGAGCGGGATAACCACCGAGATCGCAGCCCGGCTCACCGCGACATATTCGGCATCATAGAGAGCTTCACCACCCACGAGATCGAATACGCGAGCGTTCGTGAGCGCGAAGAAATCCTTCGATTTCGAGTTCAGAGAGTCGGTAAGACGGCTATCCTTCAGCACGTGCATGTCGCCCTCGATCCGATAGACCGTCGTGGCGACCACCACGCGCACCCTGTCCTTGTCCGTGTAGACCACTGCGACCCCCTTTCCACTTCTACCGAAGAATCTATCGCATTCAGCTGCAGCATGGAAGTGTCTTCCTGTCACCCCTAGAAAGGAAGCGCGAAAAGCCAGCCCTTCAGCGCACTACTTGCGATCAGTTCGACGCCTGTCAGTAAGAGCGCCACACCGATTGCAGGAAGAAGATCCCGAAACCCGCGAGCTGCCCGGCTGAAGGGTGGCAAGAGGGCGACGATCACAAGGTTGACCACTGTGAAAGTGAGGATGATCGATGCTGTCACAATCAGCGGGAACGCCAGTCCGAGCAGCGGAGCAATCCACCAGACAGCGAGATAGGCTGCCACGAGTGAGACCAGGTACACCGCACGAGACCATACGTCAGGCAGAAGCCTCCCCGTGCCGGGAACGCGCCACACCTCGGCGGACATGATAGGGACGATCCACGCCGCGATCGCGTACCCCGTGAGCAGGCCGGTCAGCAAGCGAAGCTCGTTCGTGGTGGGCCTGATGCCGGCATAGGACGTCACCCCGTCGATCACCATCGCCACAACACCGAGTCCGAGAGCGACGTTCACGGCTGATGAGGGCATCCGCGATGGCCGATCCCTGTGCAGAAGTGAGAGAACAAGGAACGCCACGGCAAAGCCAACGTAGATCCCCGTGTCGCGAGCACAGACGGGTACGCGGAGCGAACCGGCGAAGAGCGACCGCTCAGGCAGTTGATGGCACAGACCGAACCCGATCACGTCTAGGAGTTCCTGGAGCATCACGCCTCCCTGTATGAGAACGGCAGGCCGGTCGAGACCGGCCTGCCATCATGCTCGCGAATGGTCGGGATGGCGGGATTCGAACCCACGACCTCTGCGTCCCGAACGCAGCGCT
>CAYGKH010000097.1:0-7136 GCA_964350345.1 uncultured Coriobacteriaceae bacterium
TTCTGCTCGATCAGCTCCCATAGGGGCGGCACAACCCGGATGCGTAGTCCTTGTCGGGGGTGATTGACACGGAGCAACTGCGGGGCGATAGTCGAATCCAGAGTGTTTCGGTAGGGAATTGATCAGCGGTGAGTCCGGAGGGTCGATGTTTCAGCGGGTCAGAGAAGACATCCGTGCTGTCAAAGAGCGCGATCCGGCCGCGGTCACGACGTGGAGCGTCCTGCTGAACTATCCTGGTCTGCATGCCGTGTGGTGGCACCGGGTCACGGGATGGCTGTGGCGCCACAAGCGACGGGGTCTCGCGCGGCTGCTTTCGCAACAAGCTCGTTTCTTCACCGGGGTGGAGATCCACCCGGGGGCGACTGTCGGCCCGCGATTCTTCATCGACCACGGCATGGGTGTCGTCATCGGCGAGACATCTGTCATCGGTGCGGATGTCACCATCTACCAAGGGGTCACCCTTGGCGGGACTGGGAAGGAGCGCGGCAAACGCCACCCGACGTTGGAGGATTGTGTCGTGGTCGGCGTGGGGGCGGCGGTACTCGGAGACATAACGATCGGCCGTGGTAGCCGCGTTGGCGGAGGAGCGGTGGTCGTGAGCAATGTGCCGCCGAACTGCACCGTTGTCGGCATTCCCGGGCGGGTCGTGGTTCGCGAAGGAGAGAGGATCGACGCGATCGATCTCCACCACGAGGACTTGCCCGATCCCGTGGTCGAGATGTTTCGCTGCATGCAGAGGCGGATCGATCGGCTTGAGGCGCGGCTCGCCCGTGATGAGGCCGAGGCAGCCGAGCGTGGAGAGGCGCCCTTCCCCGTGCGCGACACGGTATCATCGTCTGAGAACGGTGACCCGCCGGGCGCTGATTCTGCCGCCGATGGCTCTGGTGGCACGGGCGAGACCTGCACATTCTGACCGACCGCGACAGTGAGCGAGGAAGCGATGGCAATCCGCGTGTACAACACGCTGACCAGGAGAAAGGAGCCACTCGAGACCCGTGATCCCGGAGTTGTCTCGGTCTACGTCTGTGGTCCGACGGTCTACAACCACGTGCACATCGGCAACGCGCGTACCTTCATCTCCTTTGACGTTATCCGTCGCTACCTCGAGTGGCGCGGCTTGCAGGTGACGTTCGTGCAGAATATCACCGATGTAGACGATAAGATCATCGCCCGGGCCGCCGAGGAGGGCTCATCTCCCGAGGAGGTCGCCCGGGTATACACAGAGGCGTTTCTCGACGCGATGCGACACCTCGGGATACGCAGGCCGGATGTGCAGCCGAGGGCGACCGAGACGATTCCCGACATGATCGCCATGGTCGAGCGCCTCGTCGAAGGCGGGCATGCATACGAGGTCGACGGCGACGTCTACTTCTCGGTGCGATCCTTCCCGGGCTACGGCAAGCTGTCTGGTCGCGATATCGACGAGATGCGCTCGGGTGCTCGAGTCGATATCGACGAACGTAAGCGCGATCCGCTCGACTTCGCGCTGTGGAAGTCCGCAAAACTCGGAGAGCCGCACTGGCCCAGCCCCTGGGGGGACGGGAGGCCGGGATGGCACCTCGAGTGTTCTGTGATGTCTGAAAGAGAGCTCGGGCCGTCATTCGACATCCACGGCGGGGCGTCCGACCTGATCTTCCCGCATCACGAGAATGAGATCGCGCAGTCAGAAGCCGACACCGGCCAGCCGTTTGCGCGCTACTGGCTGCACGGTGGGCTCTTGCAGGTCAATGCCGAGAAGATGAGCAAGTCCCTCGACAACTTCATGTTGCTCCGGGATGTGCTTGAGCGATATCAGCCACCGGTGATCAGGATGCTCATGCTCCAGACGCACTACCGCAGTCCGCTCGACTTCTCTTTAGAGAGGCTTGACGAGGCGAAGACGGCCTACGAGCGTATTGCCACCCTGATCCGCAACATCAGGTGGGCGAGGGGAACGACGCCCGTCGCGGTCGGAGGACCGGAGGATGAGTCTCGGGCACTCGCGTCGGCTGCTGCTGCCGCGCGAGAGCGATTCGTCGATGAGATGGATGACGACTTCAACTCGGCGGGAGCCCTGGGTGTGACCTTCGAGCTCGCGCGCACAGCCAATACGTTCATGGCGGCCCGCTCCGGTTTCTCCTCCGCCGACCTGGGCGCTCTCGGGGAAGTGGAGAGCGTGCTCGTCGAGACACTCGGCGCGCTGGGGGTCGAGGTCGGCGCACCGGTCAAGGACGTGGGATACCCCCGCGAGGTTGTTGCCCTCGCGGAACAGCTCGCAGGTTATGGCGGAGACGATCCGGTCGAGGCGGTCGAGGCGCTCCTTGCAGCCCGATCGGTGGCGAGGACCGATCGCAACTGGGGTGCAGCCGATGCGGTCAGGGACGGCCTGGCGGGCCTCGGTTTCGTAATCGAAGATACCCCCCATGGTGCGCGCGTGTCTTTCGAATCCGGGAGCTGAGGCACCCGTGAGCACGCTTGTCGAGGGGCGCAACGCAGTAATCGAGGCGCTGCGGGCCGGGGTGCCCGTCGCTGCTATCTTGGTCGCATCGGGCTCTGAGGGCAGGCCGATAGATGAGGTACGGCGACTCGCCTCCGAGCATGGAGTATCGGTCCGGGTCGTTTCGCGCTCCGTTCTGGATGAGAGGAGCATCCGCGGTGCCCATCAGGGCGTCATCGCCGAGGTCGCGTCCTTCGACTATGCGGACTTCGACGATGTGCTTCGGCATGTGGGTGAACGTGACCGATCCCTCGTGGTCGCCCTCGATCACGTCACCGACGAGGGTAACCTCGGCGCAGTGGCACGGGCGGCCGAGGTGGCGGGCGCTGATGCGCTGCTCATCCCTAAGGCTCGCTCGGCTGGGGTGGGACCCGTGGCGCACAAGACCTCCGCGGGAGCGGTCAGTCACCTGGCGATCATCCGTGAGCCGAATCTGGCGCGGGCACTCGAGCGCTTGAAGGGGGCAGGCTACTGGATCGCGGGGGCATCCGCTTCGGCGGAAGATCTTTTCTGGGACGCTCCTCTCGACGGGCGCCTCGTCATCGTCTTGGGCTCAGAGGGGTCGGGCCTCTCGCGCCTCACCGAGCGCACGTGTGACTTCCTGGTCGGGTTGCCGGTCGCAGGCCACGTCGACTCTCTCAACGTCGCACAGGCGGCCACGGTGCTGGCGTTCGAGTGGGTCCGGCGGGGTCACACACAGTCATGATCAGGAAGCCAGTCTTGATCGTCGATGGCTACAACGTCGTGTGCTCGGAGGCTGGCCCATACGCGAACCTGGCCGAGCGCGACCTCGATGCAGCGCGTACACGCCTTGTTGCCGACGTGGCAGCGTATGCACACGGGGAGATGGACGCCGTCGTGGTCTTCGACGGGGGCCGCAACCGCCACTCCGACGGTGCACCACACGATGTCGGCGGGGTGACGGTTGTCTTCTCACCCTTCGGCGTAGATGCCGATTCGGTGATTGAGCAGCAGGTTGCACAGCACCGGCACGCGGGCGATCGAGTGACGGTGGTGACCTCGGATGCGCAGACACAGTGGACTGTGATGGGACCGGGGATCGATCGCCTTTCGGCATCCGGATTCACCGAGGAAATAGCTCGCGAGCGGGGGGAGCTGGACAACGCGAATCCTTCCGGATCCAGGCGTTCGACCCTCGATGCCCGGGTCGATCCGGCGATCACTGACCGGCTCGCTCGGTGGGCGCGGGGAGAGCGTTAACACTCCGTTCGGTTTCCCCGGTGACCGTTCATCCCATCAGGATTCTTCAGTCTCATGTGAATCCGTTGACACCCCGTTGCCAGACTGCAATCGTCGAAGTGTGATAGTCCAAGGCGCTGCTGCCGGCGGTGCCATCCTTCCCCTCATGGATGCCACGGGGGTGCTACGGGAGGGATTGTGAGTGAACGCACAAGGGTACGTCGCGCGGAGTAAGCCTGGGAACACGCGCGGAACCGAGTTGGACCTCGTCAGGGCGGCACAGGGGGGATGTCAGCAGGCATCGAGTACCCTGGTACGGAAGTATAAGACCCTCGTCCGATGCAAGGCGAGGTCATACTTCCTGGTCGGAGGAGATCGCGACGACGTCATCCAGGAGGGTATGATCGGCCTGTTCAAGGCGATTCGTGACTACGACCCGAATCGGCAGTCCAGCTTCCGTTCCTTCGCAGACCTCTGCGTCACACGACAGATGATCACGGCGATCAAGACTGCAACGAGGCAGAAGCATACGCCACTGAACGGCTACGTGTCGTTCAATCGGCCCGCCACTGCCGAGGAGGACGGCGAACGCCTTCTCGAGGACATTCTGGCTGCGAAGCAGGTCTGTGATCCCGCTCAGATCGTGATTTCCGCTTGGGAGACGGACTTCATAAGCAGGGGTTTCACCGAGTCCCTCTCATCTTTCGAGTCCCGGGTACTGCGTATGTACATGGACGGTCGCTCCTACCAGGAGATCGCCGATGCCCTCGGGCGTCACACCAAGTCGGTAGACAACGCCCTGCAGCGGGTCAAGCGCAAGATCGAGACACAGATCGATAGATGCCGGATGTGCTGATGCGCGGGTGGCGTCACGTTGGCTGCGCGGCTACAATGGTGCGCGCGCTGGCGTAGCTCAATGGCAGAGCAACTGCCTTGTAAGCAGTAGGTTGTGGGTTCGACTCCCTCCGCCAGCTCCATAGCATCGACAGGGTCCCGGCTGGATGGCCGGGACCCTTGCATATCCGTTGAGAACGTGTCGGCGCGTACGGTCATTCGCAGCGGGGGGCTTGCGGATCGACATCCTCGCTCCACAGCACTTCGTCGACGGGTACTGCGTCGGCGATGTTCTTCAGCTCGAAGGCACCGTGATGATGGGTCCGGATACCGTTCTGACGTGCTGCTGTCGCGACCGGCTTGGAAACCAGGATCTGCCCGCCGTCCCCGAGGTTCATCACGCGTGCAGCGAGGTTCAGCGCGGAACCGATGAATGGTCGCCCACCCTTGTCGAGTACGACCTCGCCGGTCGCTATGCCGATCCTGACGGCGATGTCGCGCTCGGAGGGATGCGCGGCGTTGTGCTCTCGCAGTGCGAGTTGCATCCTCGCGGCAGCCTGGACGGCAGCGGCAGGGGTCGGAAAGGCCGCCACCAGTCCGTCTCCACCCGTTGACTTGCCGCTTCCGCCCGCTTCCTCGATCAACGGTATCAGAAGGTCACGATGACGCTGTATGACCTTGGCGGAGGTCACACTGCCATCCTCCTCGGTCATGGCAGAGAACGCCTTCATGTCGGTGATCATCACGGTGGTCTGTGCTGTGTGTCTGCTTGCGAGTTCATCTTCGGCCTGTGCGATGAGACTGAGGAGTTCGTCGACATCCGCATCCTCGGCTCGCATCGAGGAGCGGGTGGACGGGTCGGTACACGGGAGCGGCGGGAACAGCCACTCCCAGACGGACGCAATCGCGATTGCAACTGCAAGCGAAGTCCCTGCGGCGACAAGCAGGTCGTTGGTTGTCGGCGTGGAGTCAAGGGCGGCGAGCAGGGTCGTCGAGAGGGTGCCGGTGACCGCGACGCCGGCGATGACAGCCACCGGACCGAACCAGGGCCGGGTCCCGCTGTGACGGACAAGACCCGCTGTCGCCGCACCGGCAGCCCATGCGAGCGGCTGAAGGAGCAGCAGTGGAATCTGTCGCACCTCGGAGAGCGCTGTAAGGAGCGGCTCGGGACTCAGCTCCGACACTGCAGGGCCGAGCCAGGTGAAGGCGAGAAGGTTCTCCGGTACGTTCGCCAAGGAGACGGCACCCGTGGTAGTCGCTCCCGAAGCCACCACGCCGACATTCGGCTCGCCGGCTACGATCCCGGCGATCTGGATGGCCACACAGGCGAGCAGTGCCGCGACGGCTCCCTCGGAGGCGCCGAGCAGTAGGCCTGCGAGAGCGGCGATAGCCCACACTGGACCCGCCCATGCGAAGAGAATCGCCGATATGATGAGCAGGAAGACCCGGCCACGGTCCTGAGCCAGGTACTGGATCGAAGCGAAGCCGATCACGAGTAGGACGACCCCCGTGACGAGGTCGGCCGCAAGCAGGGGTATCGAGAGCGCGCCGATCGCGGCCAGGACCGCTATGCCGGGCATGAATAGCGCAAGCACGCCTACCGCTGTGGCCGCGACTGGAATCGCGACAGGGGGGGCGAAAGAGAGCGCTACGAGTGCCCACCAGGTCACTGCGGTGAAGGCGCCGGCCCGTATCCACCTCAGGGCCGGTTCGTTCCGGCGTCGGACGCGTGGCCGCACAGCAGCCCATCCTCTCCGTAGGGGTTCTTCGTCGCGAGTGTTATTGTGCCTGATATCGGGGGGAACGTCTGCACTAGAGGTGTGTTGTGATCGGGTTGAGAGGAGCGCCGAATGTCGCACGAGGAGTTCTTGGCAAGGGTTCCCCTCTTCGCGCAGTGCACATCCCCGGAGATCGAGGCGATTTCGGCTGTGGCACAGGAGAACTCCTTCCGGCAAGGCCAGATCATCGTCACCCAGGGCACCCCGGGGACGGCGTTTTATCTGATACTGACGGGCCGCGTGGAGATCGTACGGGACGGCGCGTCTCTCGGAGCGCTTGGCAACGGCGACTTCTTTGGGGAGATGTCGTTGCTCGACAGCGCACCGAGGTCCGCGACGATCAGGGCACTGGAGGAGACCTCATGCCTCATGCTGTCGAGCTGGGATTTCAAGGCCCTTCTCGAGCAGCACCCGTCGATCGCTATCAAGTTGCTCGAGGTCCTCTCTCGAAGGCTCAGAGTGACTGACGAGCGGGTCGGAAGGTGAGGGGTGCGCCAGGTTCGTGAGGTACCCGGATGGGCACGCCCGGAGCCGTGGTCGTCGTTGACACTCGCAGAATCGATAGAGTACTATCCGTATGCCTTTCGACCCGAGAGGTCGATTCGCACGCAACTTGAAAAGCATAGAGCGCGTCTATTTTTTTGTGGGGGTGTGCCCGAGTGGTTAAAGGGGACGGGCTGTAAACCCGTTGGCTATGCCTACCCAGGTTCAAATCCTGGCGCCCCCACCAGCGATCTACCAGCGTTGTGGCCGTAGTGCTCGCGCTGTTACCTGCCCACATAGCTCAGTCGGCAGAGCACTTCCTTGGTAAGGAAGAGGTCACCGGTTCAAGTCCGGTTGTGGGCTCC
>CAYGKH010000098.1:0-2660 GCA_964350345.1 uncultured Coriobacteriaceae bacterium
ACCCCGAACCTCGCGACGGCTGCGGCTGTCGCGAAGCGGTCACCTCCTGCGAGACGCTTGACGCTTGCGGTGCCGAGTTTTGACTTCAGTGAGTTCTCGACTCCCTGCGACACCACGGCCGTGCCACCGGTGATCCACACACGCTTCACGCTTCCTGGGAGGCTTACCGTCGAGCGCGCGGGGTCTGCCAGAAAGACCGGCATACCTTGCGAGGCTGCCACAGGGGAAGCGCCGAGCGCGTCGGGGAAGTTCGCGCCTGTCGCGATGAAGGCATCCCCGTTGTAGGTGCCAGAGGCGTTCAAGACCCTAATGGTCTCTGCCGCCACACGCTCTGCGGTCTGGTAGCGGTTCGATCCGGCGATGCGGGTCACACTCGTGACCTTAGGCAGCCTGTCGAGTGCACGTCCGACGTCTGCGGAGACCGCACCGGTGCCTCCGAGGATGTAGACCTTGGATGCCCCCAGACGCCCGATCTCAGTCGCGACCGCGGAAGGAAGTGCGCCCTTCTGCGTGAGCAGCAGAGGTGCGTCGAGTGCTCCGGCAAGCCCGGCGCCACCCAGTGCATCTGCGAAGTTCTCACCGGTCGCGACCACGACGGCGTCAGCGCTCTCGAAGGCCGCCTTCGAGCCTGCGATGGCGGTGAGGTAGCGGTTGTTGCCGGCGATGGAGACCGAGGGCGGAGGAGTCGCAGTAGATGTGAAGTTCAAGGTGAACGGGGCCACGAGTGGGTTGCCGGATCCGTCGCTTACGGCCCCTGCGGGAATCGTGAGTGTGAAGGACTGTTGCGGGTCCAGTACGGTCTTAGGTGTCACAGTAAGTACTCGCTGCCGGTGGCCGCCTATGGTCACAGACGTGCCGACCACGCCTCCCTCGGCATCTCGTAACGCGATTCCATCGAAGCTCTCACCGGCATACACGCCCTCGTTGAAGTGGACGCGAATCTCCTGGCTGCCAGGATCCCCGCCTGCATCAGGTAGGTCCACGGACACGACCACCGGAGGGGAGGTGTCGGAAGTGAAGTAATCGAAGCTGTAGGACGGATTGGCGCTGCCATATGCGTCCCGCACGGAACCGGCAGGAATCACCAGGGTGTAGCTCGTGTCCGTGCTGAGCGGAGCTTGCGGCGCGACGGTGAGTACGTCCCCGCTCAGCGCCCTGGTAATAGCTACCGCGCTGCCCCCGCTATCTCTCAGGGTGATCTTACTGTACTCCGGTCCGGCAAGGGCGTTAGCACTGAACCGTATTGAAAACACAACATCAGAGGGTGTGTCATACGAGTCGGGCGCGGGCTGAACCGACACGGCCCCGAAGCACTGACCTGCGTCGTTCTGGCCCCAGCCCACGACTGTCCCCCCGGACAGGAGGGCGAGGGAGTGATACCCGCCGGCATCGATAGCCACGACGTCCGCGAGCCCCGGCGGAACCAGAACAGAACCATCGGCTCTGGATGCGGTTGTTCCGCCCCAGGCGACCACGGTGCCGTCAGATCTCAAGGCCAACGAGTGGCGCATTCCTGCAGCGATTGCAACGAAGTCGTTCCCGGAGGGCACATTGCACTGGCCCTCGGTATTCTGGCCCCAAGCGACCACGGTCCCATTGTCCCGAAGCGCCAGGGAGTGCAGACCCCCTCCGGCGACGGCGACAAAGTCGTTCCCGGAGGGCACATTGCACTGGCCCTCAAGGGTCCTGCCCCACGCGACCACCGTCCCGTCCTCTTTCAACGCAAGAGAGTGGAGGCCGCCCGCCGAGATTGCGGAGAAGCCGCCCGACGGCACATCGCACTGTCGCCAGCTGTTGCTGCCCGTGGCGACGACCGTCCCATCAGACCTGAGAATCAGAGAGTGTTCGCCACCCGCCGAGATTGCGACGGCGTCGTCGAGTCCGGGCGGAACGAAGGACCAGTTGAAGGTCCCACCGCCCCAGCCGACCGCGGTACCGTCGGACATGAGGGCAAGAGAGTGAAAGGCTCCCGCCGAAACTGCGACGACGTCGACAAGGCCGCTTGGAACATCAGCCTGGCTCTCTTGGTTACTTCCCCATGCAGATACGTTCCCGTCGGGTTTCACCGCCAGAGAATGGTATTCGCCAGCCGAGATTCTGCCAGAGGCCTTCTCGGCTTCCTCCAAGGTAAGGGCGTGAGCTGGAGAGGGATATGTAAACGCACTTGCCAGGAGCGCCTGCGACATGAGTACGGTGACCAAGAGGGTGGAGACTACGCTTCTCCTCCTACGCCTGCCGGCTCTACCGAGTGCGGACCATGTGTGGGTCTTGATCGAGTCCGTTGTATCTGACGACCGCATCACTATCGCGCCTCTCTCATACGTGCAATGTGCGACATGAGCATGACGGTGCGCGCTGCCGATCCGAGTACGCAGTGAACCGTCTACAGCTCAGGACAGATAGAATCCGTTGACGAACGAGGTCGCGGACAGGTGTCCCCGCTGGCTCCGCCACCTTCGCCGTGAGGCGTCCTAGGCCATGCGCCGGTCCCCCCTCCGGCAGTCCCCGACGAAGCCGGGTTGCCTTCTTGGGAGACATCCGACGTCAGCGGGCTCCCTTCTTGAGAGGGATCTGACGTCAGCAGGCCGCCTGGGTGGCCTGCGGGTAATGCGTCCATGGCTTTCTGGCTCATCTCGCCAGATCCCTCGCCGCTATCGCCA
>CAYGKH010000098.1:2760-4808 GCA_964350345.1 uncultured Coriobacteriaceae bacterium
TCGCCAAATCCCTGGCAGCTGTCGTCTTCGGGAAGGGCGTTGGTCGACGCGTGGTAGAAGGTGTCCTCGGCGGTGCCTGACTCGAACTCGGTGAGCACTGCCGAATACTGCCGGACACTTTCTCTGTGCTGATATGTCGCTATCCCCAGACCTACGAAGAAGAGCAGCACCGCCGCGCAACCGGTCAAAAGGGTACTAGTTCTCTTGGTCATCCGCATTCGTCGTCACTTCCCTGCTGACCTCGTACGCTCCACCTGCTCGGAATCTGCTCTTCTCTTTCATTAAGGAACACTCAGAGACCAGTAGGGGGGTCCTGCGGACGAAGTGCGGAGCAGAAGTGATGAAATGGGGATTCGTGTGAGAATCCTCGGAAGTCGCAGCAGGAGATCCGTTACGGCTACTCCAGATCCTCCGGCGGCGCGACGTGCCCCGCGACCGCAGGCATTACGCATCCCCGCGCGCTACAGCTCGTCTTCGACCTGTGGGCGCTCGGCCACGAGCAGCCGGTTGAGCGCGTTGACGTACGCCCGCGCGCTCGCGAGGATGATGTCGCTGTGCGCTCCTCGGCCGGTGAAGACGCGGCCGTCGGCACTGCGCACCCGGATGGTGACCTCGCCGAGCGCGTCGATGCCGCGGGTGACACTCTGCACCGAAAACTCGATGAGGTCGTTCTCGATATCGATCATCCGGTTGATCGCGCGGTACACGGCGTCGACGGGTCCGGCGCCGTGGCTCGAATCGACGAAGTGCGCGTCCGTCGCGACCTCGACGAGTTCGACGGTCGCAGTCGGGATCCCCGGCTCTCCGCACATCACGTGGAGCGCCTGCAGGTGGTAGACCTCACCCACCGAGGTCCGCCCGGACTCACTGACGAGCGTCTCGAGGTCCTCGTCGTAGACCTCTTTCTTCTTGTCGGCGAGCTCGAGGAATTCAGTATAGACCCGCTCGAACTCCTCCTCGGCCAGATCGTAGCCGAGCTGCTCGACACGGTGGCGCAGCGCTGCACGACCGCTGCGCGCAGTGAGCACGATCGCGCTGCCGCCCACGCCCACATCGGCCGGATCGATGATCTCGTAAGTGGAACGCTCCTTGAGCACTCCGTCCTGATGGATACCGCTGCTATGCGCGAACGCGTTGGCGCCCACGATCGACTTGTTGGGCTGCACGAAGATGCCGGTGATGTTGCTGACCAGACGCGACGTGCGCATGATCTCGCGCGTGTTGATCGCGGTGTCCGCGCCGAAGAACTCCCGGCGCGACCGCAGCGCCATCACGACCTCTTCCATCGCGGTGTTGCCCGCGCGCTCACCGATGCCGTTGACGGTGCACTCGACCTGCCGCGCGCCCGCGGCGACACCTGCGAGCGCGTTGGCGGTCGCCATGCCGAGGTCGTTGTGGCAGTGGACGGCGACGGTAGCCTTCTCGATACCGGCGACGTGCTCGAAGAGTCCGCCGATGAGTGCGCCGAACTCGGCAGGATACGTGTAGCCGGTGGTATCGGGGATGTTGACGACCGTAGCGCCCGCGGCGATGACCGCCTCGATCATCCGGTAGAGGAACTGCGGATCGGCGCGACCGGCGTCCTCGGCGTAGAACTCGACGTCGTCGGTGAAGGAGCGGGCGAGCTTCACGGCCGCGACCCCGCGCTCGACAGCCGTATCGCGGTCGATGCGCAGCTTGTCGCGCAGGTGTGATTCGGAGACGCCGATGCCGGTGTGGATGCGCGGCCGAGCGGCTGTGGCGAGCGCGTCGGCGGCAGTCTCGATGTCCTTGGGCACCGCGCGGGAGAGCGCGCAGACCACTGCGGCGTCTCCGACCTCGGCGCCGATACGGCGTACCGACTCGAAGTCTCCCGGGCTCGAGATCGGAAATCCTGCCTCGATCACGTCCACGCCGAGGCGCACGAGCTGGCGGGCGATCTCGAGCTTCTCCTCGGTGTTCATGCTCGCGCCCGGCGACTGCTCGCCGTCGCGCAGGGTGGTGTCGAAGATGCGAACGGTGTCGAGCGCGGGGGTGGCGGGTGTCTCGGAGGTGTTCACGGGATGCTC
>CAYGKH010000098.1:4908-6999 GCA_964350345.1 uncultured Coriobacteriaceae bacterium
CTCGATAAGTCGCCCGAGCGCACTCGGAGCAAGGATGTCGACCCTCAGCATCATGCGGAGAGTATAGCGCAAGGTGGCGTGCCCTATGGCGGACGACAGTACCGCGCTGCCCCTGCCTGCCCCTGCTGGCGCAGGAGACCCTAGAACTCGCTGAAGCGGAGCACGTTCCCGGTCCACTCCCCGTCGGCCTTGAAGTACATGGTCGCCCCCACGCCGCCCGGCTGGTGGGCGCCGCCGTACTGGTACGCATGGCACTTGAGACAGACCCCGTCGTTGATGTTGCCCGGCCTCCCGTTCACGAGGTCGAATCCTGTCGAGCCTTCGACCAGCGTACGCCTGCGCCCCTGAGAGGTGCCGGTCGGGCTGGGGTTGCCCGCCGCGTCACGCCTGGTCGCATCGCCCGCGTACATCCACAGGTTCCCGCCCTCGGGTCCGACAGGCTTCCCGCTCCAGGCCATGCCGTCTTCGGTCTCAAGGAACACGATGTTGCGGTTCGCATGCGGGAACGCCGAACTGCCGGTCGCCCACCCGAGTGCGTCGTGACAGAGCGCGCAGGTGCTATCCCGCCCAAGGGTGGCGAAGTTCCAGGAATAGAAAGCGATATCGTTCATGTGACAGGGTGGACACCCGTACGTGATGTTGGTCAGGTGTCCGGTGAACACCTGATCGAGCACGTCGGGGCTCGCTGGATCGCCTGCACGCTCCTCGGCATATCCCTTCCTGTTCACGACGAACTGCGAGGAACTATGGCAGCCGGGCGCCCCGCAGGTGTAGCCGGTAGCCATCGCGCGCATCGCGCGGGCGGTCGTCGCACCCTGAGCACTACCCGGGAGCGTGTAGGTGCGGAACGTCTCCTCGGTGATGATGCCGCGTCCCCGGTTGACCGCGTCGTTGTCTATCGAGTCCTGGGCGGTGTACTCGTTGCCTGCCGCGAACGCTGCTGCGATGGCCTCGTCGTTGGAGTTGCCGAGGAGCCACCTCGAGACAGCTACATACTCCGAGAGATTCGCACCGTGAACAGAGCCGTGGCATGCGCCCAGGCACCGGAACCCGCGGTGAGGGCCACCGTCAAGGTAGACCGAGGGCCACTCGACCAGACGATTCGTGGGGTTGGAGCCGCTCGCGGTGTGACACGCGATGCACGAGACCGAGCCGGGCGTGAGCTTCCAGTACTCGCCGACACCGGCGCTGGTACGATCGCTCGCGGCACGGTGGACCGAGTGGCAGACAGCGCACTTGGTCGTGTTCGCGGTGTACCCGCCGTGCGGGGAACCTCCAGCCTGGGCAGGGTTCACTGCGACAGCGCCGGTCCAGGAGAGGTAGCCGACATGGCGGCCGCCGTCGACGTTGTATCCGAACCCGGCATACTTCGCCACTGCAGGTGTCCCGGATGCAATGAGCAGGACGCCCGCCGTTGCGAGCAGGACCAGAGACCTCTTCATGTCACACGCCCCCCATCGGCACGACGCACCTCTTAATTCTTGAAGCTACCACGTTGTGATTCTTTTCACAAGTGTCTCTAGTCGCCGCACTTCGGCGGGCTCGCTTTGTCCCATTTTGCTTCCGTTTTCGTGCCAATTCGCACCTTTTAGGAACCTGTTATGTGCTATCACGCTCGATATCGGAAGGAAAGGAGGCGTGTGCCGTGGAACGATTCCTCCTTGATGACCTCCTCAAGTGGAAGATCGCCCCCCGCCGCAAGCCATTGATCCTGGGCGGACAACGTCAGGTCGGCAAGACGTGGCTCCTCGAACGATTCGGTCGCAACCACTACGACAACGTGGCGTACTTCAACTTCGAGGAAGATCCTGCCCTCGGGGGGATCTTCGAGTCGACAAGGAACACCAAACGCATCCTCAACAGACCGTCCGGGCAAAGAGTCTCGGCGTGTTCCGCGACAGCTACCACCCACGAATCGCGGTCCGGCTGTCTCTGCGCAACCTCCAGCTGAAGGACGGACTTCTGAACGTCCCGCTCTATATGGCCGACCACCTCGCGCGGCTCCTCCCGCTCGGCCGAGAAATGTAGACGGCCCGCGGCCCGCTCCCTACAGCTCCACGCTCCACGCCGTCGACATGTCAGCCTCGACGA
>CAYGKH010000099.1:0-6907 GCA_964350345.1 uncultured Coriobacteriaceae bacterium
GTAAGCGACTGCAGCGCCTCGGACCGACGCTCGCCAGCGTCGATGTCCGCGGCACACGCGAGCCCGGCGATATCGATGTCCCGTGCCGCCTCGAGAGGGGTACCGCTGTGCCGGGTGAAGGCCCGCGCAAGGTAGGCCGAGGCGACCTCAGAATCGAGAACGGTTCGCACGAACACGCGCCGGTCTCGCGGCGAACCGGCTCCGGCTGCGGCAAGCATGGCGTCGATAGCCAGCTGATCGGGCGGCCAATCGTCGGCCTCGGGGCCTTCAGTGTCGGCGCCCTCATCCTGATCGATCACCATCGTCGAAGCCTCGATGAGCGTGATCGTATCGACGCCGCTGTCCCAGAGGCGCGATGACGCCCCTCCGGTCGCACGAAGTTCCTCGACCGATATCCTCAAAACGCCGAGGAACGACACCAACGACTCGATGTTCACTCCGGCGTGAAAGCGGATCTCGGAGATGGTGCGATTGTAGAGTTCCTGGGCGAAACTGATGAAGGCCGGTCGGTCGGGAAAGACAGGCATGCCCTCGAAGAGCAGCGCGTTCTTGCTGACGGCCAGGCGCATGTCGGACTTCTCGGCCAGGACCGCGTCGAGAAGGGCGACCGCGTCGGCAGCGCTCTCACGGGGAATCGAACTCGCGGCGGGGTAGAGGGCGACTGCCTTATGGGTGATCACGAGTTGTTTGACGAACCGCTCGACCGCGGCGGGAACCACTCGTGCGTCGTTCGGACGAGACACCGGACTCCTCCCGTGGGCGGCCAGGCATAGACAGACACCCCATTATAGGCACTCCGCTGCGTTGCGCGATGGTATCATCGCGGCGATGGTCGCCGACCTGGACACCCACATCGCGCTTGCCTCGGCATCTCCCCGCCGACGGCGGCTCTTCGCGATGCTGGGACTCCCCTACTCCTGCACGGCGACATCGACCGCGGAGGACCTCGACTCCCCGCTTGCGGCCAACCCCGGAGCTCTCGTCGCCGCACTTGCTGCGGACAAGGCGTCGGCGGCACGGGAAGCTGACTTCGAGGGGCCGGTCATCGCTTTTGACACCGTCGTGCTACACGACTCCCGGATCCTCGGCAAGCCGTCCGATCTCGACGAGGCCCGACGCATGCTTGCCGGGCTTGCCGGTCGCATGCACCGCGTGGCGACCGGCGTCGCCCTGCTCGCCCCAGGAGACACCTCGCCCGAGACGTTCGCCGTGATCACACCCGTGCGGATGCGCGACCTCACAGCCGAAGACGTCGACGCGTGGATCGACCGCGGAGAGCTTCTTGGATGTGCCGGTGCGTACAACATCGAGAGCCATCTCGCCGAGGTCGATCTCGACCAGTGCTTCCAAAACGTCGCCGGCATCCCGCTCTGCCACGTCTACGCGGCGCTCCACAGGCGCTCCGAGCGTCTCGGGCTTCCGCTCCCCACCGCTCCCGTAGGTGCGTGCGATGCTGCTCGCCAGGTCAGGTGTCTTCTCGGTCCAAGACTGGCCGCTGAAGTCACCCTTCCGTAGCCGGTCTCGTCAGGCGCGCCGTGCGACGACGATCACCGACTCGTCGGTGCCGACATCGAGCTGTCGGCCGGTGTGGTCCCCGTACGCGCGCACATCCGTAAAGTCGGCTTGTGCGAGCGCGTCTGCGAGCAGCTCGATCGGCAACGCTGTGTGCACCGAGCGCCGCGAACGCAGGCGCCACCCGGTCTCGGCCGGGTCGTCGTAGGTGAATGCGTTGTCCTCGCCCGGAGCCGGATCCGGATCGCGCGTCAGCGTCACGAAGTCGAACATGATCCCGCCCTCGACATAGTCGAGCACCTTGAGAAAGACCCTGTCGCCGTCGGAAGTCTCGCGAAGGACGGCCGGCATGAGACGGATCTTGCGATCGATCAGCCGCGCGTGGTTGAGGAGGTGCAGCACCACCACGCCGCCGGGCCGCAGTACGGCCGCGAAGTCGGCGAGTGTCGTCGCGAGGCTGTCCGCTCCGTCGACATGCGGCAGGCCGTTGCCCAGCGTGATGACCGCGTCCCACCCCCCGCCGAGAAGACCCTCGATCTCGCCGAATCCGCCTTCGATGAAGCGAACACCCGTCTCCCCCGCAGCTGCCGCGTTGTCGCGTGCCTGAGCAAGCATCGACTCACTCGGGTCGACTCCCGCCACGTCGAGCCCCCAGCCAGCGAACATGATCGCATGCTGGCCGCTCCCGCATCCGACATCGACGAGTCGCCGCACCCCGGCGTCCTCGAACAGTTCGCGAAAGAACGGCTCCTCGCGTGCGAGCCGCTTACCCCAGTCGACCATCTGATCGTAGTCGCGCGCGGGCTTGACCCCGCCATTGCCCTCGGCCATATCTCTCACCTGTCCAGATCGAAGATACGTGCAGCGTTGCCCCGGAGCACCAGGTCGCGGTCCTCATCCCGCAACCCGATCTCCACGAGTATCTGTCGCTGCTGATAAGCGATCCATTCGCGGTACGGACCGGTCGTGCCGGAGTCCGTTCCGAATACGACGCGCTCGGGCCCGAGAGCGGTGATGGAGCGCTCGAAGACCTGCGCGAGGGTCATCGGGTAGGGCAGCGAATCCATCCAGTTGTTCGTGCCCGAGGAGTCGACCGCGATGTTGCCGCACTGGTAGGCCACCTTGAGCACGGAATCCAGGTATCCTGCGCCGAAGTGTGCGATCACGAAGGTGATCTCGGGAAAGTCACGGGCGACCGGAGACAGGTCGATCGGGTCGGCATAGCGCAGGTCCCCGCCGGGATCCACCGTCACCCCATAGTGCACGATCATCGGAGCTTTGAGTTCTGCGGCCTTCTCGAAGAAGGGCCGGCATGCCGGGTCGGACAGGCGGAAACACCGATTGACGGGCAGGAGTTTCACGCCACGAAAGCCCGCCTCCATCTCGCGTTCGAGCTGTTCGGGCGCACCCGGCTCGTGGGGATCGATGTTGCATAGCGCGTGAACGTGACCGTTGGCTGCGGTGATGAATCGGCGTGTGTACTCGGAGTCGGGCACCACGGAGACCACGAGCGCCTTGGCGATCCCGGCATCCTCGAGACGTTGCGCGTACCAGGCTGCCATCTCGCCGGGATCGAGATCGGGGATCGCCTCGCCTCGCTTGCCGAACTTGCGCTCCTTTAGCGCCTGGCGGAATCGCGGCGCGCCCTCGGGATGGACTGCGACATACTCCTCGAAGATCGCGATTGCGAACAGGTGGCAGTGGGCGTCGATCACGTCTCCCGGCCGTGTCGCGCGGACCGGCTCAAGCGATGACACGCCGTCACCCACCGTGTGGGGGCGCGGGGGCCTCCGGAGAGGGTACTTTCGGCTCCTGGGGGACGATGACCGATGCCGCGATGTAGGCGATGATCAGCGGGGCCCAGACATCGAAGAGGAATGCGAACGCCAGACAGCCGACGCGCAGCACGGTCACATCGATATTGAAGTAGTCCGACAGCCCACCGAAGACTCCGGCGACCATCCTTGTGTCGCGCGATCGCGTCAAGCGGGCTTCCTTTGACGGCAGACGCGCGCCGGGCCTTCGGCTGTAAACGATCACGAGCACGCCCAGAAGTACGACGCTGAGCGGCCATCCGATCCTGCGCAGGTCCCGAACAAGTTCGGGAAGCACTCCCCATGACCAGCCGAACACGGGGATCCCGGCCAACAGGCCCAGGCCGACCACGATCAGCAAGCCTCCGATGACGACGTAGACCGTCTGTGTCTCGGGTCGGTTACGGCCCGGCGGCTCATGCTCACTCACGACGACCACTCACTCCTTCCGAACCACATCGCCTCGCGTGCAGGTTCAGTATGTCTTCACCGTCACCCTGGACACTCCGGCCTCGAGCCGGATATCGTACCCGCCGCGTCCCCAGTCGTCGGTCTGCCACACGCGCCCGTCACCGCTCATACGCGGGACCCTGCGATCGACGTCGACACTCGAAAGGCCTGCCTCGGCCTCGATACGGACCGGCACGCCGCGAGGCACCTCGAGCGTAAAGCTTGAGACCCCGCCCCTCACCCGTACCGGTACCACGCGCCCGGCCGGATACTCCTCGCCAAGGACAACGAGCGCGCTGGAGACCCCAGAGCGTATCTGCAGCTCCGAGATGACAATACCGGAGAGGTCTGCCGTGAAGTCGACGGCACCTGTATCGATTGAGATGTCCCACACGACCTCGGGCGAGAGCGCGACCTCGGCAATCGTGGTGCCTCGCATGTGCGGCATCCACACGATCCCGCCCTCTGGAGCGCTGACCCGGACGTCGGCAGAACTACCGGAGATGTCGACGTCGATCCTCGGCTCGCCGAAGGGGGCGCGCCCGCTCACCCGGACGAGGTCGCCCGCGGATCCCGCGAGCACCGTGTAGGCCCCTGCGCCTCCGCGGATGGAGGCGGTCCCCTCCGTCAGACGTGCAGGCCGCGGGGTAGCGACATCGAAGTCGCTTCCCGCGCTGCCTACCGTCCAGCCGATCCCGAACAGGCCCCCGGCGACCGGCAGCACGAACGCCCCGACGACGATGCCGCCGATAATGAGCAGACTCGAAAGCACCCGGAGCCACTCGGTATCCAGTCCCTTGGCGACGATATCCAGACCGGCCGCGACTAAAAGAAGCGGCCACAGGCTCAACACCGACCACCACACGGACCACGACAGCTGGCCGGTGGTGTTGAGCAGGAGAATCGCACCGATCAGTACGAGGGTCACACCTTCGAGTATCCGCTTGATGCTCAACGGTCTCACCTCCCCCGCCTGAAGATGATCAGCAGTCCAGCAACGATGATGATCACCGGCCAGAACTGCCACAGGGAGAGGGCGGGTACGAGCATCTGGACGAGGAGGACGACGCCCACGAAAATCAACGCTATACCGAGCCAGACAGATCCTCGTCCCGGCCGTCCCGGTACGGGAGGCGGAGTGGTCCGGGGCAACGGGGCCGCTGTCTGCCCGGGGGCCGAAGCCGGCGGAGGTGCTGGCGGCGGCGGGCTGTCGGGCCCGGGCCGGCTCGACGGTGTCGATCCCGTCTCCTCGGGCATGACGATCCTCCCTCCTTGCACGGACTCCAGGGGTTCCTCCGGGACAACCGCCCACAGCACGATGTAGGCGACGATGATTGCCCCGTTGCTGACCAGCACCAGTAACACCACGACGAGTCGGACGATGGTGGGGTCGATCTCGAAGTAGTCAGCGATTCCTGCACACACTCCGCCGACCATCTGTTCGTCCCTGCTTCGATACAGTGTCTTGCTCCCGGTCATCACTGCTCCTCGGCACTGAGAGGTCCTGCGTCGATCTCTTCTTTCGTCACGAGCACACGAGCGATCCTGCGTCGACGCACCGCTTGTACGCGAAAGACGACACCTTCATGTTCTACCCGCTCACCCGGAACAGGTATATGCCCGAGTCGCACGAGCATCCATCCCGCGATCGTCTCGTACTCGTCGGACTCTTCGACCGGCAGGCCCATCTCCGCCGCATCTGTGACCGGCAGGCACCCGTCGAGGACCCAGCGGCCGGGACCGAGTTGAGTGACGAAGCGCCGTTCAGGGTCGAACTCATCGGCGATCTCACCGATGATCTCCTCGACGATATCCTCGATGGTCACGATGCCCGCCGTACCGCCGTACTCGTCAACGATGATCGCCATGTGGTTGCGCAACCGCTGCATCTCGGAGAGCAGCGGAAGGATCGGCTTTGTCTCGGGGACAAAGACCGGCGGCCGCTGGTAGACGGTGATGGACTCATCAAGGCGCCCCTCGGCGGCCGGACTGACGAGATCCTTGAGCAGGGCCACTCCCACAACCCGGTCAGCGTCCTGGTGAATGATGGGGAGGCGCGAGAATCCATGCGCCTGAAACGTCTCGAGCGCCTCGCCGACGGTAGCGGAATCTTCGAGGAACTCCACGTCGACGCGAGGGACCATGACCTCCCGGGCCACCGTATCGCCGAGCTCGAAGATCTCGTGGATCATCCGCTTCTCCTCATCAAGAAGCGTACCTTGCTCGGTCACGAGCAGCTTGATCTCCTCTTCGGTCACGCCCTCCTGGCCACCACGCCCCTTCACGCCGAGCAGCCTACCCGCCACGTCGGTCGAGCGGGCAAGGAGCCACACGGCGGGACTCAGGAGCCGCGCCATGAACAGGATCGTCCGGGAGACCTGAAGGGTCACGCTTTCGGCCCGTTGCAGTCCGAGCCGCTTGGGTGCCAGTTCCCCGAAGACAAGAGTCACATAGGCGATCATGAGAGTGACGAGGAAGATGGACAGCCCCTGCGCGACGCTCGAAAGCCAGATGTTGTCGAAGGAGCGCAGCCAGTCGGCAAGCGGAGACGCGAGGCTCACCGCAGCGGTCGCCGACGCAAGAAAGCCCACCATCGTGATGCCGATCTGGATCGTTGCAAGCAGTCTCGATGGATCGTCGGTCAACTCGATCGCGGCTTGGGCTGCGGGGACGTTTTGCTGAGCCTTGCTTCTCAGGGCTGCTTTGCGCACGCTTATAAGCGCGATCTCGGAGGCCGCGAAGTAGCCGTTCAATACGATGAGTACGAGAACGAAGAGAATCTCGACCGTGTAGTTGCCCATAAGGTTAAGATTACCAGGAGCCGACAGTAATAACAGGGTATGCCTCTTAGTCTGACGCCATCACGTAACCCGGAGGGAGGGTCGTCGTGGAAGCGAGCGTGGAGTCGCGTTCCGCCGAGTCTGCGGTTCGCGCGATCGCCTCGGCAGCCAAAGCGCTCAGGCTGTATCCTCCCACCAGCCCGATTCCTCGCCAATCGATCGATGACGCGATCGCAGCACTCAGGTCCGCGGTCGCCACCCGTTCGGTACTCCCGCTCGTCGTCGGTCGAACGGGTTTCGATCTCGACGGAACACCCCTTGCCGAGGGAGCCCCGGGTGTCTCCGACCTCG
>CAYGKH010000100.1:0-6905 GCA_964350345.1 uncultured Coriobacteriaceae bacterium
GCCGGTTCCGGCATCGTGCTGCTAGGACCTTCCGGAGAGACGATCTGCGGAGGTGGTCGCTTCATCGGGAGCGCGACGAACAACGTCGCCGAGTACGACGCGCTGATCTGGGGCCTCGGCCTCGCCCGTGACCACGGCTGCCATGTACTCGAGGTCCGGATGGATAGCGAGCTGATAGTCCGGCAGATGACCGGTCGCTACCGGGTCAAGAACGAGGGGCTCAAGCCGCTCTTCGCGACCGCCAAGGGTCTGCTTGCCTCGTTTCAGAAGGTTCGCTTCGTTCATGTACGTCGCGAGAACAATACCGAGGCTGACAGGTACGCCAACGAGGCCATGGACGTTCGCGGTCCGGTGGGAGATGCGGAAGAGCCGGTGTGCCGTATCGGCGAACAAGACGCGCTCTTCTGAGAGGTGTAGCCGATGTATGAGCTGACCGTGAAGGACCACTTCGATGCAGCACACGCGTTGCACGGCTATCCGGGCGAGTGCCGTGAACTGCACGGGCACACATGGGACGTCGAGGTCACCGTCAGTGGCCAGACCCTGGACGAGGTCGGGATCGTCTACGACTTCAAGCAGCTCAGAGCCGATCTTGGCGCCGTGCTAGAGCCATACGATCACGCGTATCTCAACGATGTCGCGCCTTTCGACGCCATCAACCCGACAGCGGAGAACCTTGCGCGTGTGGTGTTCGAGGCTCTAGCCGCGCGCGTCGGTCCGCAGGTTTCGGTCGTCGAGGTCGCGGTGTGGGAGTCGCCGATAGCGCGGATCGTCTACCGGGGGTAGGGGCTTTCGGACATAGAAGTGTCCCGAGAAACCTCGCCTGCGTGACACCCTACTCGACCACTTCCCGTTTCCCTCCATTGGCGACCCGCTCCAGCAGACCAACTCACGTTATGTCTACTCTTACGGTCCTCCGCCGGCGGCTACTGGTACGCAGCCTTTCCGTGTTCGCTCGATTCGACTTCTCGGGACAACCACCACCCTACGCCAGCCCGATCCGGCAGTCAAGAGACTTGCCGAGGAATTCTTGACGATATGACGGACGGTCGTATTCGCAGGAGGGACGGCGGGCTATATGTGACCAGCGGTGGTTTCAGGTGTCGCCCCTCGTCCGGAGCCGACGCTCGTGATGAAATGGTCTGCACGTTGTCGCACGCAACTTCTTAGAGTAATCTAACCACGTGCATTACCGAGCATAATGAGCCTGTCGAGAGGGTGTGGTCCGATGCCCAGTGAGACCCTTGAGGAGTATCTGGAGACCATCTACAAGCTCTCCGAACGCGGCTCTGTTCGGCCTACGCCCATCGCGGAAGCTCTCGGCGTGTCGGGGCCTACGGTCACCGCAACGCTGAAGCGCCTTGAGTCACGTGGACTGGTGACCCGCAGCGACGGCGATGTGGTCCTTACCGCCGAGGGCCGCACCTTGGCAATCGACATCATCCGGCGACACCGTGTCGCAGAGCGTTTCTTGGTCGACATCCTCGGTCTGTCGTGGGAGGACGCGCATGAAGATGCCTGTCGTCTCGAACACGCGCTCTCCCCGCGGGTCATGGAGAGGCTCGAGGAGTTCCTCGACAACCCGGAGGTCTGCCCGCACGGGCATCCTATCCCGAGCGCCGCAGGCGATATCGTCCCCGTGGAGGGTGTGCCCCTGTGCGACCTGGAGAGCGGCGGCAGCTCGCGCATCGTCCAGGTTGCCGAGGACGACGACGCTATGCTGACCTACCTCGGATCCCTCGGCATGTATCCGGGTACCGAGGTCCGGGTATGTGAAGTGGTTCAAGGGACCGCTCCTGATCGAGGTCGAGGGGTCGACCTATGCGCTCGGACGGGATATCGCCGAGAGGATCCTGGTCGCCGGTAAGCCGAAGGGTGCCTGAGGGTAACCCCAACGTGGTCTGGTCGACGTGGTCGATCTCCCCGGCACTTTACTCTCTTGCGGCGGGGAGTTCCTCGTGGTGGCGCTGCCTGTTGTGGTCGTGGGGAGCATCGTCTTGGGAGGGCTTTACGAGACCGGTTGGCTGTGGACTCTCACCACTCCTCTCGACCCGGTGGTATCAGGTTTGCTTGGACTTCCATCGGTCACAGGTCTGACGCTGCTCTTTGGGCTGTTGCGCAAGGAGTTCGCGCTCCAGCTGCTCGCCACGCTCGCTATCGCGACGATGGGCGAGGGGGCTGGCGACCTGATGTCTTTCATGAGCGGGACCGATCTGTTCGTTTACGCGCTGGTGAACACACTGGCTTTTCCCTGCATCTCCGCGGTGGTAGTACTCGGCCGGGTTGTCGGCGGATGGAGTGCGGGTACTGTGATGGTAATCACGGTGGTGACGGCAGTTATGGTGGGAACATTGTTCGCGAAGGGGATTCCGTTGGTGATGGCGCTACCTGAAGGGGGAGCACTGTGAGGCGTGTCGGCCTGGTGGAGCAGTTCGCGCTGCGCAGTCTGGTCGTCATCGGCATCGGCGCCGTACTCCTCGGACTTCTGCTCTCCTGGATCGTGCGTTCGGCAGCGATGGAGGAGGCGAGCCGGGCGACACGCGTGCTCGCCAATGCGATCATCGTCCACAACATCTCCGAGAGCACCTTCGATGAGTTGGTGCGTACTCAGGATCACGACGAGTTCGAGCGCCTCATCCGTTCGGATCTTGAGATCACTGACATCGTCGCGGTGAAACTGTGGGACCGAGATGGCGTGATGGTCTACTCCACCGATTCCGAGGACCCCGTCGGCACATCGTTCGCCGACAAACGAGAGGTCGCACTCGCGCTCTCGGGTCAGACCGCCAGTAAGGTGGTCACGTCGGAAGGCGAGGAAGAGAGCTCGGCGCAGTTCCGGAAGGCAGGCGTGGTCATGGAGGTCTACGCGCCACTCGTCTTCTCCCCGGGTGCCGAACCCGCAGGAGTCTTCGAGGTCTATCAGCACTACGCACCCGCTCTTGCACAGCTCAGGCGCGCGTACGTGGCGATCTGGGGCCTCATCCTTCTCGGCGGAGCTGTGACGTACGCGATGCAGGTGAGTATGGTCCGAGGTGTGGAGAATCGCCTCAAGGCGTCGGAGGCCGAGACCGAAGAGATCAATTCACGCCTCGAGTCGTCTCTGCGCGAGATCGAAGAGTACTCGCTTGGTACCCTTCAAGCGCTCACCTCGGCGGTCGACGCGAAGGACACCTACACGGCGAGCCACTCTCTTAACGTCACCGACTACGCGGTCGCGATCGGGCGCAGGTTGCGCCTCTCCGAGCGGGAGATCGTCTTGCTCGAACGGGCAAGCCTGCTTCACGACATCGGCAAGATCGGCGTGCCCGAGGCGGTTCTGCTCAAGCCTTCGTGCCTTGATGATGCGGAGTTCGCCCTCGTCAAAGAGCACAGTGAGATGGGTGCCCGGATCATCGCCTCCATCCCGTTCTTGTCCGACCTCGTCCCGCTGATCCGGCACCACCACGAGCACTGGAACGGCGGTGGATACCCGGACGGCATGAAGGGCAAGGCTACCCCGAGGCTCTCGCGCGTCCTTGCCGTCGCCGACGCGTTCGACGCGATGATCTCCGATCGCCCCTATCGCAGCGGGATGCGTGTGGCCGCAGCTCGCCAGGAGATCCTGCGCTGTCGCGGCATCCAGTTCGATCCCGAGGCCGTCGATGCGCTTCTGGCAGCCCTGGACGGTGGCGATCTCGGGCTCATCGGCGTGCGCGGACCCGAGCGTCACCTGAAGGCTGTCGCCACAGCCTGATCTCTGCGTTTGCGTTTGTGCCCGGGACACATATGCCTTGCATAACGAACATACGTTCGATATGCTAAACAATACTCTCACTGTTTTCACGTATGGGCAGACCTCAGTGAGTTCTTGTTACGGTCCAGAGAGGCGCACCCTCGACTCACCCGCGAAGGGGTTCTTGCTGGCGTCCGCTTTGGCGCCGAGGCCCTGAAGGCTGATGTTGCCTATCCGATCCGCGACATCCACGCGAGTGGTACCGGTCGGTTAGTCGACTAGAAAGCCCGTTCCATAGATACGGTGTAGTGACGGTGTACACTGGTTCATGCGGGGAGTTCTCTGCAAGGGGGAGTAGTGCCCTGGAAGCACCGCACAGATGGAGAGGCCACACCTACTCGTGTGACCAAACAGCCGTCGGATACGACGGGACAACACGGCTTGTGCGCAGATGTGCTCGAGCGGGTCTCGGACGGCCTCGTCGCGCTGGATTCCGAGTGGGTGTACACCTACGTGAACCAGAACGCGGCGAGACTGCTCGGCAGGGAGGACCCTGCGGAACTCGTCGGCAGGCATATCTGGACCGAGTATCCCGAAGGCGTGGGCCAGCCGTTCTATGAGGCGTACTACCGGGCGATGGAGACACAGCAGCCCGTGACGCTCGAGGAGTATTACGAACCGTGGGACCGCTACTTCGAGAACCGCATCTACCCCTCATCTGATGGGCTGACCATCTACTTCCACGAGGTCACCGAGAAGCGGCGCGCGCTAAACGCCCTGCGAGAAAACGAGCGCTACAACCGGCTGCTGTTCAACACCTCCTCGGTCGGGCTGGCTCTCTGCCGCATGGATGGCTCGATGGTGGATGTGAACGAGGCGTTCGCCTGCATCATCGGCCGCACGGTCGACGAGACACTCTTGCTTAGCTACTGGGACTTCACCCCTGAGGTGTATGCCGAACAGGAGTCAGCGCGACTGGAGTCACTTGAACTAACCGGGAGATATGGTCCGCACGAGAAAGAGTACATCCACCGGGAGGGGCATCGCGTACCGGTGAGACTACATGGCCGCCTGATCGAGTTCGGGGGCGAGCGGCTCATCTGGTCGGCGGCAGAGGACATCTCCGAGCAAGTGCGCGCTCGGGAAGCGTTGGAACGAAGTGAGCGGACACTCCGGCTCTTGGTGGAGTACGCGCCGGCGGCGATCGCGATGTTCGATAACGAGATGAGGTACATCGCGGCAAGCCACCGATTCCTCGCGGATTACGGTCTTGGAGACAGGCAAGTCGTCGGACTCTCGCATTACGATGTGTTTCCTGAGGTGCCCGAACGATGGAAGGAGATCCACCGGCGCTGTCTGGCCGGCGCGATCGAACGGTGCGAGGAGGACGCCTTCCCGCGTGATGACGGACACGTGGACTGGGTGCGCTGGGAGATCCATCCCTGGTACGAGGCGGAAAACGCGATCGGCGGCATCATTCTCTTCTCCGAGGTGATCACTGAGCGCAAAGAGACGGAATTCGAACTCAGGCAGCATCGCGAGCACCTCGAGGACCTGGTCAGAATGCGCACGACACAGCTCGAGGCCGCCAACAGCGAACTCGAGGCGTTCTCGTACTCGGTCAGCCACGACCTGCGTGCGCCGTTGCGTCATATCAATGGCTACGTCGATCTGCTCACGTCGCGCCATCGTGGTGAGTTCAGTGAGAAGGCCGGACACTATCTCGATTCGATCGCGCAAGCCGCAGGACAGATGACCGATCTCATCGACGATCTCCTCGAGTTCGCCCGGATGAACAGAACCCAGCTAATGATGGGCGAGGTGGACATGGAAGAAGCGGTCAGGCACGCTATCGCTTCACTCGCCGACAATCTTGAGGATCGCGACGTCGAGTGGACGATGTCGTCGCTTCCCAGCGTGCACGGAGACAAGGCGATGCTCCGGCAGGTTTGGGCGAACCTCATCGACAATGCGGTGAAGTACACCCGCGACCGGTGGCCAGCGCACATCGAGGTGCATGCCGAGGAAGGCCCGGAGGAGATCGTGTTCTCCGTGATCGATGATGGTGTGGGCTTCGACATGCGATACGCCGACAAGCTCTTCGGGGTCTTCCAGCGCCTCCACACCTCCACGCAGTTCGAGGGAACGGGTGTGGGCCTTGCGAGCGTACGACGCATCGTCGAGCGGCACGGTGGCCGGACCTGGGCGGAAGCCGAGCCTGATAAGGGGGCCGCCTTCTTCTTCGCCCTCCCGATCCGAAGGGACTCGTGATGATCGAGCTCAAGACCATACTGCTTGCCGAGGACAGCCCGATGGACGTCGAGCTGATACTCGAGGCGCTCGCCGATCACAACCTCGCGAACCTGGTCGTCGTGGTGAGCGACGGTGTCGAAGCGATGGAGTATCTGCGCTGCGCAGGAGCATACGCTGACCGGGACCCGTGCGATCGTCCAGCGGTGATGCTGCTCGACCTCAAGATGCCGCGCATGGACGGGCTCAAGGTGTTGCGCGAGGTACGGGCCGATCCGGACTTGAGATTACTCCCCATCGTTGTGCTGACCTCGTCCCGGGAGGAACGGGACCTGCAGAACGCCTACTCGCTCGGCGCGAATGCCTACGTAGTGAAACCGGTCGACTT
Source organism: uncultured Coriobacteriaceae bacterium (assembly GCA_964350345.1). Lineage (GTDB taxonomy): Bacteria > Actinomycetota > Coriobacteriia > Anaerosomatales > SLCP01 > JAUVXE01. The sequence goes on from CAYGKH010000100.1 coordinate 6,351, forward strand.
CTCAGATTTCGTCGATGCGGTCGCCGAGGTCGGAGTGTTCTGGGGGCTCATCAACGAGCAACCTCCGGGAGGAGTTCGCCATGATGGCTGACACGGGGGTGAGTGGCACGAGATTGATCGTCCTGTACCTCGAAGATTCTCCCCAAGATGCCGAGCTCGTCCGCGAGATGCTTTTAGGCGAGGGTTTCGATGTCGAAATGGACGTCGCCACCGACCACAGCGAGTACGTGACGCTCCTGCTGAGCGGGCGCCACGACGTGATCCTCGCCGACTATACCTTGCCGGACTACGACGGCGTGTCTGCGCTTGAGGCGGCGCTGGCGTCCTGTCCCCAGACGCCGTTCATCTTCGTATCGGGGACGATCGGTGAGGATCGCGCAGTGGAACTACTCAAGTGCGGCGCAACCGACTACGTCCTCAAGGACCGAATGGGCAGGCTCGGGTTCGCCATCCGCCGGGCGCTTGAGTCAGCCGAACATGAGACTGCCCGCCGACACAGCGAGTCGATCAACCGTATGCTCGTCGAGAACGTCGCAGACGTCCTGTGTGTCATAG
>CAYGKH010000101.1:0-6897 GCA_964350345.1 uncultured Coriobacteriaceae bacterium
AGATCGTCGCCCGCGCCGGTGCGTTTACCGAGGACCTGCTCGTGGTCGACGTCGATCTCGACGCCGATGCCATGCCGCCCGCACGCATCGAGCCGAGCCCCACGGCCGAGGAGGAGGTCTACGCGGCACTGCGCCTCGGCCTTGCCGACTACGTCGAAAAGAACGGCTTTCGCGACGTCGTCGTCGGGCTCTCGGGCGGGATCGACTCCGCGCTCGTCGCGACCATCGCCGCCGACGCGCTCGGGGCCGATCGCGTGCACGGGATGACGATGCCGTCGCGCTACTCCTCGGCGGGGAGTGTCGATGACTCGCGGGCGCTAGCCGACGCACTCGGGATCGATTTTCGCGAAATCGGCATCGAGCCGACGTTCAGTGCTTTTCTCGGTACGCTCGAGCCCGTCTTCGAGGGCAGAGAGTCTGACGTGACCGAGGAGAACCTGCAGGCGCGCGTGCGGGGCACGCTGCTGATGGCGCTGTCGAACAAGTTCGGCTGGCTGGTGCTCGCGCCGGGCAACAAGAGCGAGCTTTCTGTGGGGTACTCGACGCTCTACGGTGACATGGTCGGCGGTTTCGCGCCGATCAAGGACGTGTTCAAGACCCAGGCCTACGAACTCGCGCGTTGGCGTAACGCACGTGACGGCGGGCCGCCCGTGATACCGGCGGCGATCATCGATAAGCCGCCGAGCGCGGAACTGCGCTCCGGGCAGCTCGACGAGGACTCGCTACCTCCCTATGCGCTCCTCGACGCGATTCTTGCCGCCTGTGTCGAGTCGGACCTTTCGCGCGAGGCGATCGTGTCGCGCGGATACGACCGGGCGACTGTCGAGCGGGTCTGCAGGCTCGTGGATGCGGCCGAGTACAAGCGGCGGCAGGGGCCCCTCGGCATACGGGTGACACCGAAAGCGTTTGGCAAGGACCGCCGGATGCCGGTGACGAACCGCTACCGGGGCTGAGGCGGACGCCCGGTCAGGCGAGCCTCGCGCACGGGTATCATCTGGCAAACGGGGCGCGCATCGCCTAACCTACACAAGCGGACCGTTGCACCCCGTTCTTCAGGCGCACGGTACTATTCGCAATCCGGCGCGCAGGTGTGTGCCGGAGTCTGACCGAGAATCGAGGAGGGGTCTATTAAGATGCCGACCATCACCCGTGAGCAGGTCCGAGTACCTGCAGACGTGCCCGCCGAGGCACGCGAGACCTACATCGACAACTATCTTGCCGCCACCCGTGGCACCGGCCGTCTCATGCTCTTCGCGTGCGACCAGAAGATCGAGCACCTCAACGACGACTTCTTCGGCGAAGGCATCGCCGAAGAGGACGCCGAGCCCGAGCATCTCTTCCGCATCGGTTCGCAGGGTGTCGTGGGCATCCTCGCTGCCCAGCGCGGGCTCGTGGCGCAGTACGCCGCCGACTACCCGGACATCAACTACCTCGTGAAGATGAACAGCAAGTCCCACCTCGTGAAGACGAGCCAGGACGATCCGTACTCGCCGCAGCTCTACGACATCCAGGCCGTGCTCGACCTTCGTGACAACGGCGTGAACGTCGTCGGCATCGGTTACACGATCTACGTCGGCTCGGAGTACGAGTCTCAGATGATGGCCGAGGCCGGTCAGCTTATCGCCGAGGCGCACTCACAGGGGCTGCTCGTCGTGCTGTGGATGTACCCGCGCGGCAAGGCTGTCGCCAACGAGAAGGACGCGCACCTGATCGCAGGTGCTGCCGGTGTCGCGGTCGCGCTCGGATCGGACTTCGTCAAGGTCAACCCGCCCAAGGCCACCGATGACGCTACCTCGTCGGAGCTGCTCGAGCAGGCGTCGCTCGCCTCCGGGCGTACCGGCCTGGTGTGCGCAGGCGGATCGACCGTCGACGCCAAGACGTTCCTCACGCAGCTGTGGGAGCAGATCCACGTCGGTGGTGCGACCGGCAACGCGACCGGCCGCAACATCCACCAGCGTTCGCTCGACGAGGCCGTCCGGCTCACCAAGGCGATCAGCGCGATCACGCTGGCCGACTACAGTGCCGCCGACGCGCGCGCGGTGTTCGAGGGAAGCGCAGACTTCCAGATCTAGCAACCCGGTTCCCCGATAAGGTCCGCCCGATCACAGGATCTCAATGTCGATCTCAGACTGGTTCAAAGCACGAGAGGCGCGCCGCTACACCCCCGTGAAGGGTGAGCGCTCGCAGAGTGCCGACGTCCCTGACGGCGTGTGGATCACGTGCGACTCGTGCAAGCGCATCGTCTACGAGGGACAGCTCGTAGAGAACCTGCGCGTGTGCCCGCACTGCGGCCACCACTTCGACCTCACCGCTCACGACCGGGTGGCGCTCTTCGCCGACCCCGATTCTTTCGTCGAGTTCGACGCTGAGCTCTCATCGGTCGATCCGCTGGGTTTCTCGGCTGCTAAACCCTACGTCACGAGCCTCGCATCGGCCCAGGAGCGTTCCGGTATGCCCGAGGCGGTCATCTGCGGGCGTGCGACGGTCGGTGGTCATCCGGTCGTGCTCGGCGCCATGGACTTCCGGTTCATCGGCGCGTCGATGGGGTCGGCAGTGGGAGAGAAGGTCGCTCGCGCGTTCGAGGTCGCCGCCGAGGAGCGCCGCGCACTCGTCTTCTCCACCGCGTCCGGCGGGGCGCGGATGCAGGAGGGGATGCTGTCGCTGATGCAGATGGCGAAGACCTCTGCGGCGGCGCGCAGGCTCGCCGAAGCACGCGTGCCCTACATCTCGGTGCTCACCAATCCCACCATGGGTGGCGTGACGGCGTCGTTCGCCGTGCTTGCCGATGTCATCTTGGCCGAGCCCGGAGCACTCATCGGATTTGCCGGACCCCGGGTCATCGAGCAGACGATCAAGCAGCACCTGCCCAAGGGTTTCCAGTCGTCGGAGTTCCTGCTCGACCACGGCATGGTCGACGACGTCGTGCCCCGCGGACAACTGCCCGCGCGCGTCTCGCTGCTCCTCGACTACCTGACCGAGGGGGTGACCTGACGTGAACCGCCGCCACGTTATGGAGTTCGAGCGCCCGCTCGTCGAGCTCGAGGACAAGATCGCTGAACTGCGACGACTCGACCTTTCCGATAACGTCGAACTCTCGGGCGAGATCGAAGAGCTTGCACGGCAGATAGAGACGCTTCATGAGCACACCTACACGCATCTCTCGCCCTGGGAGAAGGTGCAGGTCAGCCGCCATCCCGATCGGCCTAAGACGCAGGACTATCTCGCCGCGATCTTCACCGACGTCATCGAGTTGCATGGCGACCGCGCCTACGGCGACGACGGTGCGATCATCGCCGCGCTGGCGACGATCGAGGGTCACCGGGTCGCGGTCCTCGGCCATCGCAAGGGCAAGGACACGCGCGAGAACATCGCACGCAACTTCGGGATGGTGCACCCCGAGGGCTTCCGCAAGGCGATGCGCGTGATGCGCCTGGCCGAGCGGTTCGGGCTGCCGCTCGTGACCTTCATCGACACACCGGGCGCCTATCCCGGCATCGAGGCCGAAGAGCGCGGGCAAGCGTGGGCCATCGCCGAGTCGCTTGCACTGCTCTCGGGGCTGCGCGTCCCGGTTGTTGCTGTCGGGATCGGCGAGGGTGGCTCGGGAGGCGCTCTCGCGATCGGTTTCGGCGACCGGCTCATCATGCTCGAGAACGCCTACTACTCGGTTATCAGCCCCGAGGCGTGCGCTTCGATCCTGCACAAGGACGCCGGCAAGGCGGCCGAGGTCGCCGGGTGCCTTGCAATGACCTCGGAAGACCTCGTGGGTCTCGGTATCGCCGATGAGATTCTGCCCGAACCCCTCGGCGGCGCGCACCACAGGCCCGAGGAGGTCTTCGGCGCGGTCCGGGCGCGTGTCACGACGGCGCTGAAGGAACTCGGGGCGCTCGATCCGGCCCTCCTCGAGCAGCGAAGGTACGATCGGCTGCGCGCTATCGGCGTCATCGACCCGGGTGAGGGGTAAGTACGTAGCCGAGACCGCGTGGCGATGACCCGGAGGTGTTGTGCGTGAAGATCGATCATCCCATCAGGCGCGTAGGTATCCTGTTCTCGGGCGGTCCTGCGCCTGCGGCCAACGCTGTGATCTCGGCGGCGGCACTGAGCTTCATCAACTCGGGTATCTCGGTCGTGGGCTTTCTCGACGGGTACGAGAACCTCGAGCGCTACTCGCCTGACAAGCCACTCGTCGAGGGCGAGCACTACCTGTGTTTGCAGCGCAACGACGTCTCGCAGATCCGCAACCGCAAAGACATCGTGCTCAGGACCGCGCGGGCGAACCCCGGAAAGCAGATCGGCTCACTCGAGGACCTCGCAGACCCTGCGAAGAACGGCAAGTTGATAGCCGTGTATCGCGCACTGGAGTCCCTCGGCGTCGATGCGCTCGTGTCCATCGGCGGTGACGATACGCTCAAGACCGCCAACTACCTCTATCGCATGCAGGAGTCGTTGCCCGACCTGCGGCGACTGAGAGTCATCCACCTGCCCAAGACGATCGATAACGACTACTACGGCATCGACTGGACGTTCGGGTTCTTCTCGGCGGCCCACTTCGCCGCTGCAGAGATTCGCAACCTCGGCGCTGATGCGCGCTCGACACAGGTCTGGTACGTGCTGGAGATGATGGGGCGCAAGGCGGGCTGGCTCACCTACGCCTCGGGAATCGCCGGCGAGGCCACCCGGATGCTGTCGGTCGAGGACTTCGACGGCGTGTTCGACGTGCGCAAGACTGCCGAGGAGCTGGTCGACCTCATACTCGCCCGCGAACGGGATGGCCGCAAGCACGGCATCATCTGCGTCGCCGAAGGGCTCGCAGACCGCCTCCCCGACGATCAGCGCCCCCAGAGTTTCGACGAGCACGGCAACATCCAACTCGGCGCAGCCAGGATCGGCAGGACACTCGCCGAGGAGATGGGGCGCGTCTACGAGGAGCGCACCGGCTCCGCCATGAAGATTCGGCACAAGCAGATCGGCTACGAGACGCGGTGTTCGGAGCCGAGCGCGTTCGACGTCCTGCTCGGGACCCAGCTCGGTGTCGGTGCCCACCGCGGGCTCGTGGAGGAGGAGCTCTCCGGTCACATGGTGAGCGTGGAGAAGCAGTTGCAGCTCACCTTCGTACCCTTCGACGACCTGATCGACCCCACGACCCTCAAGACGCGCGTCCGGCAGATCGAGCGCGACAGCGACCTGTACCGGCTTGCGCGCTCGCTCGAGTACCAGAAGGGCGAACATCCTGAACCGGAGTGCTGAGATGAAACAGCTCGATCCGATCATCGGCCGCGAGACCGTCGAGCGGTTCGCGGCGATCGGCCGCGACCTGTTCGTCACAGGTGCGGTCTCCAGTCACGGCGGCAATCTGTCGGAGCGCCGCGGCGACCGCATCGTCATCACGCGCCGCGGATCGATGCTCGGCCGACTCGGCGAGCACGATGTGGTCTGGACCGAGATCGCGGCGTGCGGGCGCGACGAGGAGTGCAGCCGCGAGATTGTCGTGCACCGGGCGATCTATGAGGCGACCGACGCGCGGGCCATCGTGCACGCCCACACGCTACACACGGTGTGGCGTTCGATGATCGAGGACGCGATCGTGCCCATCGACTCCGAGGGCCACTACGTGCTTGGTAGCGTACCGGTGGTCGAGGCCGCCGAGACGATCGCGTCGCCGGAGGCGGCGGCCGTACTCGCCGAGGCGCTCACAGAGCACTACGTTGCCGTTCTGCGCACTCACGGCCCGTTCGCTCGCGGCGCCTCTCTTGAGGAGGCGTTCTATTTCGTGAGCGCGCTCGAGGCCTCGGCGCACCTGCTCGATCTGCGTGATGCACGTCTCTAGAGGACCATGGACGAAACCGCCATCGGCCCTCCGGTAGGGGCATGGCGGGCGTTAGAGGGCACGACGGCGGGGGACGAACACAGGGTGTGCGCCGCCGCCATCGAGACACACGACGGACAGCCGCCGGCCAGAGAGGGAGAGAGAGATGAGCGACGCGCGCGTGCCGGGCCGAGAGGAGTCCCAGCCGCTTGATCTGCACCTGAGCCGGGCCCTTGAGAAGCCGTCGCTGCTGGAGCAGGTCCGGGGTGCGGAGTCGGAGTTCCTCAAGGGAAGGCGCAGACCGTCGGACAATGTCGAGAGCGCGGTCCGCTACTTCCTGGAGTTTCTCCGGGGCTTTGAGTTCCTCTCGATCGCCGAACCGACGGTCACCGTGTTCGGGTCTGCGCGCTTCAAGGAGGGGCATCCCTACTACGAGTCGGCCAGAGAGCTCGGCGCAGCACTCGCCAACGACGGCTTTGCAGTCATGACCGGCGCGGGCCCGGGCATCATGGAGGCGGCCAACCGCGGCGCAAAGGAGGCCGGCGGCCTGTCGATCGGCGCGAACATCCACCTTCTGCATGAGCAGGACGCGAACCCTTTCGTCGATCGCCTCATCGAGTTCGAACACTTCTTCGTCCGCAAGGTCATGCTCGTGAAGTACTCGTGTGCGTTCGTGATCATGCCAGGAGGGTACGGCACCCTCGACGAGCTTTTCGAGACGCTGACTCTCATGCAGACGGGCAAGATCGACGACTTCCCCGTGGTCGCGTTCGGCTGTGACTTCTGGGAGCCGATGATTGACTTTTTCCAGAAGAAGATGATGGCCGAGGGAACGGTAGACTCATCCGACATCGAGCGCATCTTCGTGACGGACTCGATCGAGGACGCGGTTGCGTTCATCAGGGAACATCCGCGTACCTGCAATCACCGGGGCGAATCACAGACCGCGCGGGAGGACGAGCTCCCTGCCCGTGAGCGCTGAGTAGAGCTGGTGCCCGGGGCGGGAATCGAACCCGCACTCCCTTTCGAGAACCGGTTTTTGAGACCTGCGCGTCTGCCAGTTCCGCCACCCGGGCTTTTTAGCTGCGTGGCAG
>CAYGKH010000102.1:0-6874 GCA_964350345.1 uncultured Coriobacteriaceae bacterium
TCACCTACCTGCCCACACACGGGCCTCTCGGAATCGCCGAGGAGTCCCGCCGAGAGCTCACGCCGCTCATCGACGCCCTCAGGTCCGGTCGTCCTGTCCCGCTCGGGCTCGTGAGCGCGTTTGGCGGCACACACCTCTTCCGCAACCATCAGGTGCTCGCGGTGGGGGCAGAGGTGACAGCCGATCGCGTGCGGGTGCGGGTCTACGATCCCAACTACCCGGGGCGCGACGACGTCGTCATCGAGGTGCCGTTCGACGAGACCGCGCGGATAGTCGAGCGTGTCGGCTCGCGCGAGATGTCGTGGAGAGGCCTGTTCATCGAGCGTTACACTCCGGTGCCGCTCGTGAGCGACTCGCCGGCTCCGCTGCTCGACCGGGTGGCGGGGACGGGCAGGTACTGGCTGGCGGGCGGAGCCCTACTAGCTCTCATGTGGCTAGTTAGGCGGCATACTCGCCGCTGCCGAAAAGGGACCATCAGATGAGCAGGGCATACGACGGGCCGGTGGCCCCGGGCGTGACGCCGGCCTCAGGGATGCGCATCGAGATCACCGAACACGGCCCCTACTCTGTCAGCGGCAACGTACCGCTCGTGCGTGCCGAAATCGTGACGAACGAACAGGACGAGGCGATCGCGTGGCGAGAGACCGGACGCGTCGCGACCGACGATGCGTGCCTGCTCTGCCGCTGCGGCAGGTCAGATGACAAGCCGTTCTGTGACTTCAGCCACTCTATCGAAGACTTCGACGGCACTGAGACGGCCAGCCGCGACTCGTACATGGAGGCCTCCGTCACCATCGAGAGCACCGGACTTGAGCTGCGCGACGCGCGCCATCTGTGCGCCGAGGCACGGTTCTGCGACCGGGCTGGCGGCCTGTGGAACCTCGTGAAGGAGTGCGGCGATCCTGCGGTGCGCGCTTTGGCCGAGGAAGAAGCGATGCTGTGTCCTTCCGGCCGCTACCTTGCGGTCGATGAGGTCTCTGGCGAGCCGCTCGAACCCGACCTCGAGCCGTCGATCGTGCTTGTAGAGGATCCCGCGCTCGGTGTGAGCGGCCCGCTGTGGGTCCGGGGTGGTATCTGCGTCATCGGCGTGGACGGCAGGCCCTACGAGGTCCGCAACCGGGTGACGCTTTGCAGGTGCGGGCGTTCGGCGAACAAGCCGTTCTGCGACGGCTCTCATATCGCGACCGGGTTCAGAGAGAGGTAGAATCGCGGGCCGCCTGCGACTCGTTGCCCCGTCGGGTATGTATCAAGTGCCGGCAACATACGAATCCACAGGAGGAACCGCCATGGCACGCGTAGAGGTCGTTCAGGAGTTGTTCGTCAGCGCCACCAGCCGCATCGGTCTGCTTGCGCAGGTCACAGATGCAGTCTCGGTCGCCGGAGTGGACATTCACGCCATCGGGGCATATGACAAGGATGACCGCGGCGAGTTCATGCTCATCACGAGCGACAACGAGAAGGCTGCCGTCGCGCTCGGACAGATAGTCGGCATGAAGATCGAGCGCAACGATGTCGTCGTGGTCGATCTTCCCGCGCGCCCTGGAGCACTCGCTGACGCAGCGAAGAAGCTTGCTCATGCAGACATCAACGTCGACTGGGTCTATGGAACTGCCTCGGACGGCCAGCATGCGATGGTGATCTTCAAGGTCGCGGATCCGTTCGGAGCCGCCGAGGCGCTTCGCGCGATGTGACGGGAGGGCCATCAGATCGCAGGTGCGTTCCAGCGACACATCGAACGCTTCGGCTTCGGAAAGCGCGAAGGGCGCCCTGCTCTGGGTTGAGCGGGGCGCCCTTCGATCAGTGCGAACGGGGCGGACCTAGAAGTTCTCGGCGAGGATCTCGTAGTACTTCTTGGGGTGAACGCAGGCCGGGCACATGTCGGGGGCGTCAGGGCCCTCATGGATGTAGCCACAGTTGCGGCAGTGCCACTTGAATGTCTCAGGACGCTTGAAGACAAGATCGCCCTCGACGTTTGCGAGAAGCTTGCGATAGCGTGCCTCGTGGAACGCCTCGACCTTGCCGATCTCGCGGAACGAGGCGGCGACCTTGGGGAAGCCCTCTTCCTCGGCGATGTCGGCGAAGTCGGGGTAGAGGGTGCCCCACTCCATCAGCTCGCCCTCGGCGGCGTGGAGCAGGTTCTCGGCGGTGGTGCCGAGGGTTCCGGCAGGGTAGCCGGCCGTGATCTGGACCTCGCCACCCTCGAGGTGCTTGTAGAAGACCTTGGCGTGCTCCTTCTCGTTCTCGGCGGTCTCGGCGAAGAGCTCGGCGATCTGCTCGTAACCTTCCTTCTTGGCGATGGCCGCGTAGTAGGTGTAGCGATTGCGGGCCTGTGATTCGCCTGCGAAGGCCTTGAGGAGGTTCTCTTCGGTGCGGGTTCCCTTGATGCTCATAGGGGCGGTCGCTCCTTTCCAGGTCTGAGGATGTCTCTCGTTCATTGCCGCCAGCGCGCGAACTCAAACTCATAATCATTATGAGATAGTGCAAGACGTTAGTTTACCGGACAGGAGGTATCCGTCAAGGGCAGCCGGAACCCAGCCGGGGTGTTTATCGATCGGGAACCGCCCTACTCGCGTGCAGTGCAGACGGGGCACAGGGCACGCAGTTCGATGCGGGTCTCGGCAAGTAGCCAGTCGGCATGGTCGCGGGTGAGGTCTGCGGCGAGTCCCCCGATGCGGCGTTCCTCGGCCCGTGAAGGTTCGAGGTCTGCGATCCGGCCGCAGGAGGTGCAGAGGAGATGAGGGTGGGTACCGACGTTCGCGTCGAAACGGCGCAGACCCTGACCGTCCACAAAGCTCGTGAGTACACCGGCGCCGGTGAGCGTGGCGAGGTTCTGGTAGAGAGTGGCCTGCCTGATGTCGCGCTCATGTTCGCGCAGAAGGCGCTGCAGCTCGTCAACGGTCGGGTGGACCCGCACCGAGCGCAGAAGAGCGACGATCCAGCGACGGGCTGGGGTGGGGCGCAGGTCGGCTGCACGGAGGAGTCCGACCACATCGGACGACTCCCAATCGATATCGGTGTCGGCCCCGGCGGGTGCCGGGATGTGGCGACGGTGCTGCTCGTATGTGTCTGATCGACCCATGTTCGTTCTCTCATCTCGGAACGTGAAGCAGACTCCGATGTCTCGGCCAGGAGACTAGCACGCCGCACGCCAGCTGTCCGCCCGGCGCACCGACCCTTGTGTTCCTGCCCAAGGCTGCCGATATCCAACGGTACCACGCGTGTGCACCCTACCGACAAGGCGACGCCCCATGAGAACGATCCCGCGGCTCGTGGATGAGATCCGCTCCTACTACAACTCCGACCCCGATCTGATGCGGATCGTGCTCAACACAACCTCCTGGGTCGAGGCCAGCCTTGCTGTGGGACTCCTCGGCGAAAAGGTTCCCGAGAAGTCGCTTGTCACGGGTGCGAACATTCGTGAAGCGATCAAAGAGCTTCCGCACTGCCCGATATCGATGGCAGTCGACTTCGCGACCCTGGCGCGCGTGTCCGGTCTGACCCGGCTTGGCAGCGGCTGGGAGCGCGACTACCAAGATCCTGCCGGCGACTACACCATAGTGCTGCTCGGCGAGGGCAACTACTGCTACGACATCGTGATCCGCAGCGAAGGTCGCGCCTGTATGTGGATGCCGTGCGACTGTGGGGAGGACTTCCTCAACCCCGACATCGTCGACCTCGTCATGGAGCGCACGACACTTCTGAAGAACGTGATCGAGCTCGTCGGAGAGATGGGCTTGTCGTTCTCGCCGATCTTCTACCTCTCGCTCGATGACTGGCGGGCGGAGTATGCGGAGACCTGCTTCGGCGAGGTAGTCGAAGCGTTCGGAGGGGTCACGCTTGAGCCGGAGGACCCGGGAGCGGCGTTTCGCGAGGAGCGCATCCGCCTTCGCGAACAGGACCGCAGCGACGGAGGCGGGAGCGGTCCGAGCTGGATGGGATGACCGGATTCGTCTCCTCGGCGATAATGTGAGGCGATCAGTCCGCGCGACACCGAGGAGTCCTCACCGATGATCCCCCGCTACTCCCGTCCCGAGATGGCCCGTATCTGGGAGCTCGAGAACAAGTTCGACATCTGGCGTGAGATCGAGGTGCTCGCCTGTGAGGCGCAGGCGGAACTCGGCGATGTCGGGATCGGGGCCGAGGAGGCCGCGCATATCCGCGCGACCGCTGCCTTCGAGGTCGAGCGCATCGACGAGATCGAGCGCACCACCAATCACGACGTCATCGCCTTCCTCACAAACATGGCCGAGCACATCGATGCCGGTCTCGCCGAGGGCGACCCTAAGCCGAGTCGCTGGGTGCACTACGGCATGACCTCGAGCGATCTGGGAGACACCGCGCTGTGTTATCAGATGATGCAGGCAGTCGATATCCTGCTTGCCGACGTGCGCCGCATCGGCGCGATCTGCAAGCGTCGCGCGCTTGAGACTCGCGAGATGCTCTGCGTGGGGCGCACGCACGGTATCCACGCCGAGCCGATGACGATGGGCATGAAGTTCGGCCGCTGGGCCTGGGCGATGAAGCGCGCCGAGGAGCGCCTCGCGCGAACCCGCGACGTCGTTGCTGTCGGTGCGATCAGCGGTGCGGTCGGCAGCTACAGCAACATCGACCCGTTCGTCGAGCGCTACGTCTGCGAGAAGCTTGGGCTGGCGCCTGAGCCGCTCTCCACCCAGGTCATCCCGCGCGACCGTCATGCGCAGCTTCTCGCGGTGCTGGCGACCGTGGCGGCCACCGCCGAGGAGATCGCAACCGAGGTCCGCGCCCTGCAGAAGTCCGACACCCTCGAGGCCGAGGAGCCCTTCGCCGCCGGGCAGAAGGGGAGCAGCGCGATGCCGCATAAGCGAAACCCCATCACCGCCGAACGGGTCTGTGGGCTTGCGCGCGTCGTGAAGGCAAACGCGCAGGTCGGGTTCGACAACGTGGCGCTGTGGCACGAGCGCGACATCTCGCACTCCTCGGCAGAACGGGTGGTGCTTGCGGACTCGACGATCGCGCTCGACTACTTGCTGGCGAAGCTCGAATGGATCCTCGACGGGATGGTGCTCTATCCAAAGCGGATGAGGGCGAACCTCGAATCCACACGCGGGCTGATCTACTCGAGCCGTGTTCTGCTCGCGCTCGTCGATACGGGCATCACGCGCGAAGCGGCCTACGCGATCGTGCAGCGCAACGCGATGGTGGTCTGGGACGACATCCAGCAGGCACGCGAGGGGGCGACCTATCGCGAGCTTCTGGCGGCCGATCCGGAGTGCCCGCTCAGCGCCGAGCAGTTCGACGAGATCTTCGATCCCTGGGCGTTCCTCGTACGGGTGGGCGTGGTGTTCGATCGTCTCGAGGAGTGCGAGTTCTGAGGGGCGGTCGAGTAAAATGACCTCCCACCCCAACGACATCGATTCGTTTGAGCTGTGCAACGAGTGCGGTGGGCTGTGCTGTGCTCTGTATCTGGCTCACGACGAGGAGGGCGTCTACATCGGCGAGGGATGGCTGCCGGAGCATATCGCGCTGTGGACGGAGCGCCTCGTGACGAGCGGGGCGTTGCGCATCGCCGAGGACGGCGCGATGGTATCGGGGGAGGCCGGGGTCGATCCGCTGCACGACCCCCGGGTGAGCTATCTGCCGACGCCGGCGGGCGCGGCGTACCGCGCCACGCTCACCGAATGGGTTGACACCCGCAAGTGCCAGTTCTGCCACCCTGACACCGGCTGCCTGTTGCCCCGGGTCCACCGCGCGACGATTTGCGGCGAGTGGGTGTGCGAGCTATGGGAGGGCTTTGAGGGTGAGACGGGGACGTCCACCGCCCGGAGGTCTTCTTAGAACACGATTTCAGGATTCGTGTTATGGTGTCCCTGATTTCTGGGTAGCACGTGTTGCAGATACGTAACACGGGTGCTGAGAGAAGGGGGACTCCGTGGACGCACATGCCTCCGGGACAAGCGACACGCCACCGCCCGCACCAGCGTCAGAGCGGCTCGATGCTGAGGTCCGGGATCGTCTCCCGGGAGATTTCCGGGCGGCCGTCGACTTCCACGGCCATCTCTGTCCCGGGCTGACCATGGGATACCGCGCCGCAACGATCGCGATGGAGCGACTCGGCGTCTCCCCCGGCTCCGATGAACAGCTCGTCGGCATAGTCGAGAACGACGCGTGCGGTGTGGACGCTTTCCAGCTCCTTACCGGGTGCACCATGGGCAAGGGCAACCTGATCTATAAGGACTACGGCAAGCAAGCTTTCACGCTCGCACGACGAGACACCGGAGTCGGTGTGAGGGTCGTCATGCGCCCGGACGCGTTCGAGACCGATACCGAGCACGCTACGCTGCGTGAGCGCGTGATGGGAGATCGGGCGACCGAGGACGAGCGGGCACTGTTCTGGGAACGCCATATCGAACAGTCTGTAGCGCTTGCTGAGTTGCCGGAGGAGCGCTTCGCCAGCGTCGCAGAGGTGGAGGTGGACCTGCCGCCAAAGGCGCGCATCTTCGATTCAGCGGTCTGCTCGGTCTGTGGCGAGGGTGTCATGGAGCCACGCAGCCGGGTGCTTGGCGGTGCCCCGTGCTGTATTCCATGCTCCACGCGGTATGGACGTGGCTGGGAGATCAACGAGTAGACCTGTGGACATGTGGAAGGGGTGCGCACGATGAGGGGAAAACGTACTTTCGCCGCGCTAGTGGCAATCGGACTGCTAACGACTCTGTTTGCCGGGTGCGGGGACACCAGCGCAGTTGAAGAGCGTGTCCAGACGCCTGCGGAGCCGGGCACAGCGGTCACGGTGACCGATCTCGCTGGCCGTCCGGTCGAGGTCCCCGAGAGCATCGACTCGGTGGTCGCCCTCGGACCGGGAACACTTAGGTTGCTCTGCTACGTCGGTGCGGTCGAT
>CAYGKH010000103.1:0-6836 GCA_964350345.1 uncultured Coriobacteriaceae bacterium
AGCGCCCACGACATCGATACGAAGCCCGAACAGTCCGTGCGGTATCCCTCGAAGTGCCGCGCCTGGCTGTAGGGCACCCTAAGATCGACCCATCGGGTGGCGCGCGTCATCACTGTATCTCGCGTGATCGCCACCGCACTCGTCACGTCGCCAAAGAGAAGGAGCGCAACGAGTAGTATCGCGGTGCCCTTAAGGAGCACGCGCCCGGTGGTGTGACGCAGGGTGTGATTCGGGCGGGCCATATACCTGTCTATCGGCATCGGTCGTTATCCACTGAAGCCTTCGACCACATAGGTACCGGACCGTTGGTCCTTGCGAAGGGTGATGAAGCCCGTCTTCTGTGCATCCTCGAGCAGTTGGGTGAACGAGCGGTAGCCGTAGGACGACTCGCTGAAAGACGGCTGCTTACGCTTCATGGTGTCTTTGAGCATGGAGGCGTGGATCACATCGACGTTCTCACGCAGGAGAGCGTCGATCGTATCGAAGAGCAGCTGGTAGGCTGCTCGCTTAGCCGTGGGCACCTTGTCGCCGATCGCCGGAGCACCGGTGACGACGCGGCCGAGATCCTCGTAGTAGATGAACTCGTCGCAGTTCGCAGCGAGCAGGTCGCTCGTCGAATCTTTCATGCCCAGCCCGATCACGGACTTGCCGTTCTCTTTGAGCTTGCTGACCAAAGGAGTGAAGTCGCTATCGCCCGAGACGATCACGAACGTGTCGATGTGCTCCTTGGCGTAGGACAGCTCCATCGCGTCGACCACGAGCCGGATGTCAGCAGAGTTCTTGCCGGTCATCACGCGCTCGGGAATCTCGGTGAGCTCGATGCCGAGCTCGTGCAACGGCGTGACGTACTCGGGAAAACGGGCCCAGTCGGCGTACGCCCGCTTGGCGACGATCTTGCCCTTCTCCACGAGCCGTTCGAGCACCCGCTTCATATCGAAGAGCTCTGCCGGTGTCTGGGCCGGTTTCCGCTTCGCTGCAGCACCGCCGCGCCGGCCGTTGCTCCGGCCGGAGACGGCCTTCTCGGCCCCGACTGCAAGGTTCTCAAAGTCTATGAACACCGCGAGTGCGTGTGCTTCTTCTGCCATCTGTCGATCCTCTCTGAACGAACGTGCCGTTCGACACCCTCGGGCCGCCGAGCGATCCTGCCCGGCGGGTCCGACTCACAATGATGACACGACGAGAGCGCACGTGCAGCCCGCACGCGGAAACCGGCACCATGTCGACACTTGAATAGCGCCGTGCAATCTATTACCTTAGTCATGGCTAATCCGAACCGAGACGGGGGTCGTCATGAGGAAACATCTCGCTCTTTCCGCACTGCTCACTGTGCTGATCGTCGGCGTCCTTGCGTTGGGTGGGTGCGCCGATCCTCAGGCCGCACAGCGCGAACGCCTCGACGACGCCATCCACGACGTCGAGAGCGCATTGGGCCGATACTTCACCGTGGACCCGCAGAGCTCCGCCCGCGAACTCGAACGGGTGACAGAGCGTGTCTCCTCGGCGTGGGAAGCCGTGCGGGAAGAGGCCGCCGGACTTGACGACATCGAGATCGCCGCGGCTGATGCCGCCCTTGACGAGCTGGTACGCGTCACCGGAGAGCTGTCTGACGACCTCACGGCCCGTGAGGGGCTCGGCATCCTGGAGCCCTATATCGGGGCCTTCGACGAAGAGGTCGACGGAATCCACGACGCCCTCGACGCACACTAGCGTGCCGCGAACCACAACGAAGGACGGCTGCATACGTCCACGTTCGAACTCGGCAACGGTGTGTGCGTGGACTTCCACCCTGACCGGCTGACCGATCTGATCGGACTCGGGCCGCGCTCAGGCAGGCGGCCCATCGCGGTCATCGGCGAGCGGGGTCGGACTCCTCGCCCTCGGGGCCATCGATGCCCATCAGCCGGTCGTGGATCGCCCACACCCCGGGACTCTTGCCGTACCCGTACTTGAGTCCTGTGATCCCTCCGGCCATGATCCCGGCTCCGGCGACCGCGAACCACATCGCACCGAGCGCCTGGCCTGCGACCACCACTACCATACCGGCGAGCAGCATCGCACCGTTGGCGAGCCAGTACTTGCCCGAGGACTTGTCGATGAGCGCCATCCCCCACTTCAGCCCTGCCCATACCCCGAGCGCGAGACCCGCGATCGAACCGATCACCACCAATACGATGTCCACCATCATCACTCCCTGTGATCGTTCGCGTAGTGGTACCAGAGAGCCTGCGTCCCCGATTCACCGTACCCTGCAGCCTCGAGTTCGATGTAGATACGTGCTGCGAGTGCGGCTCCCGGCAGCTCGACTCCCAACTCTGCCGCGGACTGAAGCGCGATCCGCAGATCCTTCACGAAGTGCTTGATGTAGAAGCCCGGTGCGAAGTCGCCTGCGATGATACGCGGAGCGAGGTTGGTGAGCGACCAGCTGCCCGCAGAGCCAGCCGAGATCGATTCGAGCACGCGCCCGGGGTCGAGACCGGCCGCCCGCCCATACGCAAGAGACTCGCACGCCCCGATCATCGACGCAGCGATCGATATCTGGTTCGCCGCCTTGGCGTGCTGGCCGCTCCCGGGACCACCCTGGTGCACCACCCTCGGCCCAAAGACCCGGAGCAACGGCTCGGCGGCCGCGAAATCCTCACCCTCACCGCCGACCATGATCGAGAGTCTGGCCTCCCGTGCGCCGACATCCCCGCCGGTGACCGGAGCATCGAGCGCGCGTACGCCCCGCGCACGGGCAGCGGCGGCGATGCGCACCGCAAGCGCCGGTGAGGAAGTCGTCATGTCGATGAGGTATGTGCCGGGAAGCGCGCCTGCGATCAGACCGCCGCCGTCACCGGTGAGGTAGAGCTCCTCGACATCGGCCGGATAGCCGACGATCGTGACGACAGCATCGCAGTCGGCGGCAAGCGCGGCCGGGCTCTCGGCCCACACCGCGCCACGGTCGAGCAGGGCGGCGACCTTCTCCGGAGCGCGGGCCCACAGCGCGACCTCGAAGCCGGATTCGAGCGCGTGCCCTGCCATCGGCGCACCCATGACACCGGTGCCGATGAACCCTATCCGCGAGCGTCCGGGAGCAAGCATCACCCGTTCACCTTCTCGAGCAGCCAGGCCATGTTCTCGCCGAGGGTGCGCATCGTACGCAACCCTTCGTCATCGTTCGCGACATCACCCTTCGCGCCGCCCACTCCCAGCGACCAGTACGACGAGCCCACGACGAACATCTGACCGATGAGGAAGAAGTGGTTGATGGAGTCGAGCGCATGGATCGCGCCCGCCCGCCGGTGTGTGACGATGCCCGCGCCCGGCACGCGGTAGAACATGCCCGTGTTGCCGCGCGCCACGTAGCCCGCCCGGTCGATGATCGCCTTGAGCTCCGGGGTGATGTCGGCGAAGTAGACGGGCGATGCGAGCAGGATACCGTCTGCCGCGTCGAGCTTGGCGATGACCTCGTTGCCGAAGTCGTCGCGCCCGTGACACTGCCGGTCGGCGGCCTTGCGGCACACACCGCACGCGGTGCAGCCGCCCACGATCTCACCCGCCAGCGAGATCTGCTCGCACCCGACGCCGACCGCACGCAGCGACTCGAAAGCGGTCTCGACAAGCATCGCGGTGTTACCATCACGTCGCGGCGATCCGTTGACCGCGACTACCTTCAACTGTCGTGTGTTGCTCACGAGGGCAATACCTCCCGGGTACGAAAGACGGCGCCTACAGTGCCGGGCCCGACGTGCAGGCCGATAACCGCGCCGAGCGGATAGACAGAAACTGTGCGCCCGAGCTTCTCGGCGAGCATGTCAGCCAGCATGCGGCCTTCCGGCTCATCGTTGATGTGGTGCACGACGACCTCTTCGATACCGCCGGCCTTCTCGCCGAGCTCGACGACGGTCCGTGCGATCTCCTCAAACGCGCGTTTCTTCGTACGCACCTTACCCCAGACAGCGGTCTTCCCGTCGGTCACGGTGAGCACCGGCCGAATCTGAAGCATCGAGCCGAGCAGCGCCGAGGCACCGCCGATCCGGCCACCCTTGCGCAGGTAGTCGAGCGTGTGCGGCACGAACAGGAAGCGCGAGCGCGGGGCGACAGCCCGTGCGGCCGCGGCGACCTCTTCGAGGGAGCTGCCTGCCTGCGCGGCGCGCGCAGCTTCGAGCGCGGCGAAGCCGAGCTGCATGCAGTTCGAGCGCGAGTCGACGAGTTCGATCCTCGCATCGGGATGCGACTCTTGCACGAGATCGCGCGCGAGTGCCGCCGTCGAGAACGTCCCGCTCATGTCCGAGGAGATGAAGACGCCGCAGACCTCATCACCGGCTTCGACCGCTCTCGTGAACGCGGCCGCAAGATCGGCGACCGAGGGCTGAGACGAGGTCGGCACCTCGGCCTCGGCGGCCATCCTCTCGTAGAACCACGTGCTGTCCAGGCCCTCCTCGGGATGATTCTCCGTGCCGAAGTTGACCGAGAGCGTCACGACGGCGATCCCGTACTGCTCGCGCTGCTCGATGGGTAGATATGATGTCGAATCCGTGACTATGCGTACGGACACGCTGACCCCTCCTTTCGCTCGTGCGGATGCCTGAAAGGACACTCCGCGATTGTACCCGAAGGGCACTCTGCACTCCCCGCGGGCGGGGGCTTGAGTCGCAACGGGTGCGGTGGGAGTATAGGAATCGGGAATATCTGGATAGAACGCTCGTTTGTCTGCGGGGTTCGGTCCCGCACTGCGCCGAGGAGGTCCGATGGACCGCACGCGAGAGACACGCACGCGCGTGATCATCATGGGGGCGGCAGGTCGCGACTTCCACGTCTTCTCCACCTGCTACCGGGACGATCCCGCCATCGAGGTCGTCGCCTTCACCGCGACACAGATTCCCGGCATCGATAGCCGCACCTTCCCGCCCGACCTCGCCGGCCCCCTCTATCCGGACGGCATACCGATACTTCCCGAGGAACGTCTCCTCGAACTGATCGACGAACACGACATCGATCTCGTCGTCTTCGCGTACAGCGATGTCAGCCACGAGACGGTGATGCACCACGCCTCCCGCGTGCTGGCCGCCGGAACTGACTTCGGGCTCGTCGGTCCAAAGCGCACGATGATCTCCTCGGCCAGACCGGTCGTGTCGATCTGCGCGGTGCGCACGGGAGCGGGCAAGAGCGGGGTCTCCCGCTACGTGTGGGAGCTGCTGCGTGACGCGGGCCTTGCCGCGGTCGACATCCGGCATCCGATGCCCTACCGGGACCTGTCACGCATGGCCGTCGAGCGGTACTCCTCACTGACCGACCTCGACCGCCTCGGCGTGACGATCGAAGAGCGCGAGGAGTACGAGCACCTCATTGCGATGGGCGCCGTGGTCTTCGCGGGCGTCGACTACGAAGCGACCCTGCTGGCCGCCGAGCAGGAGGCCGACGTCATCATCTGGGACGGAGGCAACAACGACATGCCGTTTCTCCGCCCGGATCTCGAGATCGTGGTGCTCGACCCGCATCGTGCGGGTCACGAACGCCTCTACCATCCCGGTGAAGTCAACTTCCTGCGCGCCGACGTGCTCGTCATCAACAAGGTCGACACCGCTGACCCGAGTGCGATCGCGGCACTGCGCGAGGCCGCGGCGCGCTACAACCCCGACGCGACCGTCGTACTCACCGCTTCGGAAGTCCTCGCCGACGATCCGGACCGCCTCGCCGGAGCCCGCGTACTTGTGATCGAGGACGGTCCGACAGTCACGCACGGTGGCATGGGCTACGGGGCCGGCGCGATCGCCGCGCGGCGTCACGGGGCCGCCGAGCTCGTCGACCCGCGCCCCCACGCCGTCGGCTCGCTTGCCGGCGTCTTCGCCGCCAACCCGCATTTGAGCGACGTCTTGCCCGCGATGGGCTACTCTGCAGCCCAACTCGCCGACCTCGAAGCGACCATCGCAGCGACACCGTGCGATGCGGTCGTCATCGGAACCCCGATCGATCTTTCTCGACTCATCGAAATCGATCGCCCCGTCGTACGGGTCGCATACGCCATCGCCGATGCCGGAGACCCGACGCTCGCAGACGTCATTACCGAATTCGTGGCCGGCTATGTCCGGGAGCATACGACCGACTCAGGCGAGGTATGATCGACGTGACCCCTACCGCACCTATCGTCATCGCGCTCGGCGGCAACGCCCTCGTCCGACGGGGCGAGGCGGGCACCATCGAGCAGCAGAACCTGCGCGCGAGAGAGGCGCTCGAGCCGGTCGCGGACCTCATCGCCGACGGCCTTCGCGTGGTCATCACGCACGGTAACGGCCCTGTCGTCGGCAACATCATCATGCGAAACGAGGCCGCGCGCGACATCATCCCGCCGATGCCGCTGTTCATCGCGGGTGCCGATTCACAGGGCGGCATCGGGTTCATGTTGCAGAACACCCTGCATAACCTGCTCACCCGACGCGGGGTGACCCGCCCCGTGGCAGCCCTCGTGACGCAGGTCGTGGTCGACCCGTCCGACCCCGCGTTCGAAAGGGCCGCCAAGCCCATCGGGCCGTACATGGGGCGGGCGGAGGTCGATCTGCTTGCCGAGGAACGCGGATGGAGCTTCGTCGACGCCGGCGACGGCCTGTGGCGACGCGTGGTTCCCAGCCCTCGGCCACTGCGCGTGGTCGAATCGGCTGCAGTCCGCTCCCTCACCGATGCCGGCACGGTGGTGATCGCGGCAGGCGGGGGCGGAGTACCGGTCATCGAGCAGCCCGATGGAGCGCTACAGGCGATCGAAGCGGTCGTCGACAAGGACTGGACGAGCGCGCTCCTCGCGTGCGAGATCGGCGCAGCCTCCTTCGCCGTACTCATGGAGGCCGACGCGCTCTACCGCG
>CAYGKH010000104.1:0-6827 GCA_964350345.1 uncultured Coriobacteriaceae bacterium
CAGGACCATCGGCAGCAGAAGGGAAGCGACGTAGAGGTAGAGGGTGAGCAGGAGCCTGACGTTCGTAATGGAGGTTACGATGGAGTCAGGAGATGAGAGGGCGCGTGCCCTCATCAGGTGCTTGAGCCAGAAGGAGGAGACAAGACATGATCGAGACCATTGCAGCGAATCTCGATGTATCTACAAGGGCCGTGTGGGGCCTTGCCGGGCTACTGGCGGTCCAGCTGCTCATCACCGTCTGGGCGCTTATCGATCTTGCCGGTCGACCACGCGTGCGGTTCGACAAGAAGTGGATCTGGGCACTCATCATCATCTTTCTCGGTAACTCGTTCATCGGGCCGATCCTTTACGTGGCGATCGGACGCAATGTACCCGAGGATGTCGACGTGAAGACAGGCGTCAAAGGCGCCACGAACGATGAGCGCACCCGACGCGCGGTCGACACGCTGTACGGGGAGGGCGACGGCCGATGAGCGCAGCTATCGAGATCAGCGGCCTCACCAAGGTCTACGGTGAGACTCATGCGCTGAGCGGAGTGGATCTCGCGGTCCCGGAAGGCTCGGTGTTCGGGTTCCTCGGCCCCAACGGCGCTGGCAAGACGACGGCACTGCGAATCCTCACGGGGATGGCGCGTCCGACCGCCGGCGGTGCGACGGTGTTCGGCCACGATGTCGTCACGGCGACCAACGACGTGCGTTCGCTCATCGGGTTCCTACCCGACGTCCCCGGCTACTACCCCTGGATGACCGCCGAGGAGTTCCTGCGCTTCGCGGGCAGACTCAGCGGCGTCAGCGGGCGCACACTCGACGACCGCGTCGCGTCCCTTCTCGAGATGGCGGGACTCGCCGGAGTCAAGCAGCGTGTCGGCGGGTTCTCGCGCGGCATGAAGCAGCGTCTCGGTGTGGCACAGGCGCTCGTCAACGCCCCGCGACTCCTGATGCTCGACGAACCCACGAGCGCTCTCGATCCGATGGGTCGAAAGGACGTGCTCGAAATGATCGCGGCACTCAAAGGCAAGACGACCGTGTTCTTCTCGACGCATATCCTCACCGATGTCGAACGTGTGTGCGACACCGTGGCGATCCTCGATCACGGCCGCGTGGTGCGGCAGGCGACGATGGCCGAACTCAAGCGAGAGGGTCACGCGGTGCGACTCGTCGTCGAGGTGGAGGACGGGGCCGAGGAGCTCGAGTCGCTCATCGGAGGACAGCCCTGGGCTGTGGAGTGTAGCCGTGAAGGGCAGATCGTCCGGTGCGTGGTCGACAACATGAGTGCAGCGCGGCGTTCGGTCCCCGCGATCATCTCGGACAAACGGATGGCGCTCGTCAGGATGGTAGACGAGGAGCCGACGCTCGAAGACGTCTTCGTCGAACTGGTAGGAGGGAGGGACTGATGCATGGATTCGCGATATTCCTCGGTAAGGAGCTGACGGAGATCGTGCGTACGTGGCGCCTATGGGTAGTCCCGGGAATCCTGATCTTCTTCGGGATCACAAGTCCGATCATCGCCGAGATCACTCCGGGACTGCTGTCGTCGATGGCGGGGGCCGAGGGGCAGGGGATCGTCATCGAGATCCCGCCTGCCACGACCGTTGATGCTTACATCCAGTTCAACAGCAACGCGATGCAGATCGCTCTCATCGCGGTCATCATCGGTACTGCCGGTGCGATCGCCGGAGAGAGGCGTAGCGGGACTGCGCAACTGGTGCTGAGTAAGCCGATCTCTCGCATGGCGATGGTCGTCGCGAAGGCGATCTCGAACTGGGTCTTGCTGATACTGGCCGGCGTCGTCGGTGCGGCGCTGTGCGCGGGCGTGACGGCGATCATGTTCGATACGGACCTGCTCGCAGAGTTCGCCGGTATGGTGGGCGTGTGGTACCTGCTGGCCTCGTTCGTGGTCGCTCTGATGCTCCTGCTCTCAGTGCTGCTCAAGTCGCAGGCCGGAGCAGCCGGGGCGGGAGTGGGCGTGTACTTCGTGATGTCTATCCTGTCGCTTTGGACTGCGGCACGCGACTACACCCCTGCCGGTCTCATGGGCCTTGGTGACCGGATCATCACCGGCCAGCCGGACCTCTCGATCGCTTGGCCGGTCGCTACCGGGATCGCCGGGACGATCGCACTGGTGGCCCTCGCCGGACTGATCTTCAACCGCCAGGAACTCTAAGCATGCGCAGGGGGCGCCCCGCCCGGGGCGCCCCCTGGACCGCACTCTCGGCGCTCGTTCGCTCCTAGCAGCCAGCGTGTCGCTGGGCCTCGTGATCCAGCGTGATGTGGTCCGCCTCCACGTCACTCACCGCGGCGAAGACCTCCTTGATACGCTCGCTCGTAGCGCGCGTTGAGACCTCGGCGTAGAAGCGGCTGGCGCGCTGCTCCCGTGCGAGTGACTCCTCGATATTGGCGCACCAGTCGGCCGGGACGTCCAGCGGCGTTAACAGGTCATCAGGCTCATCGACGCGGGCGAGCTTGCAGAACAGTTCGCAGTGCTCGGCCTCGACCTTCGCAAGGCGCTTGTACGCCGAGGAGAGTACCGGGTCGTCCTTGTGCTTCGCCATGCCGAGGTAGAAGCGGGTGTTGGCTCGCTCCAACTCGATGGCCTCTTCGACATCCGCACGTTCGACCTCGGTCAACTGGACGTCGTTGATGTCGGGCGGGTACTGCTCGGAGTCCACGATGAGATCTCGGTGGGCGCCGCAGAACGGGCAGTGGCTCGGAATCTCGCTACCAAGGTAGGTCTCGCCGCAGATGCGGCACCGGTACATCTTCATCAGGTACTCCTTCTCATGGTCGGCGGTCTTCACTGTTGCAGGAGGGCTAGAGTCAGATGCCGAGGGACTCAGCGATCGTCTCTCCGAACGCCGTCGCGGATTCAGGACCGTTGGCGGTGATGGTGTGTCCCTCCACTGTCACCGGGTCGCCCGTCCAGGTGGCACCATGTGCTTCGAGGTTCTCCCGCTCGCTTTCGAACGCTGTAGTAGGCCAGCCATTGAGCAGGCCGGCATTCGCCAGGATGGACGGAGCGATGCAGATCGCGGCGAGCACACGGTCTTCCCCGCGTGTTGCCCGGGCGAGCGCGTGCGCGAACGGATCGTCGAAGTAGACCTTCGATCCAGCGCCCCCGACGAATACGACGGCGTCGTAGTCGAGTGCATCGGCCTCGGCGACCAGCGCCGTAGCTTCCGCCTTCGCTCCCAGCTTGCCCGTACACGTGCCGATCAGGGTACTCGCAGTGACGACAGTGGCACCGCGGGACTGGAGGACTTCCTTGGGATGCTCGTACTCCTCGTCCCGGAAGTTCTCCGGGGCGATGACCATGAGTACCTTCTTCATCGAAACTCCTCACCTCGTCTGGCGTCTCGTGTGAGACTATACCCAGCGTCCGATTTCGAGTGTGTTTCCTTGCGAAGGGATGCGTGTGGAGCAGTTAGAGCGTGTGCGTCGATCGGTCACGGACCGCTGGTTCGTCAAAGGGGCTTTCTTCGTCTTCTTCGTCTGGGAGTGCTGGCGGTTGTGGCGCTTCGCCGAGTGGGCCCGTGGCAACGGGCCGTTCACGCCGAGGCCCGAGTCGGTCGCCGGCATCCTGCCCGTCGGGCACTTCACAAGCTTCTTCGCATGGGTGAAAGGTGGGGGCTGGGACACCGTTCTTCCTGCCGGACTCGTCATCATCATCGCGGCAATCACAGTCTCACTCCTGTTCAAGCGCGGCTTCTGTGGCTGGATCTGCCCTGTCGGGACGCTGTGGGAGGCCGCGGCATCCCTCGGTCGTCGCCTGCTCGGCGGCTCAAACCTTCGGCTGCCGAGATGGCTCGATCTCATGGGCCTCGGCCTCAGGTACTTCATCGCTCTTGCGTTCTTCGCCTTCCTCGCGCAGGTGTCCGTTCAGGAGGCGGTGTGGTTTCGTGAACTGCCGTACATGTGGGTCGCGGACATCAAGATCCTGGAGGGCTTTTTCGCCCCCCTGTTCGTACTCGTGGCCACCCTGACGTTCGTGGTCTCGATGCTCTTCGGTCCCGTGTGGTGCCGGTGGCTCTGTCCACTCGGTGGGCTGTACAGTCTGTTCGGGCTGGCCTCTCCATGTTCTGTGGTGCGCGAAGAGTCCACGTGTATCGAGTGCTCCCGGTGTAGCGAGGTGTGTCACGCGTTCATCGATGTGCAACGTGCATACGACGTGCGGGCGGTAGAGTGTGACGGATGCATGGAGTGTGTCCGTGTCTGCCCGGTCGACGGGTGTCTGACGGCGCGGGTGTTTCGAAGTGTCCGGGTCCCCGCGTGGGCGTGGCCGACTGCGGTCGTGGGCCTGTGGCTCGCCATCTACGGGGTGGCGAAGTTCACCGGCAATTGGGACACTTCGATTCCGCTGGAAGCATTTCAGCAGGTCATACGATCCGGACTGCTCGAAGAGACGACCCCCGGCTTCTTCTGATGTCTCCTACTCCGTGTGGGGTCGTACGGTGAGACCTACGGTGAGACCTTCGCGCCGCATCAACTGTGCGCTATAGTTATGTACACATTTCTGTGTACACGTTACGTCGGCGCCTGGCGCAGACACCCAGGGAGGGGTCAACGATGACGGATTCCGTCACCATGGTCCGGGATGGCATCACCGATCGCATCGACGCGTTCATCGAGCGACGGGAGACTCTGAAGGCGGCCGACCGCTACTTCTATCTCCAGGCGACCACGGGTCGAACGAATCACCGGGTCACCATGGCTGACGGTCGCGACATGGTCCAACTTGCCTCCTACAGTTACCTCGGACTCATCGGGCATCCGCGGATCGAGGCCGCCGCCAAAGAGGCGATAGACACCTACGGGACCGGTGCTGGCGGCGTGCGCCTGCTGACCGGCACAACGGACCTCCACGAGCGCCTCGAGGCGCGCATCGCCGAGTACGCTCACCGCGAGGACGCATGCGTCTACTCGAGCGGATACGTGACCAATATCGCGATCATCACCGGGCTTCTCGGCCCGGGCGATCTTGTGCTGATGGACAAGCTCGACCATGCGAGCATCGTCGACGGGTGCCTGCTCTCCGGTGCCAAGTGGCGTACCTACCGGCACAATGACATGGAGCATCTTGAGAAGTTGCTCGCCCAGGCGGCGGGAGAGTACAAGACGGTCTTGGTCGTCGCGGACTCCGTGTTCTCGATGGACGGCGACGTGATGGACCTGCCAAAGACCCGCGAGTTGTGTGACCGCTACGGTGCGCGCCTCATGGTCGACGAGGCGCACTCGGTCGGTTCGCTTGGAGCCACGGGTCACGGGATCGAGGAACACTTCGACATGGTCGGTTCGATCGACCTGAAGATGGGGACGCTGTCCAAGTCGATCCCAAGTGTCGGGGGATACCTAGCGGCTTCGACCGACATCGTAGATTTCCAGCGTCATATGTCTCGTCCGTTCATTTTCTCCGCCGCGCTGCCGCCGGCTCAGACAGCGGCCGCTATCGCCGCCTTCGACGTGATCGATGACGAACCCGAGAGGGTCGCACGTCTCCATGACGTGACGCGCCGCTATAGCGAAGGGCTGAAAGCTCAGGGCTGGGACACCATGGACTCCACCACGTGTGTCGTTCCCGTCCTGGTGGGTGAAGAGGGCAAGACGATGGACCTCACCCGGATGCTCTTCGACAGGGGGATCTTCGTGTGCCCGATCGTCCATCCGGCGGTTCCGAGGGGCATGGACCGGCTCCGGACGTGCCCTATGGCCACGCATACTGACGATGACATCGCCCAGGCGCTTGATGCGTTTGCCGAGGCAGGCAAGGCGCTCGACCTCATCTAGGCGTATACTTACGTCTCGGACGGCGTGCGGTTTCGCCATCCCGGACTGTCTACACCATCGATGAGGGTAGCGGATGGCTGAGGGTCACTCAATTCGAAGCATGGCTGCCATCCTGCGAGATCCCGTGTGGGCAGCCCTTGTGGTTCTCGCACTCCTGCTTGGTGTGTATCTCGCGATACCTTATGATGCCGCTCCGGGCTCATCGTTGATTCGCTTCGAGTTGGTCTTGTACACGATTCCGCAGCTCCTGATGATGGGCGCACTCGGTGCGGCTACCCTTCATACGCGCCCCCCGGAGCGGACGTTCTGGCTGCTCCTTGCCGGTGCCGCCCTCTTCATCGTCGTCTATGAGATGTTGTGGTCGATCGAGGTGTGGAATGGCCGGCCCCCGCCCGCTTCCGAGACGCTCGCGTCTACAGCGATGTTTCTTGTTCCCGCGACGATCTTCGCTGCACTTCTCGTCTCGATGAATCGGAGTTCGGACCCGTTCTCGCTCAGGAGGATACGGTTCGTTGTCGACGGCCTGGCGGTTCTGACCGTCGTTTTCATCGGACTCTACGGCCTGTTTGTTCGGCCGTACTTCGAATCGTTCGGTCTTTTCGATTCACTTCAGCACCTGAGGGGGACACTTCACTCTACGATCGGCGCGGGCGTAGTTCTCGGCATCGCCGCCAACGTCAGGGGCCTCAGGGCGTCCGGGTGGCGTCCGTGGGAGAGATTCGCAGTTGCCGGGATCGGGGTCTACGGGTTCGCACTCTTGCTCATGCCGATCTATAGCGTCGGTGTACGTGTCGGTCCGAACTACAGCAACCAGATTATCGAAGCGATGTTGCTGACTGGACTGTGCCTGCTCTTCGTCGCGGGGCTCTCACGGCTTGCAGCCGAACCGGAGCAGCCGGCGCTAATCAGGTGCGAACCGCCCGTCACGAAGACGAACATGCTCTCTGTCGGCTATCAAGTCGCGATGCTTGGGGGAATCGCTGTCTTCGCAGTAGCCGCCGTTCGTTCCGCGGACGGATCATTCGATCGGCTCCTCTATCTCGGGGC
>CAYGKH010000105.1:0-6739 GCA_964350345.1 uncultured Coriobacteriaceae bacterium
CTGCGGAGAGCACGAAGCGGTCGCGGTTGGGCCATGCGGGATCAGCCGGGTCGAAGCGCAAGAACCGGTCCCAGAGCGTGTAGGCCATCGGTGCGGCGCCCATGGGCATGCCCGGGTGTCCGGAGTTGGCCTGCTGGACCATGTCGACGGCAAGGAACCGGAGCGTGTCTATGGCGATAAGGTCGGTGTGTGCGGACATGGGACCCTTTCGGATCGGCGCGTGGCGACACGAGACGACACGAGAGTACATACCCGAATCGCGCGCGGCAGCGTGTCAGGCCTAGGTGGGAGAGTCCTGCCCGGGGTCGACCCAATCGCGCAGGAGGCCCGGCGGGAGAGACGACCACTTTCCGGTGGCCTTCATGACCACGAACATCTCAGAGGAGGCGATCCCGCCCACCTCGAGTAGGGAGCGGTCGAGGAAGTCGTAGAGGCCGGGCATCCCGCTGTCTGTCACGATCTGCGCGATGATGTCGTAGCGACCGGTGACGACAGCCGCCCAGCTGACCTCATCGAGCGTAGCGATCTTCTTCACGGACTCGCCGAGCTGGTACTGATCGAGCTTGAGGCCGACGAGTGCGATAGTAAGGTCGTCGGCGCGGGAGGCGTCGACAAGTGCGGCGAAACGCAAGACCCCGCGCTCGAGAAGCGACTTGACGCGCGACGCAGCGGTCGGACGCGCGACGCCAGCCCGGGTCGCAGCCTCGGCCATCGGCATGCGTGCATCGGAGGCGAACAGGCCGATGAGACGCTTGTCGAGCGCATCGAGTGGGTCCTTCATGCTGCTGTCACCTCACCTGTCTTGCCGGTACCGTCATGTCGTAGCATACGCGTTCACGTGCCGGCTATCCGCAACTCCCGGACCAGGCCCGCCCGGTCGGTCTGCCCGTCAGCGATTCGCTCGGTGATCTTGGCGGCCGCGTTGAGCTCGTCGAGGACGGCGTTGCGCTCGGCTACCGCAGCGTTGTACTCCTCGGTCAGGGCATTGTGGCGGGGTACGAGCGCGTTGAAGCCGCTGACGTCGTTCGCCGAGGAGAGCCGGTCCATCTGAGATCGCAGCGAGTCGATCTCGGCCTTCTGGCTCTGGAGGGCCGCGTCGAGTCTGTCGATGCGCGCACTGAGCTCCTCGGCGCGCGCGATCGCGCTCTCGAGATGAGTGCGTATGGCGTCTGTCTGGCGGCCAGAACCGTACGCGCGATCCCCGTCTCCGATCCGCACCACCATCGGTTCGGAGGTGAGCACGATGTCACCGCTCGGCCCTTCCAGGCTGTCGGGCACCCAGCCGAAGAGCAACGGCGAGGTCGACTCGACGAGCGCATAACCCGAGCCCCCGTAGGTGCTTCCGTTGCTGCGCATGCCCAGCGCGACGTGCTCCTCGGGAGTGAAGAGCAAGATGGCGACATCGTAGCCCTCGCGCGCGAGCAGCGCGGCGGCGAGCAGCGTCTTGTCGTCACAGTCGCCGTCGCCGTCGCCGATGGTCTGAATCGGGAACTTTGGCTCGAGGTCGACGGGGTCGGTCCGGTATGGCAGCGTTTGAACGAACGAGACGATGAGCTCGGCGTAGCGGTCGTCGTTCAGTCCGAGCGTTTCTCGCAGGGAGCGGAAGTTGGCGAGAAGCGCCTCGTAGAGCGGTTCCTGATGCGGCTCCTCGATGAACGCGCGGTAGTAGTCGGGGATCCACTCCGTCTGGGTGATCTCGCGAAACGCGAGCACGGTCCTGGGGGCGCGGCGGGCGCCTTCTAAAACGGCACCATCGATGGGGACCTCCATGCTCACGGTCCGCCCTTCGAAAGCCCACGAGAAGGTGGCGTTGGGCACCGGCGACGTATCGGCGACCGGCTCGATGCTGGGGTAGACCACGCTGGGAGGCAGCTCGACGAGGCCGACGATGTCGCATCCGGCCGCCCCCGCGAGCAGCACGACAGCGAGGGATGCGCCCGTGGCGATCCTTGCGAGAGAGGCTCTACCCACTACGTGTCACTCCGCGATCACCAGGTCGACGAGCGAATCGCGCGCAGCAGACGTTCCGGCTATCGGGTCTTGCTCGATGATCTGACCGCTCGCGGCGTCCCCGGATGCGCGCTCGGTGACGGAGCCGACACCGTATCCGGCCTCGGCGAGTGTGCCGCTGGTCACGAATAACACGGCGAAGCCGACGAGCGCCACACCGCACAGTACGAGGCCTACGACGGCGGTACGACGATGCGGGGTGGAGACGGCAAGCACTCCCGCAGCTGTTCCGAGGAACCACGCGACGATTCCCAGCGTTCCGAGTGTCGGATCCAGCCACGGGAGGGGGTCTCCGGCGGCCGACAGGGCGAGTCGTGCCCCGACTGCGAGGGCAGAGGCCGCTCCGCACACCACTGCGAGACGCGCAGTGTCCCGGTAACTGATCGTGCGTCGTTTCGCCATCGTCTCACCTTTCCGAATGGTCCCGTAAAGCCTACCATCGCCGAGGAAATCCCTCCCTGCAGCCGGCCCGGATAACTCTGGTGCTCTTGCAGCGGTCACCTTGCGGTTCATCGGCCCTCCGGGGAAGCGGGCGATGCTGCCAATGATAGCCGTGCACGTTTGTCGGTGCAGGACCTGAGGGAGGAACCCATCAGGAGAGGAGTGTCGATGGATGCGATCGAGTGCGTCACTGTCCGCATGTTCGGCTCCTTGCGCGACCTGAGGATGCAACGCGGTCTGCCGGGGGTCGTCCGGACAGGCGTCGATCCAGGCGGTGCGCCTGCGAGACAACTCGCGATCGAGCTGGGGTTGCCTCTCGACGGTATCGAGGCGGTCTTCTGCAATCACACCGCGTACGGCCTGGACCACATCATCATGCCGGGAGACCGTGTCGCGTTCGTGCCGTTCGGTACGCCCGGACCGTGGCGGATCCTTCTCGGACTCCGGGCAGACGGGAAAGATGCGGACAGCTCGTCGGGCGAGTGAGCGTTATGGCCGTAGCGGCCGGGTGTAGGCGCCAATCGGCCAGTGAAAGTGCGGACCGGGCAGTCAAGGGAGGGACAGGCGTGATCGAGGACGTGCTCGAAGCGCTTCGGTGCCCCCACTGCGGCCAGGAATTTGCCGTCGCTATGGCGCCTGACGATGTCGGCAGGGCGCTTATGTGCGCTGGCGGTCACTCCTTCGATGTCGCCCGTCAGGGATACGTGAGCCTGCTCCCGGGCGACGCGCACACCGGCACGGCCGACACCACTGCGATGGTCGCGGCCCGTGAGGCGTTCCTTGCGCGCGGGCACTTCGACCCGATCGCCGAGGGGGTCGCGTCGGCCGCCATGCGCGCGGCTGACGGCCTCGAGGGCGTCGTCATCGAGGTCGGAGCAGGCACCGGGTACTACCTTGCGCACGCCCTCAACGCGCTCGACGCGCTCGACGGGTTTGGCCCACGCGCGGGGCTGGCGCTCGACATCTCCAAGCATGCGGCCCGCCGCGCCGTTCGTGCTCACCCTCGTATCGGAGCGGTTGTGTGCGACGTCTGGCGGGAGTTGCCGGTCGCCCCTGCGAGCGCTGCGGTCGTTCTCGATGTCTTCGCGCCGCGCAATGCCGCCGAAATGGCGCGCGTGTTGGTCGTGGGTGGGTCGCTCGTGGTCGTCACGCCGACACCGCGTCACCTGTCCCAACTCGTCGCGGGTGGAGGCATGCTCACCGTCGACGAGCGAAAGGCCGAACGCCTCGAGACCTCTCTCGGCGGGTGGTTCGAACTCGCCGGGGAGGAGTCCTGCGAGTACATGGTGGCGATGAGCGATGAGGACGTTGCTGCGGCTGCGGCGATGGGCCCCGGTGCGTACCACGCGCGACCGGACGCCGACCCCACTGTATACGGGTCACGCGACGTGACAGTCTCAGTGCGGATCGGCACCTACCGTGTACGACTTCGACCGCAGGTGAGCGCATGAATCTGGTACGCTCGTAGCTGGCTCGGCGGTTGAAGTCGTACGGGGAGGTCGCATGGAGCGTCTCGGGGTCCACTCGGAGGTCGGCAGGTTGCGCACGGTGCTCGTGCACCGGCCAGGCCGTGCGCTCGAACGACTGACTCCCCGCAATCGCGAAAGGTTCCTCTTCGATGAACTCGTGTGGGTCGAGCGCGCACAGGCCGAACACGACGCGTTCACCGGCATCCTGCGCGATCGTGGGGTCGAGGTGCTGCACCTCTCCGACCTTCTCGCCGAGACGCTGGCCGCCAGTGACGTCGCACGGCGCGAGAGTGTCGCCCGTGCCGTCTCCTCCTACACGGTCGGCCCGTCGCTCGTCCGCGACCTGCGTGCCTATCTGCTCGAACAGGCGCCGGTGCGGCTTGCCGACATACTCATCGGTGGCCTGCTCATCGATGAGCTCGATGGCGTCGACATCGAGGCGCTGAACCGCTACTCCCTGGGGGCCGTGCTCGCCGAGCCGGAGAGCTTCGTGCTGCCGCCGCTGCCCAACACCATGTTCACGCGCGACTCCAGTGCCTGGCTCTACGGAGGCGTGGTGCTACCGCCGCTGTTCTGGCATGCGCGCAGACTCGAGGTCGTCAACGTCTCGCTCATCTATCGGCACCATCCCCGTTTTGCCGGGGCGCAGTTCGATTTCTGGTACCCACCCGAGGGCGACTCGGGGCGATTCGCGGTGGAGGACCTCGGCCAGGAGGTGTCGCTGGAGGGTGGCGACATCATGCCCATCGGCAACAAGACGGTGCTCGTGGGCCTCGGCGAGCGTTCCACGGGGCGCATGGTGGAGCACATCGCGCGCTCGCTCTTTGCCGCAGGAGCCGCCGAGCGCATCATCGCGTGCCGCATGCCGGTCGACAGAGCGTACATGCACCTCGACACGGTCTTCTGCTTCATCGATCACGACGCAGTAACGGCATACGCACCGGTGCTCGACTCGATGCGTGTCTACAGCGTGCGTCCCGGCGACAAGGCCGACCTCTTCGAGATCACCGAGGAAGCAGGCCTGCTAGAGGCCGTTGCCGACGCCCTCGGAGTCGAGCGGTTGCGCATGGTGCCGACCGGGGGCGACGCCTTCATCGCTTCACGCGAGCAGTGGGACGACGCGAACAATGTGGTCGCCATCGAGCCCGGGGTGGTGGTCGGCTACTCGAAGAACACGCGGACCAACGCGCTTCTTCGCGATGCCGGCATCGAAGTGCTCGAGATCGAGGGCTCCGAACTCGGCAAAGGACGAGGAGGTTGCCACTGCATGACCTGCCCGATCGTCCGCGACCCGGTGGAGTGACCCGCGCCGATCACTCCACCATGCGGACCGGGATCTCCACCAGATTGATCCGCGAGCCGTCCTCGGCGGATTCTTCGAAGACGATCAGCACACCGACCCCTTCGTATTCGATCTCGTAGGGGACCGTGAAGTCGAACGTGCCCCAGGTGCCGCTCCCGGACGTCGCTGTCGAGAAGCCCTCCTCGACGACCTGTCCGCTCGGATCGATGATCTCGTAGAGCAGGTTCGCCTCGAAGGTATTCGACATTCCGGTCACGCGCAGTGGCGATGAGATCTCCTGCCAGGGTGCGGGCGACTCGATGAGGATCGGGGGAGCGGTGTTGTCGGCGAAGGAGAGGCGGTCCACGGGCGGCGCGACCATGATGCCCTCGCCGCCGATGGCCTCGACCCCGGCCCCGTCGAGCATGAACGCGACCTCATCGACCGTTTCGAACTGCGTGAGCGTGAAGACTACCTGTGCGACGCGCAACTGCATCGACAGCGAGCCGCCGCCGGCCTCGAAGTCGCCCGAGAGGTCGACCGTCGCCACTCCGTCGGCGATATCAACGCCGAGCAGGCGGGTGCCGGCAGGTATCTCTGTCGCCAGTCCAACCTCGGCCTCTTCATCGGTCGGACCGCCGAGGAGGGCCTCCATGGCTGCATCGGCGACCGTCACGGTAGCCGGAACCTCGCGTACTCCTACGCTGAGGTGCTCTCCGCGCACGAAGTAGACGTTGAGCGAGGTCGCCTCGGCGGGTTCTTCGGGCTCGGGGGTGACGGTGGGCTCGGGAGCGGGCGGCTCGGCCGGATCGGGAGTGGTTGCACAGCCGACCGGTCCGATCGCGATGAGTAGCGCGACCGCCACGGCCAAGGCGAAAGTCACGCGGCTCGGGTTGTGTCGTCGCATAGAATTCGTCTCCTTGGTCGTTGCGGAATCCATTGCATAGTTATACCCCCACACGGGCATTCTTTCCGGAATCCCTCTCCGGGCGGGAATGTCGGCCAAGCGGTCGGGGAGAGCGTTGCTGCCGAACGTGTGAATCTGTGTGATAATGGACGGTGGTCAGGCTCGCCGAGGATTCCGGGCGTGACACGGGGGAAGGACAGGATGCGTGACTGCACTTGAAGGCACAGAGTACGAGGATCTGGCTGGCTCCGCCGAGGAGGGCGACGACCGCCGGAAGCGCGGTATCCTCGCTGCGATCGGCCTGGTCGTCCTTCTGCTGCTTCTCCTCTGGTGGCTCTTCTCCCGCTACGCTGTCGTGCCTGATGTGATCGGCCTTCCCGAGCAGCGTGCGACCGAAGTCATCGAAGAGGCTGGTTTTGTGGTCGGTGAAGTCCTCGAACGTCCCTCGGTCGAGGGTCGCGCCGGTGAGGTCACGGGACAGAGTCCCGAGGGCGGTGCGCGCGCACTCAAGGGCAGCGCAGTCGACCTCTTCCTCGCCGAGGGCGAGCCGGGTGCAGATGACGACACTGCCGCCAGGCCCGGTCTCGACGAACTCGGCATCGAGTGGGCCCCGCCCGTTGGGACTCCCCG
>CAYGKH010000106.1:0-6735 GCA_964350345.1 uncultured Coriobacteriaceae bacterium
GAGCCAGGGGACGCGCCCCCCCGGTGCCCAGCGCTGGCACGGTGACCGGTCTAGGAACCGGCTGTGAGCCGCCGGTCGGGATCGAGATGCCGATGATGACGCCGACGAGCAGGGCGACAACGGCTATCAGGGCCGCCACCGTCATCGTCACGGTCTGCGTACGGGACGCGGACACCGTGGTCGCCGCCTTCTGGCGCACCGCAGGAGCCGGAGTGCCCTCTTTGCCGCCACTCGCGGATTTCGCCGCGGGCTTCTCGGCCGGTGTCTCGTCCTCGTCGAAGAAGAAGTCCTGGTCGCTCACGTGTCAATCCTCCTAGTCTAAGGGAAACTAATCACTCGGCCCGGTCGTCGTGTATCCCGGAACCGTCGTGACCTCGCGCGATTATAGCACGCACCCTCGGGCGAGCAGAGGGCGCATCGAACAAGTGGTTCCGGCGACGGAGCAAGAGGAGCGCGGAGAAACCGGAGACGACGGCACCCACCGCGCCGACACTGTCAGGCGCCAGGAATCCTGCCCATGATGACAGCAAGAAACCAGCCACGTACCCTCCGACGATAGCCAACACAGGAACTACATAGACGAGTCCCTGAGCCCTGCGACGGGCGCTTACAGGTGTCTCGATCTCGACGACATCCCCCGGCCGGGCGTGATGGCTATCGATCACTCCGCGCATCACCCTGGCCCCGCCTGCGCCCGCGGCACACGCGCCGCACGTCTCACAGTCGGCTGATGACTGCATCTCGACGCTAAGCTCACCACTCTGTGCCGTCAGGACTGTGCCTTGCTCGCGCATCCTCAGCCCCTCAGCTTGACCCGCATCTCTTCGACCCGGGCCTGGATGCGATCGATGTCAAGAAGGCTCCAACGGCCTGAGTCGTAGAGGACCTGGCCGGCGACCATGGTGAATACGACGTTCTCCTGGTTGGCTGTATGGACGAGCGTGCTGTACGGATAGAGTGTCGGAATCTGGTGTGAGGCTGAGATGTCGACGGCGATGATGTCGGCCTGTTTGCCCGGCTCGAGGGAACCGATCCGGTCGTCGACACCCAGAGCACGAGCAGCGTCCAGAGTAGCCATCTTCACGAACTGCGGCGCGACGAAGTGCGGCTGATAGCCTGTGACCGCACGCTGGATGAGCAGCCCGATCCGCATCTCGTCGAACATATCGAGTGTGTTGTTCGATGCCGGAGAGTCCGTCCCTATCCCGACCCGGACCCCCCGATCGAGCAGCTTCGCGAGCGGTGCGACCCCCATACCCAACTTGGCGTTGCAGCGAGGACAGTACGCTACGGACACATCGCGTGCGGCGAGTGTCTCTATGTCGGAGTCTTCGACCTGAGTGCAGTGGACAGCAACCATCTGCGGTACATCGAAGATGTCCCACTCGGCCAGGTACCGAACCGGGGTCTCACCGGTCGGCAGCCAACCCAGATCGACCCCGGAGAAGGTCTGGCGGTAGTCCACCGCAAGACGCGAGCTACCGTACTTCACGAAGTCATACTCGTCACGCGAGCTCGCCAGATGGGTCGCGACCGGCAGCCCCTCCGCGATCGCCTTCTCGGCGACAGCACGATAAAGCTCGGGATGGCAGCTGTAGACCGCATGGGGAGCTATCCCTACCGTCATCCGTGAAGGATCGCCGAGCTCGGCCCAGGCCGCGATGTCCTCGCTGGCCCGTGCCATGACATCGGGCACCTCCCGGCGACTCATCGTCGAGACCTCACGATAGACTATCGAGCGCAGCCCGGCACCCGCAGCAGCCCTCGCCGAGGCACCGGAGTCGGTGATGTCGGCGATGGTCGTGATGCCGGACTGAAGCGCCTCGGCAGCTCCGATCCGGGCCGAGTCCTCCCAGTCTTCCGTATCCAGTCTCTCCTGCTTCTCAAGCAGTTGGAGCTTCCACTGAGTGAACGGAAGGTCGTCCACAAGACCACGCATCGCCGAGAACTCGAGATGCGTATGCATGTCGACGAAGCCGGGCATGAGTACCGCCAGGCCGAAGTCGCGGACCTCTTCGTCCGGATGGGCTGCCTTAAGCGTCTTGAGCTCGCCGATCTCCATGATGTGATCACCGTGGACGCGTATCGCTCCGTCGACGATGTAGGGCGCGGCTATCGGCAGTACGTAGCGTGCGGCGAGCAGCATGTGCTCCTCCTCGCTGGTCGGGTGTCGCTATCTTAGCAGCATGGAGTGCGCGTGACAGCCCAAGGCGCTACTTGACTGCAGTGTGGATCGCCACGATGCCGCCCGTATGATTCTCCCAGGAGATAGCGGTGAACCCCGCCGAGCGAAGCTCTGCAGCAAGAGTCGATTGATTCGGGAACGAACGGATCGAGTCGTTCAGATAGACGAACGAGCCGCGATCCCCGGTAAGTACACCGCCGATCGCGGGAATGACGATGCGTAAGTACAGATGGTACCCCCAGCGCCACGGAGCGACCGGGGGGCGCGAGAACTCGAGGATCACGTACCGTCCACCCGGCTTCAGCACGCGGAGCGCCTCGGCGAAGTTCGCCGCGCGATCGGGCAGGTTGCGCACGCCGAACGCGACGGTCACGACATCGAAGCTCGCGTCCTCGAACGGGAGGTCCTGGGCGTCGGCAACGGAGAACGAGAGGGCCGTGGGACCCTGGTAGGCATCCGCTTTCTCGCGGGCGACATCGAGCATTTCGGGGACGAAGTCGGTGGCGACCACCTCGCCCGGAGCGCCCTGCGTCGCAAGCGCGAGCGCGAGATCGCCGGTGCCGGCACACAGATCGAGAACACGGCTCGCCCGCGTGAGACGGGCCGCGCGCACGGTCGCTCGACGCCACGCCCGATCGATTCCGAGGCTCGACATGCTGTTGAAGCGATCGTAGCGGGGAGCGATCGTGGAGAAGATCCCCTGGACACGCTCGGCAGTAGGTTGCCCGGAACGGACGGGGCCCGACTCACGCTCGTTGGTATTGGCAGCCATCAGGCCTCCGGATTCTCGCATGCGGGACGGACCACGGGGCGATTGCGCCTGCGTGACCCGAACAGGTTAGCGAGATTCTCCCTCACCCACAACACGGCGACATGATAGACGTTGCGGATGCTGACATAGCGTGGCCAGTTCAGCTCCGTCTTCTCGCACACGGTCGACTCACTAAGCCGATCGATCTCGGCCTTCAAAAGGTGCAGTTCGCGGTCGCGCACGAGGGGATCAGGCTCGCCCATGACCCGATCGATGCGCTCCATAGCCGCCCTGGCCTCGAGTATCCGGTTCTCGGTACGGGTGACCACCTCGGGCTCGACGATTCCGATCCGCCCTTTGAGACGATTGAGCCGTAGTCCGACCTCGTACATCGTGTCGACCATCTCGTCTTTGGAGAGCGAGTGGCTCTCGTAGTTCATTATGTACTTCCACGACGGCTGCACGAGCAGTTGGCGGTGCCCTTCGAGGGTATCGGCCAGACGTGTGTACCCGTACTTCGCCGGGTTGTCGTAGACGAGCGAACCGGGATCGAGGAACGGGGCCATGGGCGAAGAGAAGCACAGCAGGCGCGGGTCGTTGCCCACCTTGTCGTAGAGCGACTCGATGTACCCCGGCGTCTCGAGTACCGAGGCAGCTGTCTGCGTCGGGATACCGGTCATGAAGTAGAGGTCGAACCGCTTGCAGCCGTTGCGCAGAGCCGCGGCTATCGACTCCTCCACCTGCGCCGTAGTGTAGTGATGCTTCCCGAAAGCCGCTCGCACGTCGTCATCGTGACTCTCCACGCTGATCTCGACCGAGTAGTCGTCGAGGTGTTCGTTCAAGAAGCGATAGAAGTCCTCGGCCGGCGGCTTGAAGAACTCGAACCCGATGGGATTTCGCAGCTTGATCTTGGACAGCCCCCGGATGAAGGCGGCGGTGTAGTCGCGACCGCCCTGCAGGAAGTCGTTGAGCACGAAGATCGGACCGGGGATGTACTTCTGCATATGCTCGATATCGCGGACGAGCAACTCGGGATCACGGAAGGCGACCTTGTCCCGTCCGTAGTGGGTGCGGAAGGAGTAGGCCGATCCACCGCAGGTGACGCAGTTGTGAGTGCACCCCCGGCAAGTAAGCGATGCACAGACCGGGTACTGCAACCAGTCCTTGAACGGGATGAATCCCATCATATCCCGATAGCGGATGACCGCCTTCATGTTGAACGAGTAGTCCAGCGAGATATCGTTCATGTCGCCGGGAATCCACTCGAACGGCGTGGAATGAAGCGACCCGTCGCGGGTCGTGTACGTGAGGTTCGGGATGTCGTCGAGTCGGCCCTGACCCTTGATCGCGTAGAGAAGCCGCGTGATGGGCTCCTCGGTCGAATCCCCACGCACGACGTAATCCACACACTCGTAAGAAGCGAGCTCCTTGTGGAAGTGGCTCGCAGACAGCCCGCCGAAGATAACAGGGGTGTCCGGATGATACTTCTTGACGATCTTCGCGATCTCGATCGAGCCGTGTGCATGGGGCAACCAGTGCAGGTCGATACCGAAGGCTACGGGGTTCATCTCGCGGATCGCCCGCTCGACGTCGAAGCCGGGGCGGTTGAGCATGAGGACGGCGAGGTTGACGATGCGAACTTTCAGGCCGTTTCGCTCCATGTACTCGGCCATCGTGGTGAAGCCGAGGGGATACATCTCGAACACCGGCGACGAGGGAACCATGTCCGAGACGGGGCCGAACATGATCGAGCGCTCCCGGAAGTCATAGACGCTCGGGGCATGCAGCAACACGAGGTCGACACGCGACATGAAAGCCAGGCCTTTCGGTCTGCGCGGCCCTCATCAAGGCACCTCCGGCACTGGCACCGAACCGCGAACGAACGGACGGGAGTATAGCACGGTCACTGCCGTGCCAGATTCCTTCAAACTTGTGTGCCGCCTGCATACTTCGCCCGATGCGATGGATTCCCTGCCCCCCGCGCAGACCGGACCATGCAGCGGGAGACTGCGTCGGCCTTAACGATTCGCGAGTACGCTGCACCTGCAGGCGAGCGACTTGATGTCGCACGGCATGCGCACGTGGGTGATGGTCATCCCCTCGGGCTTTTCGAACTTGACCATCGGCGTCAACAGCAAAACACCGGTCACGTCCGCCGAGAAAAGCAACTTGAGTACTCGACTGATCTCCGGCTGCGAACACGCCACGAGCGCCACGGACACGCCGAGGGACCGGTCGATGTCCGGAATCTCAGTCACGTGCTGTACCTCGATGTCGTTGACAAGAGCTCCCACATCGTCCTCATGTTCGGAGAAGTAGGCCACGGGGGTCAATCCATAGGAAAGGGGAGGAAAAAAGACTCTGAGCGCCGCCAGCATCTGGGCGCTGCCGACCTTCACGATCGGATACTCGTCCCGCAGCCCGAGTGTGCGCTGAAGAGCATCGAACATCTCCCGGGGATCGTACCCCGCCCCGGGCCTGCCGATACTGCCGATGAACGAAAGGTCGCGGCGGACCGTCTCCTCCCTCACGTCGAGTTCCTGTGCGAGCTCACGGGACGTGATACGCAACGGACTCAAAGTGCCCAGCCGGATCCTCTCACCCAGATGACAGTGGTAGAGAGAAAGCCGGTAGACGGATTCATCCGGTATCTTTTTCGAATCCGCCAACCGGACCCTCCTTTTGGTTGCATCGAGGCGCCGGACCGCCGGAAGCGGCCTAGCGAGCCCCGCGAACATGGCACTCGGCACAGAAGGTCGGCGCGTGACAGTCGAAGCACGCCTGTGCGCCACTCTCACGAACGGCGCCCGCGTGCTGCGGGATCCACGGCTGAGCAGGATCACCTTCGGGATGGTGGCAGGCATTACAGAAGTCGACTCCCTCGGCGGTCGCATGGCACGTCTCACAGACCTCGGGGCGGTTCTGGCCATCATCAGCGTGCTGCTTGAGGTAGTCGACCGGGTGTGGCATCTCCACACCGTGGCAGCCGTCGCAGAACTCGCGCTCGACGTGGCACGTGGAGCAGTAGCCGACAGTCGAGACGGGAACGACGGCAAGGTCGTAGTCGGTGAGATTGTGATCCTCAGACTCCCACTCGGAGCGTGCCTTGGTGTAGGCTTCGTAGTCCGCCAGTGCGAGTTCCGCATGTCCGCCGCTCTCACCGAAAGGCTCGTAGAAGCCGGCGACCCGGTGGTTGTCGGGCATCAGTTCAAAACCGGGAGTGTGGCAGGCTTCGCAAGCGCCCGGCGCCCAGATGTCGCTCGGAGACTCGTCGGTAAGCGTGTGACAGCGGAAGCAAGCCGTCATCAGCATGAAGTCGTCATGCTTCTGGTTGGGCTCACCCGTGTTGGGGTCGGTCAGCGTGAGGTCGAAATCTTCGACGTGAGCAGTCCGGTTGTGGCAGGCCGTGCACTGGATGTCGTTCTCGGAGTGAATAGCGTGGTCGATGATGATACCCGGGCTCGGCGTGACCTCACGATTCTCGAGGGCATGGCACTGATTGCACTGCTTCTCGGGGAAGTACTTCTTGCTCAGCGCAACGTGCGATGTGGGGTTGAGCGGCAGGCTGAACTTGTTC
This sequence comes from uncultured Coriobacteriaceae bacterium, assembly GCA_964350345.1. GTDB lineage: Bacteria > Actinomycetota > Coriobacteriia > Anaerosomatales > SLCP01 > JAUVXE01. Next base: position 6,514 of record CAYGKH010000106.1, read on the forward strand.
GTCGCTGTCAGGTACAGCTCTCCGAGGGCCTCAGCCTTCTTGAGAACGAAACCGATCGGCGAGATGCCTACCGGGACGTGGCACGACATGCACGAGACCTCGGAGTGGGGAGACCGGTCGTAGGCGATGATCGAGTCGTCCTGCACCTTATGGCAGACCTCGGCACAGAACCAGTAAGTGGAGGTGACGCCGAGGGCCACCACGATGAACGCTGCCAAGAGC
>CAYGKH010000107.1:0-6654 GCA_964350345.1 uncultured Coriobacteriaceae bacterium
CGGTGGACGAAGAAGCTATTGGTCAGGCGGGGGCCGGCCGGGAAGTTCGGCGTCGTCTGCCATCTCCCTGAGCCGCGCAAGCGTCTCGTCGCGCGTCGCGACGTCCGCGGCCACCACCGTGGCATGACCGACCTTGCGGCCGGCCCGCGGCTTTTTGCCGTAGTCGTGGTGGTGGACGCCCGGTATGGCGAGCACGTCGGCGACGTCGGGCACCGATCCGATGAAGTTCACGTTACCAACGTGGCCGGTCACGGCAGTATCATCCAGCGGAAGTCCCGCTATGGCTCGCATGTGGTTCTCGAACTGGCTGGTGCGCGCGCCATCGATCGTCCAGTGGCCGGTATTGTGTACCCGCGGCGCGGCCTCGTTGGCGAGGAGCCCCTCGGCCGTCTGAAAGAACTCCAAGCCGAGCGCTCCCACGTGGTCGAGGTTGTCGAGCAGCCGGGCGGCGAGCGACTCGGCTCGGCGCTGCAAGCCTTCGTTAGCCAGCGGCACGACCCAGCGCAAGATGCCCTCGCGGTGGTGCGATTCCACGATATCGTAGAAGACGTGCTGACCGTCGGTGCCGCGAACGCCGATGATCGCGACCTCGCGCTCGAAGTCGATGAACCGCTCGACGATCAGGTCCGTGCCCCCGACCGCAGCCCATGCGGTATCGGTATCGCCGGTGCCGCGGATCACCGCCTGGCCCTTGCCGTCGTAGCCGAAGCGCCTCGTTTTCACGACGCACGGCGTGCCGAGCCGCTCGACCGCCGCCCGCAGCTCGCCGAGTGAGGAGACCGGCTCGAAGTCGGGCGTTGGGATGCCGAGATCTCGGAAGAGCGACTTCTCGGTGAGCCGGTCCTGGAGCACAGTGAGCGAGCGCAGCCCCGGGCGCACGGGCACTGAATCGCCGAGCGCCTCGATCGCCGAGGCGGGCACGTTCTCGAACTCGTACGTGACGACGCCTGCACCCTCGGCGAGCGCGGTCAAGCCGCGCGCATCGTCGTACGGAGCGTGCACGTGCTCGGCCACAGCGGCGGCACACGCGTCTGCGGCAGGGTCGAGAACGCGCACCCTCATGCCGAGCGGAACGCCCGCAAGTGCCAGCATCCTGCCGAGCTGCCCCCCGCCGAGGATTCCTACGATCACGTTGCTTCCCGCGGGTCGGGCTGGGCCAGGACGTCGGCGGTCTGCTCGGCACGGAAGTCGTTCAGGGCGGCGCGCAGCTCGGGTCGGCTGTTGGCGAGGATCGCCACCGCGAGAAGACCTGCGTTGGCCGAACCGGCCCGACCGATGGCGAGCGTGCCCACAGGGATCCCCGCGGGCATCTGCGCGATCGAGAGCAGCGAGTCCATGCCGCTCAACGCAGCACTCTGCACGGGAACGCCGAGAACCGGAACGCTCGTCATCGCTGCCGCCATGCCGGGCAGGTGAGCGGCTCCGCCGGCGCCAGCGATGATGACCTCGAGGCCGCGCTTCTCGGCGGCGGTGGCGTACTCGGTCAACAGGTGCGGGGTGCGATGTGCTGAGACGACCCGTGTCTCGTGCGGTACCTCGAAGCGCTCGAGAATCTCCACGGCGTGGCGCATCGTCTCCCAGTCAGACTTCGATCCCATGATGACGCTAACGAGAGGAGTGGCTGAACTCGGGTAAGACATGTCGCCCCTTTCGAATCAGGTTTGGGAGGGCGCCCGCCGATGATGCTCGACGCGTCGGCCACACCGTGATTCTAACATCGCCTCGGCGGGCGACTCGGATTTCGTGAAGTGGATGGGTGGACGCTACCCACCCTCTCGGGCGACACCATCGCAACTCTCGAGCAGTTCGTCACCATCGAGATGCTCGACGAGGAGAGCACGTGTGGAGCAGCGCGCCGCGTCGCCGAGCTCAGCATGCGTGTCCGTAAGTCGGGCCGAACCACCGGCGTCAGCACCGGCGAGATCGTGCAGGTGCAGGTGACAGCAGACGCTCTCCTCGGCCAGAGGACCGCGCGTTTCACCGATCAGGTGATGGCCGGCGCGATGAGCCAGGGAGGCGACAGCGGTTCGTTGGTCGTCGACGAGGAGGCCGTCCGCCTTGCGACCGACCGGTTCCTGGGTGTCGAGGGTGTCGTCTCTGTCGGGTTGCAGACGGGCTCCCACGGCTCACCAGAGGTCGTCATTGGGCTCGATCGACCGGTGAACGAGGTGCGTACGCTGCTGCCTGCCGACGTCGGAGGTGTTCCGATCGCCCTCCGCTACGTCGGAGACATCTCGGCCGAGGATGTCTGAGACGCGTCTGCCGGTTCGCCTTAACGGACCCCGGGCATCATTGCGAGCACCCGCGTCGAGGCAGACTCGGGTACACTACCTACACGCCGCGCCCAGCCTGGAGGCTCGACGCTTAGGGGGTCACTTACGTGCAGGTCACCATCGGACTGCCGAGAGCGTTGCTGTATCACAAGTACCATGTGCTCTGGACGTCGTTCTTCGAGAACATCGGGATCGAGACCGTCACCAGCACGCAGAGTAACCGTGGGATTCTCGATCGTGGCGTAGAGCTCGCGGTCGACGAGACATGCGTGCCGTTGAAGGTTTTCCTCGGCCATGTGGACTCCCTGAGGGGCCGCGCTGACTACGTGCTCGTGCCTCGCATCGTCACGCTTGCGAAGGGCGAGACTGCATGCGTGAAGTTCCTGGGCGCCTACGATGTGACCCGCAACTGCATGCCCGACATCCCGCTGATCGAGTACAACGTCGACGTCGCGAACGGGATTCGTGAGCGAGATGAGTTCTGTCGGCTCGGTCGCCGGTTCACGAACAATTCCTTGCGGACAGTGCGCCGGGCGTACGATGACGCGAAGCGCAAGCGGGAACGCCAGCACCGTGAAGTCGCCGTCGCCCAGGAGGCCGTGCTGGACCGGCCCAGCGAGAAGGTTCTTGTGGTGGGGCACGCCTACAATCTCTACGATGACCTCCTTGGCAGGCCGATCCGCGAGACGCTTGCGAAACAGGGCGTAGAGGTGGTGTGCTCGGAACTCGCCGACATGGAGCAGGCGCGTCGGCTCGCGTCGCTCGTGTCGACCGACATCCCGTGGACGTATAACAAGGAGCTTCTCGGCGCGCTCGAGTTCTTCCGGGAGCGGGTCGACGGCGTGATCTTCCTTATGACGTTCCCGTGCGGGCCAGACTCTCTGATGACCGAGTTGTGCATGCGCCGCATCAAAGGGACGCCGATGATCACGATCGTGCTCGACGAGCTGCAAGGGGAGGCGGGCCTCAAGACCCGGCTCGAGAGTTTCGTCGACCTACTCCGCGCGCAGAAGGCAGCCGCCGCAGCCACGAGGGGTGGATCGCTGTGACGACCGACCTCTCGCAGGTAAGCGGCGCTCGCAAGGTCAGCTTCCCGCACATGGGCAACTACTCGATCCCGGTACGGACGCTCGCCGAGGTGCTCGACTGCGAGGTGGTCGAGCCTCCGAGGATGACCAGGCGCACTCTTGAGATAGGGGCGCGCCACAGTCCGGAGTTCGTCTGCATCCCATTCAAGTACAACCTCGGCAACTATATCGAGGCGCTAGAGGCAGGCGCGAATCTGCTCATCCAGGCCGGAGGGGGATGCCGCTTCGGCTACTATGGGGAGGTGCAGGAGGCGATCCTGCGCGACCTCGGCTACGAGTTTTGCATGGTGCGGCTCGTGGGGGGCTTCGGGGCCGGAGAGCACTATCGCGATTTCAAGAAGGTGAACCCCCGCCTCACCATGTGGCGTGCGCTCTCGGCCTACCGGGTCGCGCTCAGGCAGACGCGAGCGCTCGACCGCGTGGAGGACTACCTGCGTCGCAACTCGGCCTTCCAGGTAGAAGAGGGTGCGTTCGAGCATGTGCACGAGGAGTTCTTGCGTGCGCTTCATGCCGCACGCGACCTGCGCGAGATCGAGCGACTCGAATCCGCGACGCTGGTTCGGATGGCCGAGATACCCACGGAGCGCCCCGACGATCTGTTGCGCGTGGGGATTGTCGGTGAACTCTACGTGCTCATGGAGCCCTTCTCGAACAATTTCGTGGAGCGGGAACTTGCGAAGCGTGGCGTAGGGGTCCATCGTTTCGTCACGGTAAGCGCGATGGTCGACCATGCGGGACGCAAGAAGCAGGCGTATCTCGACCGCATGATCGGGCTCGCCGGCCCCTATCTGAAGTATCACATCGGCGCAGACGGCACGGAGAGTGTCGCGATGACACACAAGCTCATGGGCGACGGCTTCGACGGCGTGCTCCATCTCAAGCCGTTCGGATGCATGCCCGAGGTCAACGCGATGTCGGCTCTGCAGCGCCTCTCACGGGAGCACACGTTCCCGGTGCTGTTCATCTCGTACGACGCGCAGACCTCCGAGACGGGGCTCACCACCCGCCTCGACGCGTTCTGCGACATGCTCAGGATGAGTAAGGGACGTCAGGACGCCGCGTTGCGGCCGGCCGCGTCGTCCCTGCCGGCAGAAGGGAGCGGTTTGCGTGCGTAAAGGCTATCTCGGAGTGGATGTGGGTTCGATCTCGACCAAGGCAGTGGTCGTCGATGAGGGTGGCGAGATACTTGCCCGCTCCTACCTGTGGACCGAAGGTAACCCGGTCCGTGCAGTCAAGAGCGTGCTCAAGGAGGTCGAGGCCCAGCTCGCCACCGAGGAGATCGATGTGGTCGCCGTGGGCACCACCGGCTCGGCCCGCGAACTGACGGGCGCGGTCCTCGGCGCGCAGGTCGTGAAGAACGAGATCACCGCCCATGCGGTCGGGACGCTCTCTCGCCACCCCGACGTGCGCACGATCTTTGAGATCGGCGGGCAGGACTCGAAGATCATCATCGTGCGCGACGGTGTGCCGGTGGACTATGCGATGAACACTCTGTGTGCTGCGGGAACCGGTTCGTTCCTCTCCTCCCAGGCGCGGCGCCTCGGCGTTCCGGTGGAGGAGTTCGGCGACTACGCGTTGCGCTCCAAGAAGCCGACCAAGATCGCGGGGCGCTGCACGGTGTTCGCCGAGTCCGACCTCGTGCACAAGGCGCAGATCGGGCACCCGACCGAGGACATCATCGCTGGTCTGTGCAACGCGATCGTGGGGAATTATTTAAACAACGTCGGCAAGGGCAAGGAAGTCCTTGCCCCGATCGTTTTCCAGGGGGGCGTGAGCAAGAACGTCGGCGTGGTGAAGGCTTTCAGTGAGGCGACCGGGCACAACGTCTTCGTCGACGATGACGGGCACCTGATGGGTGCCCTCGGCGTGGCGCTCGTCGCACGCGACAGCGGGGAAGAGGCCCCGTTCACCTTCGCGGTGCGGGATGTCTCTTTTCAGACGGTTGGGGAGGAGTGCGGCGGATGTCCCAACGAATGCGAGGTCGTGCTCGTGCTGCGCGACGGTGCGTTCCTCGACGGGTGGGGCAACCGGTGCTCGCGGGGGCTGGAGCGTGTCCGCGAGCACCTCGGCGTCGGTGAGTCCGAGACAGTCGAGGTCGCGGAGTAGCCGTACGGGTCTAGTCGGTTCGGCGCATCGTCGTGAGGGCAGCAACAGTCGCGTACTGCCTGATCGAGCAGGAGAGCGTGCCCTTTGCTGTGGCCGCTTACTATCGCGACTTTCACGACCTGACCGACGACGAGGTCATCGGAGTGATCAGTACAGGCGTATGAGCGAGTCGGTAGGGGCGTGGGCGTCGGTGAGCACGGGTACGTCGCCAAGTGGTATCAGGTTCCGGTAGAGCCGTTCGTCGAACCTGTCGAATCCCTCGACGCTTACCGATCCTCCTACCCGCGAGTCGATCTGGCCGAGGAGGTCGTTCTCGGACACCTGCGCGCTTGTCGCGAGCATCACGATGTTGCGTATCGTGCCGAGGGACTCGACGCCGTCCCGGCGCTCGACCGGGAACACCCACAGCCGATCCCACACGCCACCCGCGGTTCGATAGAGGCTGCGGAAGAGGTCGCTACTGTCGCCTTCGACGGCGGAGATGATGTTGTATGCGACCACGCCACCTGGAGCGAGGACATCGTCGATCTCGCCGAAGAACTCGGCAGTCGTCAGGTGGAAGGGGAGCGCATCAGCGTGGTAGCAGTCGACAACGACTACGTCGTAGCGTTCCGTCGTGCGCTGGACGTAGCGTCGGGCGTCTTCGACGATCACGGACAGGCGGGGATCCTCGGGCAGTGCGAAGTACCGCTCGGCCACGTCGACGACCACGGGGTCGATCTCGACGGCGTCCACCGACACCCCGGGATAGTCGGTTAGTATGCGTGCCGGGAGTGCTCCGCCGCCGAGTCCGAGCACGAGCACCCGCTCGGCCTGCGGGTTCGCGGCGAAGGCGAGGTGCAGGTAGTCCGGGTAGCGGATCGTGCTGACGAGCGGGTCATCGAGGTTCACCGCCGTTTGGCGCGAGCGGTCGAAGAGCAGCGCACGCTCTCCGTCCGTCTCGGTCACGAGGATGCGGTGGTACTGCGTGTCTTGTCGGAAGAGCACAGTCGATCCGTCGTCGGCGGTGTCGTCGGGCTGGGCGATCATCACCATCATCGCGCCGCCGAGCGCGACACCTGCGATGACTATCGCGGTCACGGCCCCCGTCCACCGGCGGCCGACGAGTTCACGGGGCGCGGGGGTCGGCCCTGAGCGCAGCGTGAGGGTCCCCAATGCGGTCACCGAGAGCGCTATCCCGATTCCGA